>CAZLUR010000027.1:0-24633 GCA_964562725.1 uncultured Desulfohalobiaceae bacterium | reverse complement strand
GACTGCTCCATGTGAATACTCTCACCCAAACTGGTCGAGGTCGGCCGGCATCCCAACATAGAGGTTATGACCTATACAGAAGTGGACACAGTGCAAGGCCAGGCAGGTGACTTTAAAGTCACCCTGACCAAAAAACCAAGATACATTCGTGAAGATAAATGTACTGGCTGCGGCATTTGTGCAGAATATTGCCCTGTGGAAATCCCTGATCCGTTCAATCAGGAAATCTCCCAAAATAAAGCCGTGCATATCTATTTTGCCCAGGCCATTCCTCTTATCTCATATATTGACGAAAGCTGTCTGTACCTGAAAGAAAAAAAGTGCAGGATCTGCGAGGCGGTCTGCCAGAATTACGCCATTGACCTGGAGCAGACTGCAGAACAGGAAGAAATAAAAGTGGCCTCCATTATCCTGTCCCCGGGCTATGATATCTTTGATCCCCAGCTCAGGGGCGACTACGGCTACGGCCGGCTGCAGAACGTGCTGACCAGTTTGGATTATGAACGGCTGCTGTCTTCCACCGGCCCCTACGAAGGCGAAATACTGCGCCCTTCTGACAAGAAGCACCCCCAAAAGATCGCCTGGATTCAGTGTGTAGGCTCCAGGCAGGTCATTGAAGGTGGCAACAGTTACTGTTCTGCTGTCTGCTGTACTTATACCCAGAAACAGGTAGGCCTGACCAAAGATCATAGCCCAGATGCTGAATGCACTATTTTTCATAACGATATCCGCTCCTACGGCAAGGACTTTGAGGCCTACTTCCAAAAAACCGAGCAATTGCCCGGCGTACGCTTCATAAGAAGCTATGTCTCCTTAGGCCGAGAGATCCCGGAAAGCAAGAATATTACCATTCGCTACGCTACCAATGAAGAAGGTGTGCAGGAAGAGGAATTCGACCTAGTGGTACTCTCCGTAGGTCTGAGTGCTCCTGCAGGCTATAGGGAACTGCAGGATAAGTTTGGTGTCCAGCTTACTGATCATGATTTTTGTCAGACCAACCTGCGCAATCCAATTCAGACCAGCCGTCCTGGCATTTTTATCAGCGGAGCCTTTCAGGGACCCATGGATATCCCTGAATCCGTCATATCCGCCAGCGGAGCTGGCTCTCAATGCGCCGAGCTTTTGGATTACCGGCGCTGGAAACTGGCCAAGGAAAGGCACTATCCGCCGGAGAGGGATGTTTCCGGCCAAGAGCCCAAGATAGGCGTTTTTGTCTGTCACTGCGGGGCAAATATAGGCAGAGTGGTCAATGTACCCTCGGTGGTGGAATACGCCAAAACATTGCCCAATGTGGCCTACGCCCAGGAACAACTCTTTTCCTGCGCCACCAACTCCGCAAATGAAATCACCGAGATGACCAAGGAAAAGGATTTGAATCGGGTGGTCATCGCTGCCTGCACTCCTAGAACCCTGGAGCCGTTATTCCGGGACACCCTGCTGGAAGCCGGCATCAACCAGTATTATCTGGATATGGCCAATATCAGAGAACAAAATTCCTGGGTGCATGCCAAAGAACCGCAAGACGCCACTGAAAAGGCCAAAGATATCGTGCGCATGTCAGTGGCCAGGGCCTGTCATCTGGAACCTTTAAAAGAGATTGATCTGCCTGTGCACAAGACCGCCCTGGTGGTCGGCGGGGGCGTAGCCGGCATGACCTGTGCGCTGTCTATAGCCAAGCAGGGACACGAGGTATACCTGATTGAAAAGGAAGCCGAGCTGGGAGGCATGGCCCGCAGGCTGCATTACACCCTGGAGGGCCTTGATGTGCAGGCCTATGTCCAGGATCTAGTGCACCAGGTCTACCAGCAGCCTTTAATCCATGTGGAGCACCAGGCCAAGATTACCAATGTAGCCGGTTATGTGGGCAATTTTGTCACTACGCTGCAAACCCCGGACAGGCAAAAAGAGGTCAAACATGGAGTAGCTGTCCTGGCTATTGGCGCTGATGAATATCAGCCCACAGAATACCTTTATGCAGAAAGCGACCAGGTCTTGACCCATCTGGAGCTTGAGGAGCTGATCGCCCAGGGAGATCAAAATCTGTCCCAAGCAGAAAGTCTGGTCATGATCCAGTGTGTGGGCTGCAGACAAGAAGACAGGAACTATTGTGCCCGAGTCTGTTGCAGCCATGCTGTAAAGAACGCCTTGAAGCTGAAGGAAGTCAACCCGAATATGGATATTTATATCCTGTTTCGGGATATGCGCACGTATGGCCTGAAAGAGGATTTTTACCGCGAGGCAGCTGATAAGGAAGTCAGGTTTATTCGATGGGACCCAGAAACCAGACCAGAGGTGGAGGCTGTCAATGAAGGCGGCAAAAGCATGCTGCGAGTCAGCGTACCTGATCCGATACTGGGCCAGAAGCTTGCCCTGGACGCGGACTACCTGTCTTTGGCTGCAGCAGTTGTACCTCCGGCTGACAACAGCCGGCTGGCCCAATTTTTCAAAGTGCCTCTGGGTCCGGATCAGTTTTTTAAGGAAGCCCATGTCAAATTAAGACCTGTGGAGTTCGCTGCAGAAGGAGTCTATCTCTGCGGAACAGCACATTATCCCAAGCATCTATCAGAAGCGGTCAGCCAGGCTTATGCAGCAGCCGGCCGGGCATTGACCATGCTTTCCCATGAAATTGTCACTGCCTCCGGTTCTGTGTGCGAAGTCCAGGAGGATGCTTGTGTGGCTTGCGGGGCATGCATTGCAGCCTGTAACTATGGGGCTATTGAGTTCAGGCAAACCCAGCAAGGCAAAAAAGCCTCAGTCAATCCTGTTATTTGTAAAGGAGACGGCCTGTGTAATGCCAAGTGCCCCACAGGGGCTATATCCTTAAAACACTTTACCGATGATGAACTCTTGAGCCAAATTGATGCTGCAGGTTCAGAACAGGACCTACAGCAACAGCTTGATGCAGCAGTGGTTGATGTCTAGTAAATTCTTATAAAAAACCAGGGAGATCTTGCAAAAAGGGGAATCAAAGCATGAGTTCTGAACTGAGTTTCAAGCCCAGAGTCATAGGTTTTGTCTGCCATTGGTGAGCTTATGGCGCTGCTGATTTAGCTGGAGTTTCCAGACTACAATATGCAAGTGATGCCAGGCTGGTGCGCGTCATGTGTTCCGGCAGAGTGGACCTGAAGTTTGTGCTCAGGGCCTTGATGAAGGGGATGGATGGCGTATTTATAGGCGCCTGCCGCCTTAATGAATGCAATTATGTCACCCATGGCAATTATGATGCCCTGAATATGGTTTTGCTGACCCAAAAAATCATGGCCCATATCGGGCTTGATCCGCAAAGACTAGACATCGAGTTCATGTCCGGCGGTGAGGGGCATCTTTTTGTGCAGGTCATCAATAAATTCAGCAAAAAGATAAGAGAGCTGGGCCCTCTTGGCCAAAGTGAGGGGCTGGATAAAAATAAGCTGCAGCTTAAACTGCAAGCAGTCCATCAACTGGTGCCCTATGTAAAGCTTGTGGAATGGCAAAGCCTGAAGGCGCATGGCAGCAATGCAGAAGAATATCATGACTTTTTCCAAAGCGATCAGGTAGACCAAATATTTGAAGAGTTGATTGCTGACAAACTGGCAATGAGTCAGATCATGCTTTTGCTGCGGGAAAAACCTCAATCCACTGCTGAGATTTCTAAAAGACTGGGTTTGAATCCTTCCCAGACCTCCAGACACATGAAAGAGTCTGCCAAGCAAGGCCTGGTCAGGTATGATATACACAGTATGCGCTATGCCATGGCCTGATGCAGATCCGGCACAGAATTACGCCTAGCAAAGGGAATAGAATATGGAGCTTGAAAAAGTAGATCAGATAATTGACAAACACCAAGGTCAAGCCAGCTCATTGATTCAGATTCTCCTGGAAATCCAGGCTGAAAAGCACTGGTTGCCCAAAGAGGCCTTAACCCGGATCAGCCAGAGATTACAAATCCCGCTGACCCGCATTCAGCATATCGCTACATTCTATAAGGCCTTTAGCCTGGTTCCCAAGGGCCGCCATGAAGTCCATGTCTGCATGGGCACTGCCTGCCATGTGCGCGGGGCCCAGCGTGTACTGGATACAGTGCAGGATCTGACCGGGATTGGGCCTGGTGAGACTGATCTGGATCTGAAGTTCAGCTTGGAGACTGTGAATTGTCTGGGCTGCTGCGCTTTAGGCCCAGTACTGGAAATAAACGGCAAAACCCACGGGAACATAGCCCCCTCCAAGGCTGGTCAAGTCTTAAAAAATTATGAGTAAGGTAATACTATGCTTAGGATAAGTTCCTTTGATGAATTAGAGCGAGTCAGACAGGATATTGTCTCCAGTATAGATCCGCAAAAACCCAGCATTTCAGTCTGTGCCGGCGCTGGTTGTATTGCCTCTGGTGCCAGCGAAGTCATTGCAGCCTTTAAATCCGAGATCGAAAAACAGGGACTGGCTGCAGAAGTAAGCACCAAAGGGACTGGCTGTCCAGGTTTTTGTGAAAAAGGACCGATTGTAGTCATCTACCCCCAAGGGATCTGCTATCTGCAGGTCACCCCAGAAGATGTACCCGAGATAGTCACCCAGAGCATCCGGGGAAATAAAATTGTAGAGCGCCTGCTCTATACAGACCCTGCTACAGAGCAAAAAGCATCTTATGAAACTGAGATTCCGTTTTACAAACACCAAGAGCGTATCCTGCTCAGCAATAATATAAAAATAGATTTTAAAAGTATTGATGATTATCTGGCCATTGGCGGCTACAGTGCCTTGGCCAAGGCCCTGTCCAGAATGGACCCAAAACAGGTAATCGCAGAGATCAAAAAATCCAACCTGAGAGGCAGAGGCGGCGGAGGGTTTCCTGCAGGCAGGAAATGGGAAGGCTCCAGGAATGCCCCAGATGAAGTCAAGTATGTCATCGTTAATGCTGATGAGGGGGACCCCGGGGCTTTTATGGATCGCGCCCTGCTGGAGGGCAATCCGCACTCCATCCTGGAAGGTTTGATAATCGGAGCTTATGCCATTGGTGCAAAGCAGGGCTTTGTATACGTCAGGCAGGAATATCCATTGGCTGTCCAGAATATCAGCCTGGCCATCAAACAGGCTGAAGAGTACGGCTTTCTGGGCAGCAACATCGTGGGCTCGGGATTCGATTTCACAGTCACTGTGCACCAGGGTGCTGGAGCTTTTGTCTGCGGAGAATCCACTGCCTTGATGACTGCCCTGGAAGGCAGAGTGGGCGAGCCCAGGCCCAAATATATCCGCTCCAACATCAAAGGGCTCTGGGAGAGACCCAGCGTGTTGAACAACGTGGAGACCTGGGCCAATGTACCCCTGATTATCAATAATGGAGCGGATTGGTTTACCCAATACGGCACTGAAGGCAGCAAAGGCACCAAGATATTCTCCCTGGTGGGCAAGATCAACAATACCGGACTGGTGGAAGCGCCCATGGGCATGACTCTGCGGGATATTATCTTCAAGATCGGCGGGGGCATCCCTGCAGGCAAGAAGTTTAAGGCTGTGCAAACCGGTGGACCATCAGGAGGATGTATCCCAGAGGAAATGCTGGACCTGGAAGTAGGCTTTGACGAGCTCTCCAAGGCCGGGTCCATGATGGGCTCAGGGGGTATGATCGTCATGGACGAAGATACCTGCATGGTGGATGTAGCCAGGTACTTCATTGATTTTCTTACTGATGAATCCTGTGGGAAATGTGTGCCCTGCAGGGAAGGCCTGCGGCAGATGCTCAAAATCCTGACCAGGATCACCCAGGGCCAAGGCCGGGAAGGGGATATCCAGCTTCTGGAGGAATTATCAGAGACAGCTATTGACGCAGCCCTTTGTGCGTTGGGCAAGAGCGCTCCGAATCCATTTTTAAGCACATTGCGCTATTTCAGGGCTGAGTATGAAGCCCACATCAATGAGAAAAAATGCCCTGCCTTGTACTGCAAGGAATTGATCTCATATTATATTGATCCGGAAAAGTGCCAGGCCTGTATGATATGCCTCAAAAAATGCCCTGCAGACGCAATACTTGGCGGCAAGAAGACTATCCATGTTATTGATCAGGACAAGTGCACCAAATGCGGAACCTGCTTTGAAGTTTGCCCCTCGCGTTTTGATGCGGTGCGGAAAATTTCTGGAGAGCCTGTGCCAGATCCTATCCCTGAAGAAAATAGAATCATAAAAAAAAGAGCGCAGAAAAATGAGTGAAATCCTTTTACAGATTGACGGCAAACAGGTCCAAGCCAGGCCAGGGATGACTGTGCTTGAGGCAGCCCAGAGCGCTGGCATATATATCCCCACCCTCTGTCACCACGAGAAACTGGAACCATTTGGGGGCTGCCGGTTGTGCACAGTAGAAATAGAAAGCAGCGGCCGGACCAACTATGTAGTGGCCTGTGTATATCCGGTACATGAAAACCTGGTGGTCAGCACCAGATCTGCAAAGGTGGACAAGATCCGTAAAATGATCCTGGAATTGCTCTTGGCCCATGCCCCTGAATCCTTTACCCTCCAGGAACTGGCTGCAGAGTATGGTGCAGACAAAGAGCGCTTTGAAAAAGAGACCTCATTTTGCATCCATTGCGGCCTGTGTGTCAGATATTGCGCCGAAGTCAAGAAAAAGCATGCAGTAGGCTTTGTGGACAGGGGCATCAGGAAAGAAATCAGCTTCATTCCGGAAATCGCCTTTAAAGAATGCTGGGACTGCAAGGAATGCTTTGCGCTCTGCCCTACTGAAGCCTTGCAGGCTGCCTATATGTTGACCCAGGCCCTGTATTTCCCCTCATCTGCTTCTGCCTCCGGGCCAGAAGGATAGGTATATTGAAGGCTACAGAAAAAAGTAACCAAACTTATCAGGTCATACGCTGCATAGACCAGCAGCACCAGAAGGGGTCCCTGGAGCTTATCCAAGAGGAACCTCTTTTGATACGCATTCAGGATCAAGCATATTCAGTGGTGATGCGCACCCCGGGGCAGGAATTGTCCCACGCAGCTGGATTCTGCCTTGGGGAAGGACTTGTGGATTCACCGGATGATTTCTCAAGCATTGGTTATTGTCAGGAACTGGATCCTAATGTTATTGATGTCAGGTTAGAACCTGAAAGACAGGCCAAGGTTGAGGAACTTTTAAACAGAAGGGGCTTTGTCAGCCAGACCAGCTGCGGTATTTGCGGCAAAGAGATGCTCCAGGACCTCTGTCAAGCAGTGACCCCAATAGAAAATGACCTGCAGATCAATATCAAGAATATAATGCACAGCCTGGGCCAGCTCTTTGCAACCCAGCAATTTTACCCCCGCACCAGGGGCGCTCACGCGGCTATGCTCTGTGATCTCCAGGCCCAGATGCTGTCTTTTGCCGAGGATGTAGGCCGGCACAACGCCCTGGATAAAGCAGTGGGCAAGGCCTTTATGCACAAACAACTGATTAAGGCCGGCATCCTGGTGCTGTCTTCCAGAATAAGCTATGAACTGGTGCAAAAAGCAGCCAGGGCCAAGCTGCCTGTGATGATCAGCAAATCACGGCCAACCGCCTTGGCTGTGGAGATGGGACAGGCCTTGAACATAACCATTGCCTTTACTGACAAGGGAAAAGAGTCCGAGTTGATTATTGCTTGCGGCGCAAACCGCATCAAGAGACAATAGACTCCCGGCTGGATGTGCCCAGTCTAATCCAAAATGAGACCAGAGCAAAATAATTAGGAGGTCACCTTGAAAATTTTAACTACAGTCAAAAAAGTAGTTGATGTGGAATTGAACATACACGTCCAGGATGGTGCCATTGTAGAACAGGGCCTGCAATATGTGATCAACGCCTGGGATGAGAGCGCAGTGGAGACCTCGGTGCAGCTCAAAGAAAACCATGGCGCAGAAACAACCCTGGTCAGCATCGGCGGGGGAGACAACAGCGATGTCATCCGCAGATGTTACGCCATGGGCATTGAAAGAGGGGTGCATATCACTGAACCTGCCCTGGATAAGGCGGATGCATCCATTATTGACTCCTCGGTCTGGGCCAGGATCTTGCAAAAATTCTGTGAGGCTGGAGATTACGACCTGATAATCACTGGCAAGCAGGCCCAGGATACAGACAACGCCCAATGCGGAATCATGCTGGCTGAATATCTCGGCCTGCCCTGTGTAAGCAACGTGATTGGCCTCGAGGTACAGGATGAAAAGCATATCAAGGTTTCCCGGCTGGGGGATGAAGGCACCGAGCTCGTTGAACTGGAACTGCCTGCAGTAATCACTGTGGATGTCAGCATTAATGAACCCAGGCTGCCTTCCATGCGGGGCATAATGATGGCCAAGAAGAAGACCATTGAGCAAAAGGATCTGGCAGGGATTGGCACCTCTCTGGATGAAATTGCACTAAACGATCCCAAATCCAAAGTAGTGGAGTTCATGCCTTCCCAAAAACGCAAGGGAGGACAGAAATTTGAAGGTGATCCAGCTGAGATCACTGCTCAGGTCGTCAACCTGCTGGCCAACGAAGCCAAGGTCTTATAAGCAATGCCCAGAGGTCATGCACTGAAATCAATGTTTTCTAACCGGATTCAGACAAGGGAAGAAGATTATGGCTAAAATACTTGTAATTGCAGACATCAAACAGGGTGTACTCAAGCGCAGCACAGCTGAACTATTATCAAAAGCCAAAGGAATCGGGGCAGAAGCTGCTGTGGCAGCCATTGGCAGCAACATCGAATCCCTGGTCCCGGAACTGGCCCAAGCAGGTTCAGATACCCAGTATATTGCAGACGATCCCAGCCTGGGATGGTTTTCAGCCGGTCCTTATGCCTCCTGTGTCCTGGATGCAGCTCAACAATTCGGGGCGGATCAGATCTGGTTTGGTTTTTCTGAAAGAGGCAAAGCTGTGGCCCCCAGAGTGGCTGCTCAGCTGGAAGCTGCCTGCGCCACTGATATTACAGACGTTGAACTCCAGGGAGATCAGCTGCAGATTGTCAGGCCCGCCATTGCCAATAAAGTCATGCAGCGGGTAGGGATCAATGCCCAGAAACTGGTGGCAGTGGTCAGGGCAGGGGCATTTGAGGCTGCTGCTGAGCTCACAGGTACAGAGAATGTAGTACGCTTGAATATTCCGGAACAGGACTTGAAGGCTGTGATCAAGGAAGTGGTCTCCGAGGCCACCGGAGAAATTGATCTTGCTGATGCAGACGTCGTTGTCTCAGTGGGCCGGGGCTGCAAGGATCAGTCCGGAGTGGATCTGGTCAGGGAATTGGCCGGAGACCTGCAGGCTGCTGTGGGCTCTTCCCGGGCCATGGTGGATGGAGGCTTTATGCCGCATAATGCCCAAGTGGGGCAGACCGGAAAAATCGTAGCCCCAAGCCTGTATCTGGCCATTGGTATTTCTGGTGCTATCCAGCACCTGGCGGGCATGTATGGCTCAAAGGTCATTGTGGCAGTGAACAAAGATCCGGAAGCCCCTATATTCAATGTGGCTGACTATGGTATTGTGGGAGATCTGTTTGAAGTAGTTCCTATCCTGCGAGAAGAGATAAAAAAGTTCAGGAGCTAGCCTTTTGGTTTCTTGGTCTTGGGCTATTGGGTGTTCTGCCCGGGAGCTGGCCCGGGCAGAACCAAATGATTTGTATGCAAGGTATATGCAGTAACTTGTGCATTACTTTCTCGTAAAAATTTAGAAGTGCAGTTTGTTAATTTTGCCTTTCCTGTCATACCGGTTTCTTAGCCGGGATCAGTTGCTTTTTTTGGATTCCCTGGCTTTGGGTCGCACTGCACCCAGAGCTCCCAGAGCTGCTTGTAGCCCATTCATCCTGGACAGTGACAGTGCTCATGAAAACAATCCTGGATCACTGCTTTCAAGCAAATCTTTGATGAGGTAGCTATGAACCCAATTTTGATGGCTTTCTTGCTCATTGCGGCCTTAGCTGTTTTCGGACATACCATGTATCGCAAGATCTTGCTGCTCAAGGCCCTTGAGCCAATAAAGCGCACCAATCAGATTAAGCAGCGGTTGAAAAGCATGCTCATCCTGGCTGTTGCTCAAAAGCGGCTGGTGGGCAGGAAACAAGATCGGGCCTCAGGGCTCATGCACGCCATGATCTTTTGGGGATTCTGCGTGTTGTTAATACACAGTCTGACCCTGTATGGACAAGGCTTTGTCAAAGGATTCCATCTGCCATTTTTGGGCCAGGATTTTGTCTTGGGCTATCTCTATATAGGCCTCAAGGACATCATGGTCGGCATTGTGCTCTTGATGGTCTTCCTGGCTATCTATCGCCGGGCCGTGATCAAGCCTGAGCGGATGCACAACACATGGGAGGCATATCTTATTCTGGTTTTGATCGGCATACTGATGATTTCAGACCTGCTGTATAATGGGGCCAGACACAACCTGGCCATATTGCACCAAGCCCAGGACATCGACTTTTTTAATAATCCCCGGTACGGTGTTGAGTTTCTTTGGACGCCAGTTTCCTCAGGGACTGCAGCCCTGATATCAGGGCTGGGTGCAGAGGCTACAGCTTACATGCTCACAGCCATGTTCTGGTTGCATGTAGCTGCCCAGCTGCTGTTTCTGAACCTGCTGCCCTTCGGCAAACACTTCCACGTCATCACTTCCCTGCCCAATGTGTTTCTAAAGAGCCTGGACTACCCCCATGAAAAACCCAGACTGTTGGATTTGGAAGATGAACAGGCCTGGGAAGACGAATCCCTGGGTCTGAACCATATATATCAGCTGAACTGGAAACAGGGCCTGGATCTTTATACCTGCACTGAGTGCGGCAGATGCAAAGATGTCTGTCCGGCTTATGTTACTGACAAGCCTCTGAGCTTGCATGATTGCAATGATCAGCTAAAGCATGAATTACTGGAGAATACACAGAACCTGATCCAAAGGGCCAGGTTAAATGCAAATCTTGCAGAGGATAAAGACCCAGAACAAACAGCTCAGATTCAAGCCCAAATGGCTGAACTCAAAAGCAGCAGGCAGCTCATTGGTGATGTGATCGCTGCAGATACCCTCTGGGCCTGCACCACCTGCCGGGCCTGCGAAGAAGTCTGCCCGGTGGCTATAGAACAAGTGCCCCGGATAATCGCCATGAGACAAGGCCAGATGCTGATGGCGGAAGCCTACCCCAAAGAGCTGAATCTGGCCTTTAAAGGCCTGGAGCGCAACGGCAACCCCTGGGGCATAGGTTATGACAAGCGCGCTGACTGGGCAGAAGGCCTGGAGGTGCAGACAATGGCCCAGAATCCTGAAGTGGAATACCTGCTCTGGGTGGGCTGTGCCGGATCATTTGACGACCGCACCAAAAAAGTATCCACCAGCCTGGTCAAAGTCCTCAAACAAGCAGGCATCAGCTTTGCCATCCTGGGCACAGAGGAAAAATGCACCGGGGACTTTGCCAGACGCGCTGGTAATGAGATGTTGTTCCAGATGATGGCCCAGGAAAACATCGAGACCTTAAACAGTTACCAGGTGCAAAAAATCATCACAGCCTGCCCCCATTGCCTGAACACCCTCAAACATGAATATCCTCAACTGGGCGGTAATTATGAAGTAATCCATCACGCTCAGTTTATCCAACAGTTAGTACAGGAGGGCAAAATAACTCTGAACAAATCCTTATCAGGTGCATTGACCTACCATGATCCCTGTTATCTTGGGCGATACAACACGGTTTACCAGCAGCCCAGGTCCATTTTGCAGTCCATAGCCCGGGAGGGCCTGCAGGAACTGCCGAGGCATGGGCAGGAGAGCTTCTGCTGTGGTGCAGGCGGGGCCAGAATGTGGATGGAGGAAACCATCGGCAAAAGGATCAATCTGGAACGTACAGAAGAAATTGTAGCTCAAGAGGTGCAAAACCTGGCTGTGGGCTGCCCGTTTTGTTTAACCATGCTCGAAGATGGTCTGAAGGAATTGAATAAGGAAGAGCAAATCAAGACGCAGGATATTGCTGAACTTGTAGCCAAAAACATGGCTTGAGCATTAACCCGGGTTTACTTTTAGCTTTGATGAAGTCCAATGATAACAGAAGGTTAATGGTTATTAAAGTTGCTTATGGTCACTACAGTGTTTTGTGGTTTCTCGTCTACAACCGGTTGAAATTATTGTTTATCAGTGATAGATTAAAATATTTGGCTCAGTACAGCCGTAAATTCGGGTTAATGGCCAACCAACACAAATCAATTCAAAACCAAGGGGGACTTTGTGCACTTTTGGGCCCAGGGGCTTGAATCAATATTGACCAACGCCTCTCAAACTTAGGGGATTTTCCTCTATGAAGTCGGATGCTGCTCTGCATTGGGCCTGGGTTGTCCTGGCTATTTGCTTTGTGAATATTTTTATCAATTATTCTGTCAGGCTCGGCTATGGGGTGGTCTTGCCGGAAATGATCAGAGAGCTTGGTATCAGCCGAACAGGTGCAGGCTCCATCTATAATGCCTATCTTCTAACCTATATCGCCTTGACCCCGTTTACCGGATATCTCACGGACCGCTTTGGGGCCAGGCGGGTCATCTCCATCTGTGCCTTTATTTTAGGGCTGGGGGTGCTGTTAATGGCTACAGCCCAATCCCTTTGGACTGCAAGCATCTTTTTCGCCATAACCGGGATTGGGGCCACCGGCATGTGGACCCCTGTGATCACTGTTGTCCAGCGCTGGTTCGCCATAAAACGCAGAGGACTGGCTCTGGGGCTGCTATCTGCAGGATACGGCCTGGGATTCGCCTCCATGGGTGCTGTTTTTCCCTGGATAATAACCTATCTCAACTGGCGTTTCGCCTGGTATTTTCTGGGCCTCGCAGCCTTAGCCATGGTATTGATAAACGCGGTTCTGCTCAGAAGCGATCCAGGACAGGCGGGTCTGTCACCTTGGGGTGAAAAAAATAATAATCAACAAAGCAAACCTGCTGCCAAGCCATTGCTTGCTAAGCATATACCTTTTTCTGCAGTTTTCAGAAGCCAGGCTTTCTGGTTTATTGGACTTTCCTACTTTTGTATTGCTTATAGCTTGTATGGCATTACCACTTTTATGGTGGATTATGCTGAACAGGATTTACTGATACCCATTGCTACAGCCAGCCTGCTGGCCACTGTACATGGATTAAGTCAAATTGCCGGCGTCTTGACCATTTTGCCCATGTCCGACATCTGGGGTCGCAAGAAGACGATCATCATCTCCAATACCTGCATAGCCATTTCTATAGCAGGTATAGTATTGGTGGCAAACTCTGCAGCAATACTCTTTATCCTAGTCGGAATGATGGCTGTCTTTTACGGGGTGACCTTCCCTATCTACGGAGCATGCGCTGGAGATTACTTCCCCAAGGAGCTCATGGGCACTATTATTGGCGCCTGGACACCATTTTATGGCCTTGGAGCAATATTGGCCCATTGGGTCAGCGGCCTGCTCTACGACCTGACTTTCAGTTATCACCTGGCTTTTGTCATTAACCTGCTGTTGTCTCTACTGGCTATTGGGCTTATGGCCATGGTTTCTTATCAGCCCATACAGGCTGAAGACTGATGCTTGGACTTATTTGCACAAACTTTAAAAAAATAATCGCTTATTTTCAAAGAGTTAAAAATGTAGTTATATTCCAGCTATTATGTGATGCCATAACCTGTTAAGTTTAAAGGATTTAGTCAAAAACCGCTGATGATTGCATTTATCCCAAGAACATAGTAATTGATGTGCCGGAAAATGTTCAACTCTCTTAAGGCTCTTTGCCCATTAAGCAGCATGCCCTTAGTTGGCACGTAAAAAATTAAAGTTAAAGAGAGAACAGCTGCACTGTTCAAACCTTAAACCCAGGAACTGGTACTATAAAACATTGTATAGAAAAAGGAGAGGTTGAGTATGGAAATTCGTTTACACGGCAGAGGCGGTCAAGGCGCTGCAATTGCCTCCGCCATGCTGGTCTCTGCGTTTTCAGAAGAAGGAAAATACAGTTGTGGTTTTCCCATGTTTGGCTTTGAACGTCGCGGAGCCCCTGTAACCAGCTTTGCGCGTTTTTCAGATCAACCCATAAAAGAAAAGACCATGATTTACGAACCAGACTGCTTGATTGTGCTGGATACGCACCAATTGCACTCGCCCAATGTATATCTAGGCTTTAAAAAAGATGGGATTTTGGTAGCCAATATTGCCAAACTACCTGAACAAAAGCTGCATCCCAATATTAAAAAGCTAGGCATAGTGGATGCAACAACTATTGCCATTGAAGAAATTGGCATGCCAGCTATTAACACCTGTATTTTAGGCTCCCTGGCCGCTACCACCAAGTGGCTGCAGCTGGACAGCATCTCCAACATTTTAGCAAACTATTTTTCTGAAAAGATATTGGCTAAGAATAAGCGAAGCCTGGAAAGAGGCTTCCATGAAACCCGCATTATTGAATACGACTAGTCAAGTCAATGGAGGCTAAGAATTATGGAAAGAGTTTTAAAATATGAAGGCCCCTGGGGAGATGTGGATACTCTTCTGGAGCTGGCCACAGGAGAATGGAGAACCCACAGGCCAATAGTAAATAAGGAGACATGCGTTAACTGTGGCTGGTGCTATCTTTATTGCCCGCCTGGGTGCTTTTGCATCGAGGATGAACAATTTGTTGTTGACCTTCAATACTGTAAAGGCTGCGGGATTTGTTCAGAGGTCTGCCCAGTAACAGCTATTACAATGACTGCGGAGGAATAGTTAATATGGATATGTTACTTAATAACAGCAAAATAGAAGTATGTAGCGGAAACAAAAGCGCCGCATACGGTGCTTTAGTCAGCGAGCCTGATTTCATAGGCATTTACCCAATAACACCTCAGACTTCAGTGGTGGAAGACCTCACAAAATTCAAAGCTGATGGTCTGTTGGATGCTGAGATATTAGAGGCCGAAGGAGAGATTTCTGCCATGGCCTCTGTGGTAGCGGCTTCTGCTGCTGGCGCAAGAACATTCAGCTCTACTTCCTCCATGGGCCTATTCTTCATGTTTGATACTTATATCATGGCCCCTTTATATAGAGTACCAGTGGTCATGGTCAATTCCAATAGAGAATTATTGCCGCCGAATACAGTTGCCTGCAGCCATCAAGACATCATGTCGGTCATAGAAACAGGCTGGATACATCTACATGTGGAAGACTGCCAGGAGACACTAGATACCATAATCATGGCCTATAAATTAGCTGAAGATCCGGATATACTCTTACCTGTGGATGTCTGCTATGATGGGTTTTATCTCTCTTATTTAAGGGAGCCCATCCAGATCCCCTCCAAGCAGACTGTGCGCAAATTCTTGCCCAAAAGGCCCCGGACCCAGCTTGATTCTGATTCTAATAAATTCACCTGCATCTATTGCAGCACTGACCAGGAAATGGCTGAACTGAGATATACACAGCAATCTGCCATGGAAATGGTCAAGGACAAGATCGACCAGATTGATCAGGAATTTGCTGATGTGTTTGGCCGCAGCTATGGGGGGCAAATAGAAGAATACAAAACAGAGGATGCCGAGTTTGTCCTGATCTGTATGGGCAGCCATACAGGCACCGCAAAAGTGGTTGTGGACAAGAAAAGGGCCCAAGGCCTTAAGGTGGGCCTAATCAAAGTTCGCCTTTTCAGGCCCTTTCCCCAGGAAAAGCTGGCCAAGGCGCTGCAAGGCAAAAAAGCGGCCAGTGTTTTGGATAGAAGCGTGGCCTTTGGCTGGAAAGGAGGCCATCTTTACAGGGAATTGAGAAGCGCCCTCTATGGCCAGGACCTGAATATCCCTATTGTTGATTATATATCCGGCCTGGGAGGCCATGATATCACCATACCGCAAATAGAAAGAATTATAGATGAGACCTCTACTCTGGTCCAGGGCAAATCCTTGCCTGAAATCACCTGGTTGGCCTTGGAATAACATCATGGCCAATACTAATTGGGACCAGACAAGCGTAGGTCAAAGCAAAAGCCAAGGAGGATATTTTAATGAGTACTAAGCACGAGCTTTTTAAATTCCCTAAAGCTCGCCGGGTATATGAGAAATTAGGAGAAGACAGGCTCTCTCACGGGATAATTGCCTGTCAGGGATGTGCAGAAGAATTGGGCATCAGGCATCTTTTGCGCACCATTGGCCAAGATGCCGTATTGTTCGGAGTGCCGGGCTGCAGCATCCTTATGTTTATGGGCAATAACCAAGGCTCTTATACAAGCCTGCCCTGGATGATGGGAGCCATGACCAATATTGCAGCCATGGCCTCAGGCTTAGCCCGAGTGAACCAGAAACTGGGCAAAAAGTCAGTGCCCATTGTTATAGCCGGAGATGGGGCCGCTGGTGATGTTGGCTTTCAGTCCCTTTCAGGAGCTGCAGAAAGAGGTGAAAAGATCATATTTCTCTGCTTAGACAATGAAGGCTATATGAACACTGGAATGCAAAGAAGCAGTTCTACCCCATATATGAGCTGGACATCCACCACTCCAGTGGGAGAAATGGGCAGAGGCAAATCCAAAGAAGCCAAATACTTACCTTTAGTAATGGCCATGCACAACATAGCATATACAGCCACAGCCAGTGTTTCCCATTTGGAAGACTATGTGCAGAAACTATTAAAAGCCAAACAAGCCATCCAGCATGGCATGGCTTATATCCATCTGTATTGTCCGTGTGTAACTGGCTGGCGGTTCCCGACCAGCAAGACTATAGAGGTAGCCCAAAAAGCAGTTGATTCTAACTATTTCCCTCTTTGGGAATCCGAATACGGTGAGTTGAAAATGACCTACGAACCCAAAAAAAAGGCCCCAATAACCGATTACTTGAGCCTGCTGGGCAAGTATAGGCATTTAACTGAGCAAGATATTGAAGAAGTACAAAGACAGGTCACTAAAAGATATAATTCCATCAAGGCCTTAGCAGCCTTGAACCAATAATGTATATCAATGTCAACTGTTTCACTAACCTAAAGACATAAGGTAAGGAGGAACGTTTTTATGTATCAAAAGCTAAAAGAAGAGCGAGAACGCTACCAAATTTTTGACCGAGGAGGGAAAAAAGATTACTGGGCTTACACAATATGCGCTGGCTGTTATGGTCACTGTTCCGCCATGGTTCGAGTTGTAGACGGAGTGCCAGTTGATTTGCAGACCGTACCTGACAGCGACCTGGGAGGCCACGGGGGCGCCTGCGGAAAAGGCGTGGCCACTGTTCTGGATTACCATGACCCCAACCGGGTCAACTATCCTTTGAAGCGCACCGGGAAGAAAGGGCTGGGCGAAGACCCCAAATGGGAGCGTATCTCCTGGGAAGAAGCCCTGGATACCATTGCCGAGAAAATGAAAAAAGTCAGGGAAGAAAACCCCATGAAAGTGGTCTGGGCCTTTACACCCGGCCATGGCACCGGTTTGAAGGCCACCCAGTCCACAGGGGGATTTTTCACCTGTTACGGATCTCCCAATATGTGCCTGGGCGGACCTGGCAGTCAATGCGGAGCAGTAGCCCATCACCTGGGCGCCTTGGTGCATGCCAGCTGGGATATTTTGCCTGACTACAGGTATAATAATTTCTTGCTGCGTTGCGGGGGCAATGAAGGCATGGGCGGCGGACGTATTGCCATGACTTCTGCTAGACAGTTTGCCGATGCCAGGGCCAGGGGCCAGGAGACCTGGTGCATGGATCCTTTGGGCTATGTGAATTCAGCAGCAAAATCCAAAGAATGGATCCCTGTCCTGCCGGGAACAGATTCTGCAGTCTTCCTGGCCATTGCCAATATTATTATCCATGAAATCGGCAAATTTGACGATATCTTTATCAGGCATAAGACCAATGCCCCTTACCTGGTTGATGCCAAAACAGGCCAATTTGTCAGGGATGATGACGGCTTTAACCTGCTTTATGATGAACAAGATCAAACATTTAAGGCCTATCATGATAAGACCCTGACACAGCCCGCACTGGAAGGCGAATTCACCTATAACAAGAAAAAAGTGAAGCCCAGCTTTGAACTGATTAAGGAACATGTCAAAGAATGGACGCCTGAAAGGGCATCCCAGGAAAGCGATGTCCCTGCAAAGAAGATCCGGGAAATAGCTTATAAGTTGGTCAAAGAAGCCAAAATCGGCAGCACGATCAACATCGATGGCGTGGAAGTCCCCTATCGTCCAGCAGGTCTTTGTGCCTACAAGGGATCTCAAGGCCATCAAAACGGATTCCATCAGCATGCCACTATGTACCTGATCAATTCCCTGCTGGGCAACCAGGATGTGGCTGGCGGAATCCTTGGTGAAGGCACTGTTCGCTCCTTGGGGCATCCTGAGACAGGAAGACCTAGATTCTCCCCGTACGGAACAACCGATGGCATGATTACTCCTGCAGTCTGGCACACCAGAACTCCCTGGCCCCCCAGGGATGTAAATATGGAGGGCCCAAAATTTGCCAGCCTGCTGGATCTTCTGGCGGATGCAACGTTTAGTCCCTATCCATATTGCGAGGATTGGGATAAAATCTGGACCAAGGCCGGACGTCCTTATGAACCTGAGATATTTGCCTCTTATGGGGGCAATGTAGTCAGAAACCTGGGCAACAGAAGTGTCGCCGCCAGTTTCCTGCAAAAAATGAAGTTTGTCTGGTTCATTACCACCACCATCAACGATACAGTTGAAGCCTTTGCAGATATAGTCCTGCCGGAATGCCATAACTATGAAAGCTGTGAACTCTGGTCTTCACTGGGTTTCTTTTTCAGTTATCCCATCGGCATGGACGATTGGACCTGGCACGTCAGGATGCCTGTAGTGCCGCCTAAGTATGAACGCAGGGACGGCATGGATATCTATCTTGACCTGGCAGAAAGGCTTGGCTTCAGGCATATCTTCAATCAATGGATAGATACCTATTTTGCGGTCCGGGAGTCCAAATGGGAACAGGAAGGCGCTAAAGACCTCGGTGAACGTAAGGACTCTAAGAGGAAAAAATGGCCTATTGTTGCTCCTGACGAGAATATCCAATGGATTGATATAGTGGACAGGGGATTGCAGTATCATATGCACCGGGATCTAAACTGGTTTATGGAGCATGGCTTCAGAACCTGGAAAAAAAGACCTGAAGAGTGTTATTGGAGATACCATATCAAGGCTAGAGTCCCTGTCTATTATGAGCATCACCTGCATACCAAGCCCAACCTGGAGAAAAAGGCCAAAGAACTGGATTGGGATATCGACATGCGGCATTGGGTAGCAGAACCCTCTTATTTTCGGCCACTGATGTACGAACCCAAACCTGGAGAGCCAACCAATTGGAAAGACTCTGACTACAATTTGATCACTGTAACCCACAGAGACCCGTTGCACGCCCACGCTACCAGCTCCCAGAACCCCTGGGTTGATATCATGAGTCAAAACAATCCATACACCTATAACTGGATCATGCACTATGACATGGCTGAACAAAAAGGCATTCAGGACGGTGACTGGATCGTGGCGGAAAACCATGCTGGGGACAAAGCTCCAGGCCGGGTCAAGTTGACCTGGCTGATCCATCCGCACTGTATTGGTGCAGTTGGCCTGGGCACCTGGGCTAAAGGCAGGCCAATTGGGCAAAACAAAGGCGTGCCCTATAATGAAGTGCTAAGGGGCAATGCACACAATTTTTGCTCTCTGACAGGATCATTTGAAGATTCCGCCCGGGTCAAGATCTACAAAGTGCAAGGCAAAGAGTTGAAGCAGGTCCTGGATGAGGTTGGATTTGAAAAAGCAAAGGAGGCAATGTTTTCATGAGATATGGAATGGTATATAATCTCGAAAGATGCATCGCATGTGGTGGTTGCGTGGCCAGTTGCATAGCAAAAAACATATTGCCGCCGGATATTTTATTTCGCAGAATTTTAAACAAAGAAACCAAACCTCCTGCGCATGGTGCAAAGGCAACCAGGATCTGGATGCCCATCCAATGCAATCACTGCAATGACCCCCGCTGTGTGGAAGCCTGCCCTACAGGGGCTACGTTCAAAAGGGAGGATGGTATAGTAGTGGTTGATCCTGATGTCTGTATCGGATGCAGGTATTGCATGATGGCTTGTCCGTATCAGGCCCGTTCTTATCTGGAGGAGCCAACTGAATGGTTCCCAGACCAGGGCCTTACAGACTGGGAAAAAATGCGGGACAAGCTGAGCCCATTGCAAAATAATGTAGTTTACAAGTGCCATTTTTGTGTAGAAACTATTGATCAAGGCCTGAAGAAAGGGCTCACGCCAGGTGTGGACAGAGGGGCCACTCCGGCCTGTGTTAACGGATGTCCTACAAAAACAATCACCTTTGGTGATCTGGACGACCCTGAAAGTGATGTCTCCAGGCTTATTGCCGGGCATAAAGCCCAGCCCCTGCATCCTGAATTTGGCACTGAACCGTCAATATTCTACTTTTAAGGCTGCCTAGCTTCTATTGTGCTCATACTAGCGCCTGCAAATGCTAGTTTTGCAGGCGCTAGACAACAAAACACAGATATGCCGTTCTCAATATATGCAGATATCCATCTGGCTGTGAATCTATATTAAATGTGTTAAATCAGGAGGATTCAGCGGTTATGTTAAACAAACTTTTTGAAATATGGAATAAACTGTTCGCTTCCAAAGTATATTCTTATGTGGCCACCTCTCCTGCGGAAAAAAGAAAAAAGCAGCTTCACGCCCATCTTGTATCAGAGCCCTGGAGCTTCATGTCTGATTATACTCCGCAGCACGAATGGATCGACGAAGGGGGCAAATTTATCTGGCTGGCCCTGTTTTTGACTGAGCTGGGCGCTGGTGTGTATTTTTTTTCCATGCTTTATAACAGCCTGGCCGGCATGATCATCGGCTGGATCATTTGCATGGTTCTGGGCTGTACATCTTTCTTGCTGCATACAGGTCACCCTGAAAGGCTGTTCGGAGCAGTTAAAAAATTTCAAAACTCCTGGATATCCAGGGGATTTACCTTTGTCAGCCTATTCGGCTTATTCGGGCTGATCAATATCATTGTATATGCAGCAGGAACCAGTTCAGGATTTCTGGATTTCATTATGGCTATAATCTGCCTTGTGGTCGCAGTTTATGCTGGAATGGTCTTGTCCTTTTCCAATGGCATACCCCTTTGGAACACAGGGCTGCTGCCCTTTGCCTTTGTGATAGCTGCACTGTGGGGCGGCGCTGAAATTCTATTGGGAGTAAAGATTATTGCCGGGCTGCCTATAGAACAGATCGAAACCTGGGTCAGGTTTTTAATGCCTACCTTTGCCTTAATAGTCATCCTCTACCTGACCACTGTCTGGTCTGGATCAAATACAGGCAAGGCTTCTGTGAAGAGATTTTTAATGGGAGATCTTGCCAAGTATTTCTATGTGGGCGTGGTCTTCATTGGCTTGATCATTCCGTTTATCGTTGTGCTTTTTAGCTTCCTCGGAGCTGAAGGAGCTATTCCTAAAATAATCTATCTTATTGCTATAGCCTGTGGGATTGTCGGGGACCTGACCATACGTTTTTGCATCATGAAAGGCGCTTATTACAACCCACTCATCTAATGCTGCTGCGTGTAACTGATACATATTCATAGTCAAAATATTAACCCTTTTCTTATCTGAAGACCTGAAATTGCTCTATGTTGCTTGCTGAAAGGCAAATCAAATCCTAAACAAAAAAAGCCCCGAACGGGGCTTTTTTTGTTATTTCTTCCAGTCTAAGATAATCAAAAATGCGATAATGCTCTAGACTTCCTCAAATTGATCTTTAGGCGCCTGGCAACGTGGGCATTGCCAATCATCAGGAAGGTCACTATATTTTGTTTTGGGTTTTACGCCTTGACTCGGATCACCATTCTCAGGATCATAAACAAATCCACATTGAGTGCATTCCCATTTTTCCATAAGTCTCCTCCTTTCTTTGTTTAATCTAAAAAGTTATTAAATATAAAAAAAGCAGTTAATTATTATAGCTATACAGATTTAACAATTTTTTAGCCAAGGACCAGCACATGAACAGAAATTATACTTGTCGATCATGATTTCATACATCTTTACTCTGTAATTATCTTCTTGTTTACTAATATTACATTTGTGTCCGCCAGGTCAAGGGCTATTTACTGCATTACTAGGGTGAATCTGCTCTCTATGGACCTTCTCTAATGAACTCACTTTAGCACTGACGCGCAGGCTGACTTTGGAACACATACAAACTGGAATTACCTATAAGACCTTGTAGTTTGGAAAATTTAAAGGTCAGTCTCCAGTATAATCGGTTCTTGAACAGTCTTAGCCCTAGGCCAGATCCAGGCTGGATTTGGCTCAATATTCTGGACCTGCCAACTGCACTCTTGCCATGGGGGCCTCTGATTTTTGTAAACAGAAATTCACTTGTTTGTGATCCAACTGTAACCAAATACCACTATATTTGGACTTCAACATGCTGCAAAGCTTGCTCTTCACCCCCTGCAGTGCTAATTTATATTACAATGTCCAGAAATTGATAAGCAGGCAGATACAGAAAGATGAAACTGGAAAAACATGCTAATGCAAAACATGAAAGCACCTAAAATATTGATTGTAGAAGATGAGCAGGACATCCTGAATCTTTTGCACTTCAATCTGCAAAGCCAGGGATATGAGTCTTATACTGCCAAGGACGGGGAGAGCGGGCTGAAGCTATTCCAGGAGCTAAGGCCGGATCTGGTGATACTAGACATCATGCTCCCTAATAAGAGCGGACTTGAGGTCTGCAGGCAGATCAGATCCCTGCCAGGAGGAAAGCAAACTGCAGTGCTTTTGTTGACTGCTAAAGGCGAAGAACAGGACCGGGTCTTAGGCTTTGAGACCGGAGCTGACGATTATGTGGTCAAGCCTTTCAGTCCCAGGGAGCTTATGCTCCGGGTGCAGGCCATTTTGCGCAGGGGAGGGAAAAACAGAAATGAAGAAGAAAACACCTGGCAAGCCCAGGGGCTGCGGGTTGCATTTGACAGCTATCAAGTTTTTTTGGATGACCGGGAAATAGAGCTGACAGCAACAGAATTCAATATGCTGCGGGTGTTGATCAGGGCTGCAGGCAGGGTATTAACCAGGGAGCAGCTCCTGGATCAGGTCTGGGGCTATGAGTTCGTGGGCTACGCCCGTACTGTGGATACCCATATGCATCGTTTGCGGCACAAGCTGGGGCCTTATTCCGCGCTGATCCAGACTGTGCGAGGGTTTGGCTACAGACTCCAAAAAGAAAAGATTTAACAGGATTGTAACCTCCATGTGACTTACCTGGAAACTTGCGGCTGTATATTACCTGTATAGGTTAAGGCATTCATGTAAATTAATCTGAAAAACAGGAGGTTATCAAGATGAGGCGCATTATTCTAAACCTGGGGCTTTTGATGGCAGTTTTGCTGCTGGCGCTGCCGGCTCAGGCCAGGGATGAGATCAGGATTGTGGGCTCCAGCACAGTGTATCCCTTTGCCAGCTATGTGACCGAGGAGTTCGGAGCTACCACCCAGTACCCCACTCCGGTGATTGAGTCCACAGGCTCAGGTGGCGGCTATAAGCTGTTCACCGAGGGCGTGGGCCTGAATACCCCGGATGTGAGCAATGCCTCCAGGCGCATGAAGCCCAGCGAGTTCGAGCGCGGCCAGAAAAACGGTGTGCAAGAGGTTCACGAAGTGCTCATAGGCTATGACGGGATTTCCGTGTGCCAGCATGTGGATAACAAAGACCTGCAGAATCTTTCCAGAGAGGAAATCCTTTTGGCAGTGGCCGCAGAGGTGCCCCAGGACGGCAAGCTGGTCAGCAATCCCTATGAGTATTGGGATGAGATCAATCCTGATCTACCGCACCGGGAGATCGTGATCTATGGCCCTCCCTCCACCTCTGGCACCAGGGATGCCTTTGAGGAGCTGGTCATGGAGGCAGCCAGCAAAGATATCCCGGAGTATGACGGCAAGTACGGCACTGTCCGGGATGATGGACCTTATGTGCCTGCAGGGGAAAACGACAACCTGATTGTACAGCGTCTGACCAAGGACAGAGATGGCCTGGGCATTTTCGGCTACAGCTTCTTGGACCAAAACAGGGACAAGATTCAGGCTGTGAGCATTGACGGGGTTGAGCCTGAAGCAGATTCCATCTCCTCTGGCAAGTATCCTGTGGCCCGGAGCCTGTTCTTCTATGTCAAGCTGGCCCATCTGGATCAGGTGCCGGGGCTCAAGGAGTATGTGGACCTTTTCCTGACCGAGAAGATGATCGGAGATGCCGGCTACCTTATGGAGGAGGGCCTGATCCCCTTGCCTAAGGAAGACAGGGAGCAGACTCGTCAGGATTGGCAGGAGCGTAAAAAGCTTAGCCTTGAGGACTTGAAGTAGTCCTTGCTCTGCAGCCGGAGAAAAGGGCAACACTCTTTTCCCCGGCTGCTGCATAAAGGGGCATGTTTCTGGTGCTCCCTTTCAGACGAGGAAGGGAGCACCTTTTCATGATCATATAACGTATCGATTACGATTACGACCACGACAACGATAGCGAGGGGAGGGTAACCTGGAGTCCTAGTCGTGGTGGTAATCGCTTTCGATATCAACGATTTCTACCACTGCGGTTGGAAAGACAAGACTAGAAGAAAGTTTACGAGGTGAATAACTGGTGTCTAGCGGCAAGAGGTGAATAACTGGTGTCTAGCGGCAACTTGATGCTTTTGATTCTGGGCGGGTTGCTGCCCCTGGCCC
>CAZLUR010000026.1:0-24760 GCA_964562725.1 uncultured Desulfohalobiaceae bacterium | reverse complement strand
GCGCATTGTCCAGGCCGACCAAGAGAAGCAAAGGCTAAACGAGCAGATGTTCCAGACCGCTAAGCTGGCTTCCATCGGCGAGCTGGCAGCAGGCACTGCCCATGAGATTAACAACCCCTTGGCAGTGATCATCGAGGAGGCGGGCTGGATGAGTGATCTTCTCCAAGAAGAAGAGCTCCAAGAGACAGAGAACTATGCCGAATTCAAGCGTTCCCTGGAGCAGATCAGAATCCAGGGGCAACGCTGTAAAGAGATCACTCAAAAGATGCTTAGTTTTGCTCGCAAGCAGGATTCTGATGCCTCTTTGGTGCAGATCAATACCCTGCTGGAGGATCTTCTAGCGGTGGTGGAAAGGAGGGCAGAGAAGCGAGGCATAAGGTTGGTGTCAGACATCCAGGCTCATTTGCCCCAAGTGTACATCTCCTACTCAGACCTGCAGCAGGCCTTGTTCAACCTGATCAACAACGCCTTCGACGCCATGGACCCAGACGGAGGGGAGCTGCACATCCTGGTTGGCTCCAGACATAACGAGATCCTGATCCAGGTTCGGGATACAGGCCAAGGTATGAGCGCGGAACAGCTGGAGCGGGTCTTTGATCCCTTCTACAGCACCAAACCTGCAGGACAAGGCACTGGACTGGGCCTGTCCATCTGCTACGGCCTGGTGCGCAAATGGGGAGGCCGCATCCGAGTGGAAAGCAAGGCAGGAGAAGGCACAAGGGTTTGGTTCACCATCCCATTGTCCCTTACAGGACAGGAGACCGAGATGGACAATGGAGACAAGCAGGCAGAAGCCTGCAACGGAGATATGAGATCATGAAAGAGGATTTCCAGGACAACATCAGAGTTTTGCTCGTGGACGACGAGATCGAGTTCATGCAGACCCTGGTCAAGAGGATGAAGAAAAGGGACCTATGCGTGCAGGGGGTCAAAAGCGGTGAGGAGGCTTTGGACGCCTTGGAGCAGGGCCCGCCGCACGTGGTGGTCCTGGATGTCAAGATGCCAGGCATGAGCGGCATTGAAGTCTTGAAGGCCATCAAGAAGCGCATGCCTTATATGGAGGTAATCATGCTCACAGGCCACGCCAGCCTGGAGCTGGCCATGCAGGGCATGGAGTACGGGGCCTATGACTACCTGATGAAGCCCATGGATTTGGATGAGTTGCTCTACAAGATAGAGGACGCCTATCAGAGCTGTTTGCTGAAACAAAGACAGGCTGCACAGGCCAAGGGTGGAAACGAGTGAAGAGTGAACAAAGCACGAACCTAACCAAGGAGAATTGCAATGAGATTTGTGACCAATCTGGGCAAGTTCATGATGGCTGGAGCCAGGGCCCATGCCAGATGGGAGATCAACAACGCGTACACCATTTTGGGCAGCCGCAAGCGCCTGTTCGTGCTTGCGGCTATGCTTATCCCAGTCTTTTTGGGTCTGCTGGGCGGATTTGTTTTCGCGGATGAGATGTCCCAGGTGCTTCCTGGTTCCCTGGGCGGCAAAAGCGCATATACTCCGGCCTTCTATTCCACCAGCATATTTGTGGTCTCCATACTGGTGGGCGTGGTGGCCGGCTTGATCACAGGCTGCATCGGCGCAGGAGGAGGTTTCATCATTGCCCCGGCTTTGATGAGCGTTGGAGTCAAAGGCATCCTGGCAGTAGGCACGGATCTGTTCCACATCTTTGCCAAGGCCATCATGGGCAGCGTCCTGCACCGCAAACTGGGCAACGTGAACGTGCTCCTGGCAATAGTCTTTCTGGTGGGCGCGATAATCGGCGCCTCAGTGGGCGGATACATCAACCGGGTTCTGTATGAGATAAACCCTGTGCTCTCGGATGCCTTTATTACCTCTGTATACTCGTTGATGCTGGGATTCCTGGGGCTGTATGCCCTTATTGACTTCTTGCAGGCCCGCAAGGCCCAGAAGGGCAAGCCTTTTTCCGAGGATGCAGGCGGCCATGGAGGCAGGCAGGAAGGTGTGGAGCTGGGTAAGCTGCCCAGCAAGGTCCAGGGCATGAAAGTCCCTCCCATGATCAAGTTTGACGAGGACATCACCCCTGGGGGACGTTCGGTATCCTGGTTGTTCCTGGTCCTGGCCGGGGCCCTGGTAGGCATGGCCGCTGGCATCATGGGCGTAGGCGGAGGTTTTTTGACCTTTCCTATTTTCGTCTACTTCCTGGGCGTGTCCTCTATGACCACAGTAGGCACTGATATCTTCCAGATCGTGTTCACTGCTGGCTACGCCTCCATCAGCCAGTATGCCATCTACGGCTTCATTTTTTACACCCTGGCCATGGGCATGCTCCTGGGCTCCCTGCTGGGTATCCAGATCGGGGCCATGGTGACCAAGGTGGTGCCTGGCCTTACTATTCGAGGCTTTTATGCCACAGCAGTCCTGGCCGGATTCGTGAACCGCATCTTTGCCCTGCCCACCAAGCTGAACGCAATGGAAGTCATTTCCATATCCCCGGCTTTGGGCAAGGGATTGGAGCAGTTCGGAAACATCGCTTTCTTTTTGGTTTTAGGGCTGTTTGCTGTATGGGTGTTCTTCACCTTTTTCAATAATTTGGGAGTGCTGCGCGGCAAGGCCCCGGTTGCAAAACCCGGGAATACACAGGAGGTATAGCCTGATGACAGAGGATAAGAACAGAAAAAAAGAATTCAGATTGGGTGTGCTGCTCATGATTGGGTTTTTGGTGGTGCTGGTGCTGCTCTTTATGCCTTTATTTAATGGCAAAAATGGTATGGAGTACATGGATGATATGTACAACTCCATTTCCAAGGGCTCTGCCTATTATATGCCGGCCATGACAGAGGTGGCCGAGGGTCTGGAAGGGGAAAGCATAGACTATATCCTGGAGTTTGGAAGTGAGCTGCAGGCAGAGCGGGTGGCTGTGCTGCTGGCAGCCAACGGAGCAGAAACCTCAGTGCAGGGCAAACAGGTCCAGGTGCAAGGGGATCTGGGTCGATTAATGCAGGGCGCAGTATCTGACTCAGAAGCCATGTACCACAACAATGAGGATACAGTAGCCATGCGCTATGGCTATCCAGGTCAGGCAGCGATCTACAATTGGTGGTCAGTTACTCAAGCTTTGGATAGGCATCTGAACAAGGAGGAGCGTTTTGCAGCAGCGCTGGAAATGGATCGGATAAAAAGCCGGGCCCTGGAAGTAGCCTACAACTACTATGAGGTGGAACCGGAGAAGATCCTGGACCAGATAGGTATTGTTTTCGGGTCTCTAGTGTTTTATGTGATATATACCTTATGGTATGGTTTTGCTATCCTGTTCATGTTCGAGGGAGCAGGATTCAGGCTGGAGCACTAGTGCCCTGTCTCAAGTGACATGTCGCATCAAGAGCATTCTTCCCCCCCTGACCCCTTCCTCCCGGCTGTTTCTCAGGCGGGAGGAAGGGGAACTAGAGAAAGAGGAGTTGTGTGCCGATAACCGGGCAATGCACACATATGACACGTCACTCAATGTCGCCATTTTAGACAATGGGCCAGGGACCTGGAGTTGGTCCCTGGCTCATTTATAACAGGAGGATGGCCTTTGAGCTTGATCAAGCGCCTGCAGGCCTTATTGGGCAGAAAAGAATCTGACCCTGAGCCCCAGAATGTAGAGCAGCTGCGCCTGGAATTCAGCGTCCGCTACCATTGGTTTAGGCGTTTGCTGCAGGCCAATCGAGGGGCCCTGGAAGCCATGGCCACCATCCAGGAGCTTCTGAGCTCTGAGCAGCCCTTTAGCATGGTCAGGGTGCGCACCCTGTGCGCCAGGGTCAGCCTGGAGGTCTGGAAGATCGTGGACAGCATGCGCCGTCTGGCTCCAGAGAAACACCAGGCCCTGGAGGATAGGCTGCAAGAGATCAAAACCCAGATAGAATCTCTGCTTGGACCTGCAGAGCAGGACCAGACAGGGCCTTTGATTTTGGATATGCGCAGGATCGGCCTGCAGGATGCGAATCTAGTAGGTCAAAAACTGGCTATGCTCGCAGAGCTGAGCAATAAGCTTGGCCTGCTCACCCCGAAAGGTTTTGCAGTCACAACTGTTGGTTTTCGCAAATTCATGCAGGAAAATGAGCTGGGAGAGGAGATCGAGCGACGGATTAGAGCCACGGACCCTGCCCAGCTGGACTCCTGGTATGCTTTGAGCTCTGATCTGCAAACCCTGATATTGGAGACTGCCATCCCGGCAGATCTGCAGCAAGAGATCCAGACTGCGGCCCAGGACTTCTTGAGCCCTTTTGCTGTGCGCTCCAGCGCTCTTAGCGAAGACGGCAAAGGAACTTCCTTTGCAGGCCTGCACCGCTCTGTGCTTAACGTGGATGCTGAGGAGTTGCTCCAGGCTGTAAAGGAGGTGCTGGCCAGTCTGTACAGCCTGCCGGCAATGAGCTATCGCTTTCACATGGGCATCCCTGACTGGGACGCTTTGATGTGCGTAGGTGTACTGGAGATGCTTCAGGCCAGATCCGGGGGTGTGCTCTATACCCGGGATCCCCTGGGCAGGTCCGAGTATTTGCTCATCAACTCTGTCTGGGGCTTGCCCAAGCCGATAGTGGACGGCAGCTGCAGAGGGGATTTGTTCAGGATCTCCCACTTTAGGCTGGAAATTGAGGTCATGGAGCCAGAGGAAAAGGATTGTGCATATGTACCCCATGCCAGGGAGGGAATAGCCAGAAGGCAGCTTGGGCCTGGAGAGGGCAGGGCCCTGTCCATTAGTGAGGAGGAAGCTTTGAACTTGGCCAGACAAGCCAGGAAAATGGAAGAGCATTTCGGATTCCCCCTGGATGTGGAATGGGTGATTAATCCGGAAGGGGAAATAATTATCCTGCAGGCCAGGCCCTTGCAGTTCGTACATGAAAATAGGGCAGAAGACGCATTGGAAAGTGTTGATTCTGTTGATGTACTGGCCAGAGGCAGGAGCGCCTCCCCTGGAGTGGCTTCCGGACCGGTAAGATTGGTGCAAAAGGGACCGGATATGCTGGATTTCCCCCAGGGAGCGGTCCTGGTCACTTCCACAGCCTCGCCCAATCTGGCCAGCCTGTTGGGCAGGGCTGCGGCAGTGGTGGCTGAGAGAGGGAGCCTGACCGGGCATCTAGCTACTGTTTGCAGAGAGTACCAGGTGCCTGCCTTGTTTGGTGTGCCTGGTGCTGTGGATTTGCTGCAAGATGGCCAAGAGATTACCGTCAATGCAGACCTGGAAGTATTGCAACAGGGACAACAGGCCTCAGATCAGCCAGCCCCAAGACCTTGGCTAAGCACAGAAAACCCTGTGCGCAAAACATTGCGCCAAGCAGCCAATTTCATCACGCCGCTACATCTTACAGATCCCGAGTCCCCATATTTTGTAGCTCAAAATGTACGAACTTATCATGATATTACCAGGTTCTGTCATGAAAAGGCCATAGAGGAGATGTTCAGCTTCGGCAGAGAGCATACCTTCCCGGAGCGATCCAGCAAACAGTTAGTATATAATAATTCCAAAACCCGCTGGTGGGTACTGAACCTGGACAACGGATTTAAAGGCGAGGTCCCTGGCACAGAGATCAGGCTGGAGGATATTGCCTGCATGCCCATGTTGGCCATCTGGGAGGGGGTAACAGCAGTACCCTGGCAAGGCCCTCCGCCTCTGAATCCGGGTGGATTTATGTCTGTTTTGTTCCGCTCCACCCAGGACAGTAGCCTAGTCCCTGGAGGCAGAATGAGGCAGCATGAGCGAAACTATTTTATGATCTCCAAGGAATACTGCAGCCTAAGCTCCCGCCTGGGCTACCACTTCAGCATAATAGAAGCCCTGGTAACAGCCAGGCCAATGGAAAACTACGCCCTGTTCAGGTTCCAGGGCGGGGCAGCTGATGACCAGCGCAGGAACAGGCGGGTACAAATGATCTGCGAAATCCTTCAAGAACAGGGCTTTGATTGTTTGATCAGGGCTGACAGCCTCAGGGCCAGCATCCAGGGCCGGTCTGATCAGGAAATATTGCAGGCATTAAAGGTCCTGGGCTATTTGAACATACATACCAGACAGATAGATATGGCCCTGTCCAGCAAGGCCATGGCTAACAGCTATGCCAACCAATTGCGACAAGGCATATCCAAGACCTTGCAAGCTAATGCTCCTGGACAGGCCCCCCAGGTGTGATTAATCTAAACATGGATCAGTTGAACCTCATACAAAATTAGCCTGGAGAGCCATGCATTTCCTTTTACCCCAACCCAGCCTGGACTGGATTCAGGTGGGCATTACCACCCAGTGCAATGCCAGCTGCACGTATTGCCCCAGGAGCAAGTACCGTTCCCAATGGCAGGCCGAGCATATGGATTTTAACCTGTTTTCCAGGTTTGTGTCTGGCCTGAAAAAAGTTGACCTAATATTTCTGCAGGGTTGGGGCGAGCCTTTCCTGCATCCTAGGTTCTGGGACATGCTGGCCCTGGTCAAAAAAAAGGGCTTTATGGCCGGCTGCACCAGCAACGCCAACCTGCTTGATACTGATACCCTGAAGAAGCTTGTGGATCAGGGCCTGGATGTCCTGGCCCTGTCCCTGGCAGGGGCGAATGCCCAGGAAAACGACCGCATCAGGCAGGGCACCAGCTTCAGGCAGGTGACCAAGGCTATAGAGGGCTTGCACAGAATCAAGGCCAGGCAAGGCAGTGATAAGCCAGGTTTGCACCTGGCCTATATGCTGCTTCGCAGGGGCTTGAAAGATCTTGAGCAGCTGCCCGGCCTGTTCCTGGATCTGGGGATAGAGCATGTGGTGCTCTCCAGCCTGAGCCTGCCCTTGAGCTCAAAGCTGGAGAAGCAAGCCCTTCTTGCAGACAGCCCAGAGGAGTATCAGGGTCTTAAGTCCAAAATGGGTGCGCTTTTTGCAGGGGCAGACCTTGAGCACAAAGTCTTTGTACATCTGTTTAACCCCTTCCAGCCTGCGGGCAATTGTGCAGAAAATGTGCAAAGAGCCCTGTGTCTGAGCGTACAGGGCAGGGTTACTCCCTGCGTGATGACCCAGGTGCCAGTTGAGCCAGGGGCCAGTTACTGGTATCAAGGCAGGCAGTATGAGCTGCAGCAGGCAAATTTTGGTCAGATCCAGGACCAGCATCTGAAAAAGATCTGGCATAGTGTTGAATATAAAAGGTTCAGAAAACATTTGGATCTGGAGATGTGCTCCAGATGTACGAAAACAAGGATCGACAGTAGGTTACATGCTGTGTCTGCTGCAGACCCAGAAGGATGAGGGCCCTTGCCCCCACAGAGGTCGGACAAAGGAACTAACACGATGCCAAGGGGGATTGCCTTGGATTTGGATCAGAAATATAACCTGCTCTATGCCCATGAGGAGGCCTTTTCCTACAGATTGGCCCAGGAAGTGGTCAAAAAGCCCGAGACTTCGGCCTGGATGATTTTGCTGCCTGTACTCTTTGTGCATCATATCTTCAAGATCAATCAATATAAAAATGGAGTGCGCTCCTTTGCGCAAAATTTTTTAAGTACCAAGAAAAAAGCCCTGGACAAGGCCTATGATCAGGTGCTGGCCGGCCAAAGAATGACCTATAATACGACTGATTATTTCCCCGGCCTTGAGTTCACTTCTGCTCAGGAAAAGGCCCTGGCTGAGAAACAGCTACAGGTGATTTTGATCATGGAAGAGCATTTTCTGGAACTGCTGGAAAAGCCTGGGCAAAGCCTAGAGGAATTGCTCAGGCAGACCTACCGTACTGTAGGGCATTATCGTCAGTATTTAAAAAGACTAGAGGATGCAGAACAGGAATTGAACAGATATTTATTGAAAAAGGTGCACACCTCTGAGGAATCCAGGATTGTGGTTAGAAAGATCGAGGAGCAGTGCGCCAGGCTGCGGGAAGAAGAAATCCGGCTTTTGTTTTCCTAGAATGCATGCCGCCGGCATCAAGAGGGCATGCCACCGGCATTAAGAGGGCATGCCACCGGCATGCCCCTACGGGGCAAAAATATCCCTTAATTCCCTGGCGCGCAGGTCCTGAATGGCCTGCTGCTTATACTGGATATAGGGATCTGTCCCACTAGAGCCCACTGCCGCCTGCACTTCCTGGTCAATCTGTTTTTCGATCTGGGTCAGCTGATCCAGAAAATTTTGATACTGGCCAGAGGAATTATAGACCTTGCGGATTTGGGCTAGGTAATTCTCTTCATGGGTTTGAAAAAGTCTGTCATAATGCCTGAAAAGCATGTCCATCCATTGTCCAAGAAGTTTGTATAGCCCCTGTGAATCCAGCTTTTGGACATGCAGCCAGAAGTCCCGCAACTCGGCCTGCATATCCTGGCTGCTTTTGTCCAGATCCCTGGTTTCAGCGCTGCGATAGGCTGCGGACAAGGCTATCTGCTTTAAATAGACATGCTTGGCTGAAAAGTTTTGCACCTCTTTTTTGAGACTAAAGTACTCAAAAACAAATTTGAAAGGGATAAAAATATGCCACCAAGGCCGAGGGCTCTGAGCCCGGATCAGGTAAACAATGCGCTTGGCGAAACGTCTTTCCTCCTCCAGGAGCAGGTTGTATTGTTTGTCCAGCATATCATGCATAACTTAATGACTTACTCCTGAAACACTGCCTGCCCTGGCCCGTTAAAGTTTCTTCAATGTAACCGGGCTTTTTCCAATACACTGGGATCATAAACCTATTAACTACGGATTGGGATCAGACTCAAGCAAATCCCAAAACTCGAATGCCAAATTTCAAACAAATCTCAAAACTCACATTTCAAATTCAAAACAATGAAAGAGACAAAATCAAATGCAAGACACTTGTGTCTTTTCTTGGTTTGGAATTTGAGGTTTGGAATTTGGTATTTATTTGTAGTTTGCTGCTTGTAATTTGGAATTGCAGGTTCTGTTCAGCATAAATGCCGACAGCTTCCATGTGTTTTGGATTGCGGGCATAGCCAGCTTTGGTTTATTGAAACCTGTCTTTTTTCCCCAGTCTGTCCCGTACATATTCTTCTGCCTCAAAATATTGATCAACATCGTCGTAATACCAGGCGCCGACATTGATGCCGCTTTCACGTAAGGTCTGAATGGTTGATCCCAGAACAGGCAAGCGCTCCAGATTGGGGGCCAGATAGATGAAGGCCAGCAGCAACAGGGCTGCAAAGGCTAGTCGTAACCAGCGTCTGCAAAGGGAAACCGGGGGCGTATCTGCGCCCCCGGTTTGCTTGCTGTTAGCTTCCAGGGTCGTACTTTGCATTAAGCTCCCATCATAAGCCGTTCAGTGATGTCTTTGAAGAGCACCATGAACATAAGCCAGGCCACGAATAGGGTCAAGAGCAGGTTGAAACCCTGGCCGCAGACGTAGAGGATCAAGGGTTTGCCGCCGCGCAGGGGCTCTTTTAGTTCATGGTAACTGATGGACAAACCGATGCTGACAAAGGCCAGGCAGAAGAACCAGCCCCGGAGCCTGTTGGCAAGGTCCAGGATTCCATCAGAGACCATGGCATTACCCCAGTCCATGGTTACTGCGCCCTGCATGATGGAGAAGATGGCAGAAGCTGCGATAAAACCCAGGATAAACTTGGGGAAACGATACCAGATTTCGTACAAGGCTCCGCCAGCAGTGAACTTCCTGGGGGTCTCGCCAGGCTTGCAGGCCCTTTCCGGTTCTACTTTCAGACACCAGTAGGCTGCCACGCCAAAGGCAATGACCCCGATCAGGATGTTCTGGATCATTTTGATGGTTGCCGCTACCACCATGGCCTCATAACCGATCAATTCCCCGGCAGCTACCACTGAGCCTGTATTGTCCACTGTGCCTCCCAGCCAGGCCCCGGCCCAGACCGGGTGCATGCCAGTCAGTTTAGCAATAGCCGGCAGGGTGAAAATCATGATGGCCACAAAAATCATGGACATGCCTATGGCCAAGGTCAGCTCTTCTTTTTTGGCCCGGCAGGCTGAGGCAGTAGCAATGGCTGCTGAGACACCGGAGACGCACATGTCGGAGGAGACAGTAATGTTCAGCTCTTTGGAAGGAATCTTGATCACATTTTGTCCAAACCAGTAAGTACCCAAAAGCACAATTGGGGTCACCACCCAGGTCACAAAAAGGCCGGGAATACCGATCAAGGCGATCTGCCCGATCAGGATGCGCGCTCCCAGCAGGACCAGACCGGTCTTGATAAAGAATTCTGTCTGAGCGGCTGTCTTGATTGACTGCGAAACTCCTACAGTATTGGCAATAATAAGTCCTATGAGCAAGGCAAAGAGCACATAGGATAAGCCCAGAGTTTTCATTGTAGCCTGATTAGCGATTAAATAGGCCAGAACCGCTATGACAAAGACAAATCCAAAACCCTTGTAATACTGGGCCAGATTAAAGCCTATAAATTTGCCGCCGATGGAGAAAAAGAGCATCATCAATACGCCCCAGATAATCAAAGTGGGAATCAAGTTGTAGGACTGCGTATTGGCTGCACTCTTGGCCTTGGAATGTTTCGATTTGGCATCACGCCATTCTGCTATGGCTGCTCTGGCCTGCTGGTTCAATTCCCGGTCTTCAAAATTGGCAGTCCTGGCTGCTGCTTCTGCCTGTTCTGCCTGGGCTCTGGCTTGCTGCAATTCCTGCTGGGCAGTTTCAAGGCGCGGCTGGGCAGCAGCCCGTTTAGCCACAGCCTCTTCCTCACTCATATAGATGGATTTGACAGGATTGGAGGTCCAGCCCTTGGGTCTGCTGGACAAGCTGAGCAAAGCGGCTATAATCCCATGCTTGCTGCCCTTTACTCCTTTTAGGTTTTCTTCAGCTTCAGTATAAGCAATGGTCCTGAAGCCGGCTTCCTCCATTTCCTGATTCATTATGGCCCTGTATTCAGGCAATTTTTCTACCGGGGGTTTCCAGGCAAAAACACTAATAACCGCAATGATGAATATTATAGCTGCCAGCCAAATAGCCCACCAGTCCTCGGTCTTGTACATTTGCTTCCACATGCTCATGCGTGATTCAGTAACCGCACTTGGGGTTGTTTCGTTTTCAGCCATGGTAAACATCCTCCTGCTTAGTAGTAGTTAGAATCTGTTTTGAAAACCTGAAGCCTGCAACTGACATCTTGCTCGATATGCTCGATTCCTGCGGCCCTGAGGGACCGGGAGGCAAAAGCCATGTCCATTTCCTCCTAGCAAAAATTGATCCAGTTGCAAGGCATGGGTCCTGTTGCCTAAATATTCTGTATTATATGCTAGTTAAATAAAATATATTATCTGCTAAAGTTCTCTGAGGGTTGGCTTGCCCCTCAGGCTGCTAACTCAAGTTTTCAACGCGCTGCTAACCTTGGGTTGCAGCCCGAGGCAAGGCCGTGGTAGATTGTCAGGGTGATCTTGACTGTTGCAGGCATTAAGCTTTCGGCATGCAGTCTGCCTGAACAATAAGCCCGAGACATTTAATAAGTTCAAAAGGGGATGGGCATGGAGCAGACAAACAAGTCTAAAGATCAAAAGCAGGCCCAGAAGAATACATTTTTTCAGAAGTCCTTAAGTGTTAGATCCAGATTCTTGATTGGTGCTGCAGTGGCTTTGCTGCTTATTTGTTTCATTGGGGCCTACTGGTTTTATCAGCGGGAAAGAAAACAGCTGGAGGAGTATGCCTATGACAAGACCCAACTGGTCATGGCTGCAGTGGAAGCAAGCCGGGAGTATGTGCGTGAAGACCTGCGGCCCAAGATGTATGAGGAGTTTGGCAATGACTATTTTTTACTGCAGGCCATGTCCACTTCGTATGTGGGCCGGGCTGTAATGGAGAATTTCAATCAGGTCCTGCCCCAATATGAATACAGGCGGGTGGCCCAAAATGCTCGCAACCCTGACTCTGAAGCCAACCATCTGGAGTTGTCCTTGATAAATCAATTTCGCCAGCATCCTGAACTGCAGAACTGGCAGGGAATGCTCAAAGTGCATGGACAAAAGCAGTTCATGCGTTTCAAACCAGTCTATTTTCAAGAGTCCTGTATGAGTTGTCATGGTGATCCTCTGGATGCGCCGCAGGACTTGGTGCAGCGCTATGGTACAAAACTAGGGTTTGGCAATCAACCAGGGGAGCTGGCTGGTGTGGTGGCTGTGGGCATCCCTGTGCAAAGCGCTCTGGCTGAAATCAAAGATAGGGCCGCATCGGTTTTTTTTGCTTTGTTTTTGGGGGCACTGCTGTTTTATATGGCCCTGGCCATTATTTTCAACCGGGTGGTGGTCAATAATCTGCGCGGAGTGCTTAGCGTCTTCAAAGAAGAGATCACAGAAAAAAGATTGCAGGATTTTATGCCTGAAACCGATCCTAATGGGAACAGGGATGAGCTCCAGGAACTGACTGCTGCTGCAGTGACTATGTCTGAACACTTGCGGCGCAGCCAACAGGAATTGAAACAATATGCCCAAAACTTGGAACAAAAGGTAAATGAACGGACCAAGGCCCTGCAGGATTCGAAATTTTTATTACAACAACAAGTACAGACCAGAAATAAAGAGCTGCAGGCTCTGAATCGGATTTCAGAATTGACCACTCAGGCTGTGGGTTTGCAGGAGGTCTGGCGCAGGGTCCTGGAGCAGAGCCTGGAACTGATTCCTGCCAGGGGAGCAGGGGTATTTATCTATCAGCAGGAGGAAGACCTCTTGGACCTGCAGTTCCAGCACAATGCACTGCAATTGCCTGTGGCAGTTTTGGTACAGGAAAGCTGTACAAACAGCACGGTGCAAAAAGATTTTGACCTGAGCGAATCCATCTGTCTGGCCCTGAGCGGTCAGTTGAGCATTGTAGCCATGTCTGGAGGATCCAGCTGCTTGAATATTCCCATGTCCTGCAGGGGCCGGGTCTTGGGAGTGCTTAGCTTTATTGATCTGGAGCAAGAGACTCTAAGCCATGAACAACAGGAACTTTTACTGTCCATTGGCAGGCAGGTAGGTATTGCTGTTGAAAGCTTGAACGACCTGTACAGGCTGGCGCAGAGCAAGGAACTTTTGCAGACTGTGCTTGACGGCATTACAGATTTGCTGATGCTCCTGGATTCTGAATTCAGGATTAAAATGGTCAATAAAGCATACTTGCATCGCTATGGGGTGCAATTTGCGGATATTCTAGACAGGCCCTGTTTTGAAGTGCACGCCGGCTTGATGGAATCCTGCCCTAATTGTGCATTAAGCGAAGTGATCCAGAATGCGGTCCCCAGCAGCAAAGAGCTGACTTGCGCCACTGGGGAGGTCTTTCTGATCCATTTTTATCCTATTCTGGACGAGGCCGGAGCGGTGGAACACGTCATACGCTACGCCCGGGAAATTACCGAACAGAAAAAAATGGAGCAGAAGATCCAGCAGACAGAAAAGCTGGTGGCCTTAGGCCAACTGGCTTCTGGAGTAGCCCATGAGATAAATAATCCTCTGGGCATTATCCTGTGTTATGTTGATCTGTTGAAAAGGCAGTTGGCTAATTTTCCCCAGGGTTTGAAGGATTTAAGCGTGATAGAAAAACAGACCATGAACTGCAAAAATATTGTTACAGACCTGCTGCAGTTTTCCCGCAATCAGGAGAGCGCCAAAGTCATTGTCCAGCCCAATACAATAGTCCAAGAAGCGGCCCAGATGTTCAGACATAAGCTACAGAAAAGCAATATCCAGCTGCAGCTTGATCTAGATCCTGACCTGCCAGATATCAGGCTGAACCCAGACAAGGTCAAGCAGGTGCTGGTCAATCTGTTGATGAACTCCTTACAAGCTGTCTCTGAGCACGGTTCGATCAATGTTTCATCCGGACACGATCCAAAACAGGGCACGCTCTGGATTTCCGTCTGGGACAACGGCCAAGGAATTGATTCCAGTATCCGCAGCAAGATATTCGACCCTTTTTTCAGCACGAAACAAACAGGAGAAGGTACAGGTCTGGGTCTTGCAGTCAGTTACGGGATAATCCAGGATCATGGCGGCGAAGTCACTCTGCAGAGCGAGAAAAACGCCTGGACCAGGTTCACTATTGTCCTTCCTTTGTTCAGCAAACTGGATGATACAGAACATCATGTTTAAACAAAAATTGCTGATTATTGATGACGAACTGGATATGCTGCAGGGCCTGCAGAGGGTGCTCAGCTATGAACTTCAGGATGTTCAAGTGGATATCTGTAGCCAACCCCGGCAGGCCTTGCACATGCTGCAGGATAAAAATCATGATCTTGTACTGTTGGATATCCGCATGCCTGAAGTAGACGGCCTGGAGCTTTTGCAGGACATCAAGAAGATTGATCCCTGGATCACGGTGCTCATGATGACTGCCTATGGCAGCATCGAGGTGGCAGTACAGTCCATAAAATTAGGCGCTTATGACTTTATCAGTAAGCCTTTTGAGATGGAAGATCTGCTCAGACTGCTGCAAAAGGCGCTGGAACGCAATCAATTGATCCGGGAGAATCTGAACCTGCGCAGGCATATTTCAGAAAATGCAGGGTTTGCCAGGTTGGTTGGCCAGTCTGGGCCTATGCGCAATCTGTTTGATAGTATCCGTTCAATTGCGCATACGGATTTTGATGTGCTGATCCGAGGAGAGAGCGGTACAGGCAAGGAACTGGTGGCCAGGGCCATCCACGATTTAAGCAAAAGAGGCATGCGCAAATTGGTTACAGTAAATTGTCCGGCTATCCCAGAAAACCTCCTGGAAAGTGAACTTTTCGGACATAAAAAAGGGGCCTTTACCGGGGCCTTGCAGGACCAAAAAGGACTGTTTGAAGAGGCCCATGGCTCCAGCCTGCTTTTGGACGAGATAGGCGATATTCCAGTCAGGCTGCAGACCAAACTGCTCAGGGTATTGCAGGAAAGAGAAATCCGCCCCTTGGGCAGCAACAAGGACATAGAATTAGATGTACGTATTCTGTCCACCACAAACCAGGACCTGGAGCAAAAACTGCAAAATAAGAGTTTTCGTGAGGATCTTTTCTATCGTCTCAATGTGGTCACCATAAAAACGCCCAGCTTGGAGGAGATTAAAAAGGATATCCCCTTGCTTGCAGACCATTTTGCCAGGCAGGCTTGCGCAGAACTAGCTGTGGACTACAAACAGTTTGCGCCCCAGGCCATGGATCTACTGATGCAGAAGAACTGGCCGGGAAATGTGCGCGAATTACAAAATTTTGTGCGCAGGGTAATTGCCTTCTCAGGCAATACTGAGATCAACAACCAGGATATAGCTGCAGCAGAAGACCGGATCCAAGATGTCCAGGAGCAGGAGGACCAAGTTGCAGGTTCAAAAATGGAGCCGTATAATCAAGCCAAGATTAGGGTTTTAAAAAGGTTTACCCTGGAATACGCCCAGAACCTGCTGCAAGAGACCAGAGGCAATATCTCCCAGGCTGCAAAACTGGGCGGCCTGAGCCGGGTAGCCCTGCAAAAGATTTTGCGCAGGACTGGCCTGGACCCAGAAAAGTATCGCCAGGATTGAAAGCTAGACCTGTAAAAAATGACCCTTGAAGGGAACACAGGTTTAAGAGTGTTCCATCAATCGCATTCAGGTAGGGTCATTTTTTTTGGAGCCAGGCAGCGTAAAAGTATTCCCGCAATCCTGACTCCAGGTCAGGGGGGTATTCCTGATACTGGGCTATATCTGCTCTGGATAGTAAATGTCTTATTTGTGCCTGATTTTCCTCTGGATTCAGAGTGCAGGTCAGGTAGTAAATCCGACCTTTACTGGGCAAAATATCCAGACAGGACCTAAGCATTCTTCCCTGCAGCCTGCTTAAGGTCCCCAAATCTCTTTTACGCAGTTTCCATTTGATATCAGGCCTTCTGCTTAGTACTCCAAGTCCGGAACAAGGGGCATCCAAAACAACTGTCGCTGGTCTTTGGCCCAAGGGAGGTTCCCTGGCTGCATCAGCTGCAAATAGAGGAATCTGGGGCAGATGTAGGCGCAATAGCTCCTGTCTGACCTGTTTGATCTTGTCTGCGCTGATATCGCTGGCCCATAGGCCTTGTCTATTATTTTCCAGCAGCAGCGCGGTCTTGCCCCCATGCCCTGCGCAGGCCTCCCAAACAGGTTGCCTCCATTGCTCAGGATTTAGCTGTAGTATTGCCTGCTGTGAGGCCAGACTCTGCCTGCTAAGCAGCCCTTGCTTTTCCAGTTCAGGAACAGAACCCGGGGCACCCTCCAGGGCCATTCCGTAGCCCAGCCTTTGCCGCAAAGAGTTTTCTTGGAGCATCAACTGCAGTAATTGCTCCGCCTCAGGCCTGGTCTGGTTTATGCGCAGGCCCACCAGGGGGGGGTCTAGAGAATTGGCCAACAAAAGCTCACTTTTTTCCCGGCCATAATTTCGCAGCCAGAAATCAGCCAGCCATTGCGGGCAGGAATAGTATCTGCTCAGGAAAAGACTATGGCCAGGCCTATCCTGCTTGTAAAAGCCTGGCTCCAAAAGTTGTTGTTTTTCCCTGGCCGCCTTGCGCAGCACTGCGTTGATCATGGGGGTCAGTCCCTGGGGCAGGTTTGTCTTAGAATATTCTACATACCAGTAAACAGTGGCGTAGTCAGGGACACGGCTCAGATAGAGCAGCTCAAACAGGCCCAAACCCAGGCAGTATATAGCCCTGTTAGGCAGGTGTTTCAGTCTCTTGGCACAAAGGCTCTGCAGGATAAATTCCAGTCTGCCCTTCAGGCGCAGGTAATAATAACAGATCCTGGTACAGAGCGCAGCATCGCCCGGATTCAAGCGGTTATTTGCCAGACCTGAACTTAGGGCGGCCTGCAGATCCTGTCCTTGCAAGGACTGCTGTACAATTTCCAGGGCGGCCAGGCGGGGAGAGGCTGATGGTTGGGGCATTTTTAGCTCTGTTCCTGCCTGGATGTTTTGCAGTAACCTCTGAATTTGAAGGTTCAACGTTCCAAATGCACAGGTTAAAGTATAAAATCAAAGAGTTAAGAAGAATTTACTGCATCCAGATTAAGTCTTAAGGATTATCCGCAAAAACAGCTAGATAACTAAAAACTTTGATTTTCTAGCTCTGAAAGTGGAATGACGAAAATTAAACTCTGAACCTCTAATCCTGACTTGCAACCTGATTCTGGATAAAGAGCTCTATAGCACTTCTGACATGGGCCAATTGGACTTGAGTATCCAGGCAAGGCCCAAATGGCCTCTCGTTTAAAATCCCATAAACCGGCAGGGGATATGCATCCTGGATGCCTGAAGCCAAGTCCCTTTCACAGGCCACTGCCAGGATGAGTTTGGGCCTGTTTTGGACCACGATCCTGCGGGCTATAGTCCCGCCAGTGGCAATGGCCAGTTTGAGATTGTATTTGTCGCTTAACTCCAGCAGTCCGGCAATGGGACATTCGCCACAGCGTTTGCAGTTATTAATGTTGTAAGTCAGTCTGTGCCTGCAAGTGCTGTTTTGCAGACAATGGGGCATGAGCAGCAGAATTTCCTGTGCTGCGTATCTGCGGCCTTCGTTGCGCACAATATCGTTGTTTACCCTGATAAACGAGGCCCGCACCATTTCTTTGGAGATGCCCATGAGTCTGCCCATGGCAATCATTAAGGGCAAAAAAATCTTAATGCTTAGACCGCGTATCTTCCGGGAAAAGAGCAGGGGCCTTTTAAACTGTATGTTCAGCACCAAGGCCAGGCTGGACCAAAGCACAAGCAGGATCAAAGCCAGAAAACATATGCCCAGCACCCAGGGGGCTGCAGGATGTATGTTCTGCAGGCCGATGATGGGTATCAACCAGAGCAGGACCAGCAAGATCACAATGAGCAGGGAGGTGCCTGTGAGCAGACCGATAAAAAGGCGTTTGCGTGCGGCAAAGGACTGCTGGATATCCTTTTCAATTTGTCTGTAGATTCTTTCCGGGTTGGAAAACATATCTTTGGCCTACAATCGTCTGGGAAGGATTGTATTGTTTTTTAGCTGGACAGTTTCTTGTTCTGCCTGATGCAGGTTGCCAGCCAAAGGCCCTGGGCAGCTCAAACGCCCTTTTTTAATATTTTTTGCAGATAGCCACTCGCAAAAGACCGGGCAGACAAGATCTTGCCTGCTGCAGGCTTGACTTGGGATACCAGATAGGCCCTGTCTTGACAGGCAAAAGCCAGGTATTCCCCCTGCAGGCCCAGGATTGTGCCTGGCGCAAAAAAGGTTTGCAGCTCTTTACCTATCTGCCCAGGATAAAGGGTCAGGCGCAAAGTGTGGTCGCGCTCCGGCAGGATGCAGTCAAAAAAAGCCCCGGGCCAGGGCTGCATGGCTCTGATATGATTATGCACCTCCCAGGCCGTAGCCTGCCAGGGGATATAGCCCTCCTCTTTTTGCACTTTTGGGGCATGGCTGGCCCTGGACTCGTCCTGCTCCAGAGGGCAGACCTCCCTGTTCAGCAGGGCCTGCAGAGTCTGCTGCAGACATTCGGCTCCCAGGTCTGCCAGCTCATCCTGCAGGGTCTGTGCAGTGTCGTTTATGTCTATACCCAGGGCCTTCTGGCCAAGTATAGGGCCGTTGTCCAGGCCGGGGCCCATTTGCATGATGCTGACCCCGGTCACCTGCTCTCCCTGTTGCAGGGCCCTCTGGATGGGGGCTGCTCCCCTGTATTTGGGCAAAAGCGAAGCATGCACATTTATTGCTCCTAGCGGCGGCAATTCCAACAATTGCCTAGGCAGGAGCAGGCCATAGGCCGCCACCAGGATGACATCCGGAGCCAGGGTCTTAATTTGACTCAAATTTTTTTCAGAGCGCAGGGATTCAGGTTGCAGAACCTGCAGGCCTTGCTCTGCAGCCAGGGCCTTGACTGGGCTGGTGACAATTTTTCTTCCCCGTCCGCCTTTTCTGTCCGGCTGGGTCAGGACTGCAATTATTTTTATCCAGGACCAGTCCAGAAGCCTGGATAGGATACGGGCGGCAAAGTATGGCGTACCACAAAATAAGGCCTTTAAAGGATGATTCAAGTTGTTTGGGCCCATTTTTTTGCCTTTTTCTGGTACAGGCTTCTTTTGAGGACACTGGCGTAGTCAACCAGAACCACGCCATGCAAATGGTCAATTTCATGCTGCAGGCAAATTGCCAGCAGACCTTCGGCCTGAAGTTCTACCTCCTGGCCCTGCAGATCCCAGCCACGCAGTGTAATCTTTTCCGCCCTGGGCACATTGACTTTAAATGCAGGCAGGCTGAGGCAAGCTTCTTCGCTTTGGACTCTGCCTTGGCTGTGGGTGATCTTGGGATTGGCCAAGACCAGGAGTGAATCCTGATTTTCAGGGCCACTTATGTCTACTGTGATCAGGCTCATAAGCTCCCCCACCTGGGGCGCTGCTAGTCCTATGCCATAGTTTTCATACATGGTCTCAGTCATATCCCGGGCCAGGTGTTTTACTCTTTTATCCAGGGTCTGTATTTCCAAAACCTTTTTTTCCAGCCTGGGGTCTGGATAGGTGATGATCTCGCGCAACACGTCAATGTCCTCCACAGCTGCTTATTTCTGACGCAAGGCCAGGCCCAGTTCCCGGAGTTGTTGCTTAGCTACTTGGGTGGGGGCCTGGGTCAACTGGCAGGTTCCTTTTTGCGTTTTGGGAAAGGCAATGACCTCCCGGATGGACTTGGCCCCACACAGAATCATTACCAAACGGTCAAACCCAAAGGCAATGCCTCCGTGGGGAGGGGCTCCGTACTGCAATGCCTCCAGCAGGAAACCGAACTTGGCTTGGGCCTGTTCAGGGTCAATGCCCAGGGCTTGAAACATCTGCATCTGCAATTCAGGTTGATGGATGCGTATGGATCCACCACCGATCTCATTGCCATTAAGCACCAGATCATAGGCCCTGGCACGTACTTTTTGGGGCAAAGTGTCCAGAAGATGCTGGTCTTCTGGCTTAGGGGCAGTAAAGGGATGGTGACAGGCAACCCACCTTTTTTCATCCCGGTCCCATTCCAGGAGTGGAAAATCAGAGATCCAGACCGGATTATACGTATCACCAGGGATTAAATCAAATTGTTCCGCCAGTTTAAGCCTGAGTTGACCCAGGGACTGATTGACCATTTCAGGATTGCCAGCCTGGAAAAAGACAATATCTCCGAATTGTAACTGCAGTCTGTCCTGGAGACCAATTTTTTCCTTGGTATTTAAGAATTTAGCAATTGGGGATTGCCATTGGTCTTCCTTGATCTTGATCCAGGCCAAACCTTGGGCGCCGTATATCTTGACGAATTCGGTCAGATCGTCAATCTCTTTTCTACTCAAAGAGGCTCCACCTGGCAGGCGCAGGGCTTTGACCAGTTCGGCCCTGGCGAAGAGGTTGAATCCAGAGTTTTGCACAATGTCTGTGACTGAGCACAAGTGCAGATCAAACCTGGTGTCCGGCCGGTCCAGGCCGTAGCGTTCCAGGGCCTGAGCATAGGTCATACAGGGAAAAGGCCTTGGCAGATCCTGGGACATGACCACTCTGAACAACTCGCAAAGCATACCTTCGGCAATGGACATGACTTGTTCTTCCTGCACAAAACTCATTTCCAGATCTATCTGGGTGAATTCAGGCTGCCGGTCTGCCCGCAGGTCTTCATCCCGGAAACAGCGCACTATCTGGTAGTAACGCTCCAGGCCAGAGACCATGAGCAGTTGTTTGAAAAGTTGCGGACTTTGAGGCAGGGCAAAGAATTCTCCCTGGTTCTGCCTGCTGGGCACTAAAAAATCCCTGGCCCCTTCTGGAGTGCTCTTGGTCAGCACCGGGGTCTCAATTTCCACAAAATCTGCCTGGTGCAGGTAATTGCGTATGCTTTGCGCTGCCTGGTGTCTAATCTTGAAATTGTGCTGCATTTTGCTGCGCCTGAGGTCTAAATATCGATATTTCAGGCGCAGGTTCTCGGAGACGTCCAAGCGGTCCTCGATGGGAAAAGGGGGAGTCTGGGCTGTATTTAAAAGCTTCCAGTCCAAAACCAGGACCTCAATGTCTCCTGTATATAATCTTGGATTTTGCATGCCCTGGGGCCTTCTGCGCACCCGGCCCTTAATGGCCAGCACATACTCCGGCCGCAAGACATGGGCCTGGCTGTGTGCTGTGGGGTTGTGTTCCGGGGAAAAGACCACCTGGGTCAACCCCTGCTGGTCCCTTAGATCTATAAATATCAATCCGCCATGGTCCCTGCGGTACTGGGCCCAGCCCATCAGGCAGACCTCCTGGTCCAAGTGTTCAAGACTGAGCTGGCCGCAATCATGACTGCGCTGCCAGCCTGACAGATCCTGTAATTCCACCTGGACTTTGTCTAGCTTGTGCATATGCCTTCCTTGGAATAGGCGGGCCCTCCCGCCAGGATTAAGATATTTTTTGCCTTGAAACTGTTGATTGGCCAGCCTTGAATTTAAGGGCTAGTATTGGCCTGTTCAAATGCTTGTTCTGGATGATACAAACTTAGGCCAGTTTGTTTTCCGCTCTGCATATCCTTGACCTGCAAGGTCTCGGAGTCCAGTTCTGAGCCTCCAAGCAGTAGACATTTTTTGGCATTTTGCTTGTGCGCTGTTCTGAGCTGGCTTTTTAAGCTTTTGACCACCAGGCTGACTTGGCCAGCAAAGCCCATACTTCGCAGACGCTGAGCCAGTATTTGTCCCTGGGTCAGGGCCCTTTCTTCCAATACTGCAATATAAAAATCAGGCGCAGGACTTCCTTGTTCGGGCAGCAGCAAAGCCAAGCGTTCCAGGCCGCAGGCAAAGCCGATGCCTGGTATGTCCGGGCCGCCCAAGTCCCTGATCAGGCTGTCGTAGCGTCCTCCTCCGGCTATAGAGGATTGAGCCCCAATGGAGCTGGAGGTGACCTCAAATGCGGTGCGTTGGTAATAATCCAGTCCCCGAACTAAATTTTTGTCCAAAACAAAGGGTATATGCGCTTTGTGCAATATATCCTGCACCTGCTGGAAATGCTGCTGGCATAAATCACATAAGCTGTCAGCAATGAGCGGGGCTTGGTGCAGGGCCTGAGCACACCCTTTTTGCTTACAATCAAACAAGCGCAAAGGGTTTTTATACATCCTGATCTTACAGTCTGCACAGAGTAGATCCTTATCAATATGCTGCATAAAGGAGCTCAGGTCTTGACTGTAGCTTGCCCTGCACTGCGGACAACCCAAAGAGTTGAGTGCTAGGTTTAGCCCCGGCAGAGCAAGCTCTTGTAAATATGTCCAGAGCATTATGATCATTTCTGCATCTGCTTGGGGAGCACTGACACCCAGAAGTTCGGCGTTGACCTGGTGAAACTGTCTAACCCGGCCTTTCTGGGGTCTTTCATAGCGAAACATAGGCCCTATTGTAAACAACTTGCTCTGGGACTCCCGGGTATATAATTTGTTTTCAATATATGCCCGCAACACCCCCGCAGTAGCTTCAGGCCTCAGCGTAAGTGAGCGACCCTTGCGGTCTGCAAAAGTATACATCTCCTTTTGAACTACGTCTGTGTCCTGGCCAATGCTCCTGGCAAAGAGTTCGGTCTTTTCCAGGGCAGGTATCCTGATCTCCTGGTAGCCGTACTTGCAAAATATCCTGCGGGCACAGTCTTCCATATGGGTGTAGGCCCGGGCCTGCTGGTCTATAAGGTCATGGAATCCAGTTAATTTACTTATTTCCGGCATTATTAAGTGTCCTTCTGCAAGGATTTCAAGTCTGACAAAAACTATTCAACACTGAACTAAAGGCAAGAGATCCTTGAGCTCGAAAGCAGCAATTAAAAGCATTAATCGCAGGCAAACTGAATAAGTAGTCCATGCAGCAAATATTGTCAAAAATGTTTAAGTTGTATAGGCTGAATTATCAGCTGATATTAAACATCAAACTAAGGAGGATAAGTTGAAAGCAGTATCTCTGGTGGGCTTCAAAGATTCTGGCAAGACAGGCCTTGCTGTACAATTATGCTCAGAGCTGAGAAACAGAGGATATAAGGTAGCTGCAGTCAAGTTCAGCCATCAGCCATTGGACAGGCAAGAGACCGACACTTCCAGACTAGCAGGTGCCTGTTTTGTTTCAGCTGGGATCACCCCTGAAGAAACCAGCATAGTCTGGTCTCAAGCCAAAAGCCTGCAGGATTTATTGCCTATCTTGCAGGCTGATATCTTGGTCGTGGAAGGCGGCAAAAGCTTGGGTAATCTGCCCCGGGTGCTTTTGGCTAATAATACTGACCAGGCCAGACAGTTAAGACCTGAACTGGCCATTGCCTGCTGGGCCAATGATGTAGATCTAAACCTGCCTGTGCTGGACAGTCCTGCCCAATTGGCAGATCTGGTCCTGGAACAGGGTTTTTTCCTGCCTGGATTAGACTGTGGCCATTGCGGAAGACAGGATTGCGCCCAACTGGCTGGAGAAATCGTGTCAGGTCAGGCCAAGCTGCAGGATTGCGATGCATCTACTTCTGATTTGCAGATCAAGGTCAACAGTCAGCCAGTGGCGCTGAATCCTTTTGTGCAAAATATCATTAAATCCACTTTGCAGGGCATGTTATCCAGCCTCAAGGGTTATACCCCGGGAAAACTGGAAATTTACTGGGAGCAATAAATGCACACAGAATTTTTCCAAGTAGTCTCGGTGCAGGAATTTTTGCAGAAAGTGCAGGCTTTCCCCAGCCTACAGGAGACGGAAATGCAAAGCGCGCCTGATGCTCTGCACCGAGTCCTGGCCCAGGAGATAATCGCCCTGGAGAATCTGCCGGCCTTTAACAGGGCTGCCATGGATGGATATGCTGTCCAGGCAGCTGATACTTTTGGCAGCAGCGAAGCTAATCCAGCTTATTTAGAAAAAGCAGCAAATGTTAACATTGGAGAATTTCCAGAATCAGTACTTTTGCCTGGGCAGTGCGCTTCCATAGTGACTGGAGCAGCGCTGCCTAAAGGCACAGACAGTGTGGTCATGCAGGAGTATGCCCAGGACTTGGGCCGCCAGGAAATAGAGATCCGCAGACCTGTAGCTCCGGGGGAAAACATGCTCATGACCGGCGAGGATTGCAGGCAAGGCAGTGCTGTCCTGGCCCAGGGCACCAGGCTCAGACCCCAGGACATAGCCTTATTGTGTGCTCTGGGACAGGATATGGTGCAGGTCTTTGCCCGGCCCAAAGTTGGCGTCATCTCCACTGGTGACGAATTAGTGCCAATCCATGATAAGCCCGGGCCGGGCCAAATCAGGGATGTTAACACCTACTCTATTGCTGCCTGGCTTAAGGCTGCAGGTTTGGAGCCTAAAGTGTTTGGTATTGTCCCTGATAATTTGCCCTTACTGCAGCAAGCCTTGCAGCAGGCTTTAGAACAGTGTGACCTGATTTTACTCTCAGGGGGCAGCTCAGTAGGCACACGCGATTTGAGCTTGGATGCATTGCGTGGTCTGCCAGGTTCTGAAATCCTGGCGCATGGAGTAGCAATCAGCCCCGGCAAGCCCACAATATTAGCCAGGCTGGGCAGTAAGCCTATAATCGGCCTGCCGGGACAGGTAACCTCTGTGCAGGTAGTGCTTTATGTTTTGGTCCTGCCTTGTCTGCAGCACATAGGCGGTCAGAATTCAGCCTTGAATTGCAGCTTGCTGCAATACTCTAAATCTGCAGAGTTGGCCAGAAATCTATCTTCCAAGCAAGGCAGGGAGGATTATGTCCGGGTCAAGCTAGAACCCAGGCAGGACGATCTGGATCTGGCAGTGCCTGTGTTAGGCAAATCAGGCCTATTGAGGACCATGTTGCAGGCCCAGGGCCTTTTGCGCATTCCAGCTGACTTGGAGGGTTTGGAGCAAGGAGACCGAGTAAATGTTTTGCTGTTTTAAAATGTCCTCTGCAGCAAGCTTGGCTATGCAGCCAAAAAAAATATTA
>CAZLUR010000025.1:0-24833 GCA_964562725.1 uncultured Desulfohalobiaceae bacterium | reverse complement strand
AACTCGTCTCCATACATGATTAGATCGGCAACCTGCACTTCCAGTGCATAATGATCAGCGCGAAAGGATTGCAACTGCCCCCGCAATTCCTCCGGGTTTAATATATCCAGCTTATCCAGTTCTTGATTAAGTTCAACTATTTGATCATTAACCTTGACCCATTTAGGAATCACCTCCATAAAGCTGTCCCAGGCCCGCGACTCTTCCGCTGTCTGCGGCAGGGGTTCATAAACATCAAAAGCAGCCCGGTATCTTTGACGATGTCCATCTAAAGATGCGTAATTCCTTTGCCTGAGCTCAATGCTATTGTTCGGATTGAGCAGGGTGCGTAAGACGCGGACAATACCAGATAGTTCGATCTCCATCTGCATCACACTCTGCACACTGGGCAGGCGCACAACCCCCACCTCATGCATGGCTTCCTCATTTTTCACAGCACCGTAAAATCCTAACACGCCCAAAAAAAGCGCGATTAAAGCCACAACCGAAAATCCGAGCATTAATTTGGTACCTAGCTTGAGATCCTTGAACATGCTTTTTCTCCTTGTTCAATAAAGGTTATAAGGCAATACTGGAAATTGCTCACCCTTCAGTTTTTACCGGGCCTGCTTCTTCCAAGGCAGGCGCCTCTGGCCTGGAAACCGGACCAGAGCCTTCCTGCATGCGCCTGGAGCCAACCACCTCTAACAACTCTTCAAGTACAGCCTCCAGCTCCCTGGCCTGGGCTGAGAGCTCTTCAGCCACACTGGCCGCCTCCTGAGCATCAGCTGCTGAGGATTGTACTACCTTGTCCATCTCAGCCACAGCTGTATTGACCTGCTCTATGCCCTGGGATTGTTCCTGGGATGCCGAGGCAATGCCGTCAATCAAATTTCCTACCTGCAGATCCTGCTTTTCCGTATAGGCAAAAGCCTGTTTGGTTTGTTCCAGCATTGCAGAGCCCTTCTGGATTTCAGAGACCGTCCTTTCTATCAGGTTCTGAGTGTCCTGGGCCGCCTCAGCTGAACGCTGGGCCAGACTGCGCACCTCTTCAGCCACCACTGCAAAACCCTTGCCTGCCTCCCCGGCCCGGGCAGCCTCTACTGCAGCGTTTAAGGCCAGCAGGTTGGTCTGAAAGGCAATATCATCTATGGTCTTAATGATCTTGCCGATCTCTTGCCCGCTACTGGAAATGCGCTGCATGGCCTCTGTACTTTTGTGCATGGCTTGTACCGCAGACTGCAATGATTGATGAGCTTCGTCCCTGAACTTCTTGGCCTCCCCGGCATAATCTGCATTTTGTTTACTCTGGGAAGACATCTCTTCCAAAGATGATGAACTCTCTTCCAGACTGGAAGCCTGCTCATTTACTCCTTCTGCAATCTGCTGGCTGGACCTGGCAATCTGATCAGAGGCTGAATTGACCTGCTCACTGGCAGCAAATAATTGATTAATAGCTCTATGCAAGGGCCTGGTCACACCCAAAGTGATAAGGACAGCCATGAGCACTCCGAGTCCCACAGCACCGCCTGTGCCAGCGAGCATGCCCATGTTGGCCCTGGCGGCAACTGCATCCATGCCCTCCTGCTGCTGTTCCCGGGCCCTGGCCGCCAGTTCCTGCACCTGGGATGCAGCCTGGACCATGCGCTGGCCAGCAGCATCCTGCTGGTTCAGTAATTGCACAAAAGTGTCAAAAGCTTGGCCATATATTTCTGCAGCAGCCACAATCTGTTGGCCCTGGCTCTGATTTTCCTGGTCATTTGCCGCCTGCATGTTCTCTCCCAGCTCCACAATCTGGCTGATAATGGAGCGCACCTCTTTTATGCCCTGTTGCCCAGCGCTCAAGGCCACTGTCATTTCTTTTTGCCTGCCCAGCCTGGAGAGGCGGATCAGGGCATTGGCCTGCTCGGCCCTGCCAATTGCCTCAGCCCGGGCTTGCTCACTCTCTCTGCGCACTGCATTTACTCTGGATTCTTGAAGGCTGTTAATATCTTCAGCCACACTGCTCAGACGCTGGGCTGCATCCTGCATGGTTTGCCTGGCTTCCAGGCTTTTTTGTTCACTGGCTGCAAAACCGGCAAAGGCCTGCTCATATTGTCTGGCCAATTCTGCAACCTCTTCTGCGTATTCAATACCTTGCCCCTCTGTATCCCCTCTGGACAAGGATTTAATCTCTTCTGCGTTGTTAAGAGCCGACATCTGGATCTGCATAGTTATGGTATTTATATTGCTTGCCAGATTTTGGTCTCCTGTAAGCAGGAATTCTTTTTCATGCTCTCTGGCCTTGGCTGTCATATGTACAATTTGCGCGCAGCTTTCCATAATGTTGATCCGCACCCTGGGTTGACTTAAATCATCTTCTTGAGTCAAAACCCTTAACAATTCCATGCGTTGCCTGCTTTTGAGATTGTCTGCAGCCTGCACCAGATCCTCTGCCAGTTGGCTCATAACTTCCTGGGCCGAGGTCATGTCTTCCATCATAGCCCTGTATTGAGCAAAGCCAGAGACATAGTCTTCCAGGCATTTGGAGAGATCTTCAATCTGCTGATTTAAGGCCTGGCCTTGTATATTGTCCGCCAATTCACTAATCTTAGTCCTGATCTCAGAGATAAGTGCTTCCATCTGCAGGGCATTAACTTCTTGGCCTTCAAGTAAATATAGCCCCTCATGCCGTCTGCATTCAGCAGTCAGGTCTTTAATCTCCCGGGAGGTTCGACCGATAAGCAAAGCCTGCTCAATGCGCTGGGCGCTGGTCTCCAGGACCTGATCCTGCCCGTCCTGGGCCTGGGCCAAAATCTGTTCAGCAATGGCTACCAGATCCTGGGCTGCTTCCTGCATTTGTTGACCTGCTTGGACCTTTTGCTGCTCCAGATCCACATAACCGCTTAATTCATTTTTATAGCCCTGGATTTCAGAACGAATGTCCTGCATCAATTGCTGCTCCTGGTCTGAGCCCAGATCTGCCCTTAAGTTTTGGGCTATATCCAGGACTGCATCCAGTTCCTGCCCAGCCTGATCAGCCATAATCTGTTCTTTATTCAGCACGTAACCTTGTTCGTGTTCTCTGGCCCTGAGCACCCTGGTGATTACTTCTCCGGCCTGATCAGAGGATATGACCGCTTTCTGCATGCTCTGCAGGCTGTAATATCCAACCCCGCCCACCAGTACGGTGATGAGCAATACAACTGCAAATCCTGCTGCAATACGGACCCCGAGCCTGGCATTCTTCAACATTAAAAACTCCTTCTACATGTATTCGTTTCAAATAAATCTGATATATAGCAAAACCAGATCAGAGCCTCTCAGCTTTTATTGACCCTCAGCCTGTATAAGCCAATCTGCTGCACTGACATGCTGCCTTTATATTCTGCTATCCAGACTGGCTGGTGGCCATGCGCACCACTCCGCTGACATCAATGATCAACCCGGGCAAACCGTCGGACATGATGCTGGCGCCGGCGACTCCGGGGATTGTTCCCATGGCTGTACCCAGAGTCTTGATCACTGTCTGGTTCTGTCCCAGGAGCTGATCCACCAGAATGGCCACCTGGCGGCCGGCGTCCTCCACCACCACTGCAATACCTTGGGTGGGATCAGTCACTGCATCAGTGACTGCAAACAGGCTGCTCAAACGGAACATTGGCAGCAATCTGCCCCGAAAGGGTAGAGTTTCTCCTTTCCCGCTGACTGTAGCCAGCATGTCCTGACTGGGCTGGAAAGATTGAATAATAGATAATAATGGCAGGATATAGCGCTCACTGCCCACTTTGAGCAGCATGCCATCGATAATAGCCATGGTCAGCGGCAGGACCAGGGTAAAGGTGCTCCCCTCACCAGGCATGGATTGCACGCGAACATTGCCCCGCAGGCTCTCAATATTACTGCGCACCACATCCATACCTACTCCCCGCCCGGAAACATCTGTGACCTTTGCTGCAGTGGAAAAACCGGATTCAAAAATCAGGCTGTAAACAGCCTCATCAGTCAAGCCCTCTGCTGTAGATAAAATACCCCTCTCCACTGCCTTGGCAGCAATCATTTCTCTATTTAAGCCCCGGCCGTCGTCACTGATGGCGATATGAATACTGCCCCCTTCATGATAGGCCTTGAGGATAATCCTGGCCTTGGCGGGCTTGCCTGCGGCCATCCGGTCTTCCGGCCTGGGTTCAATGCCGTGATCCACTGCATTGCGCACCATATGTACCAAGGGGTCGCCCAGCTTTTCCACCATGGCCTTGTCCAACTCTGTCTCTTTGCCCTGCATCTCCAGCTCAATCTGTTTGCCGGATTTTTTGGCCAGGTCCCGAATCAGGCGGGCCATACGCCGAAATGTGGCCTCAATGGGGATCAGGCGCATGGACATGCCCATATCCTGCAAACTGCGGGTAATCTTGGTCAGTTGGGCCAGATTTCTCTCCAGGCGGGGAGTCTTTTGCTTGTTTAAATCCTCATCCTGAGTGACAATGGACTCCACAATGACCAGTTCGCCAATGGTATCCAGCAACAGGTCAATCTTGTCTGCATCAATTTTCATGGACTGCTTGATCTGGGCTGTATTGGGTCCGTTTCTGGCTGCAGCAGCTGATCCTGGGCCTTGCTTTGTTGTTTGGCTGGGCTCAATGCTGGTCTCGGATTCTGAGACAGAGGTCTGATCAGTTTTTGCTGTTTGGGCCTGAGCATCTCCAGCTCTCATCTGGTTTTGGGCTTGCACGCTTTCCTGCTTATAAAATTCTCCAGAGCGGACAGAATCCACAAATTCCAGGATGTTTTTCAACTCAAAAGGAGGAATATAATCCTTTCCAGAACTTAAGGCCTCCTGCAACTCCCCGGTCATGGATTTGATCATATCCAGAGCACTAAAAGTGGCGTCTACCACTGCACCAGTAAACTGCAACCTCTCCTTGCGCACCTCGTCCAGTAGGCTCTCCGCCTTATGAGCCAACTCTGCAATCGGGCTTAAACCCAAAAACCCGCAAGTACCCTTAATGGTATGAAAGGCCCTGAAAACTGCAGCCACAGCGTCTAAATTCCGGGGATCACTCTCCAGGGTGATCAAACTTTCATCTGCTATCTCAAAATGTTCCTGGGCCTCGGTGATGAACTCGCCGGTAATCTCTGGATCGCTGATCTGAACTGCCTGTAAAATGGGATCCTGGGCAGCGGGACTTGCTTCAGACTGCAGTCTGTCCTGCAAGTCTGTTTCTGCATCAGCTGGGGCTGGGGCTTGCGCGCTGTTCTGCAGGCCCTGTTCATTGCTTTTTGCGCTCTTTGCATCCAGATGGACAAGAAATTCAGGCTCGGGAATGGGACTGCCTGCATTGCAGGCCTCAATAGCCTCCTGGAACCAGTCCTTGAAGCCTAGGAGGATGTCTGGAGACAAAACCTTGCCCTGTTCCTGGATATAATCCTCCAGATCATGACAAGCCTCGGCAATGACTTCTAAACCGAGCACTCCGGCTTCACCCTTGGCTGTATGCACCAGACGTTTGATCTCTAGCAGTTCTTCTTCTGTACGTTTTTGCTCATAGTCTAAAATCCAGTCCTCAAGGTCTGAAAGCATGGACACCTGCTGGGTGATATAGGCGGACAACATTTCCTGATCCAGGCCCGGCAAAAAACCCGGGGCTTTTGTTTGCCCAGGATGTTCAGCCTTGACCTGCTCTTTTTTGAACATGCCGGGAAAACGAACCTGATCCTCTTGGCCGGCATTTGCCAATACTGATTGCAAGGCGGAAATTAGATCATACAGGGCCTGTTCCAAATCTTGACCTTGCTCTGTATGTTCCTGCTTAGTATGTTTATGCTTTACTATCTCTGCAGCCTGGATAGCTGCAGCTGCAGAACGCGGATAGATCTCCTGCACCAAGTGGGCAAGCCTGACCAAGTCCTCACCCAGATTTTGGATTACTTCTGGCTCAGCAAGGTCAAAAAGGACCAATTCTTCAGCTATCTTTTGCAGCAGGCCCTGGGCCTGGACAACGACTTTACTCATCTCGGCTCCTTAGACCTGCATGCGCATGATTTCCTGATATCCTTCCAACAGCTTATTCCTGATCTGCACTGCCAGCCGCATGGAGATGTCCGCCTTTTTTCCGGCAATCATCACTGCATGCAAACTGGCCTCATTCCCGGCAACTAACTCCTGCTTGGCCTGGCCTGCGTTTTTTAGCTTGCCGTCCACATTTAGTATTGATTCTTGCAGGATCTGGGCAAAGTTCTGGGTGAACGTGTCGGCCTTGGAGCTATTTTTTTGCTCGGCCAATTGTCCTAGCACTGCAGAGCTTTCTGTTATATTCATAATTTAGCCTCCAATCTCCAGGGCTTTGACCGCCATGCGCTGAGCTGCCTTGATCCCGATCACATTGGCCTCATAGGCCCTGGAAGCAGTCATGATGTCTGTCATCTGGGTCATTATATTGATGTCCGGCATGAGTACATAACCTTGCTCATTTGCATCCGGGTGATTAGGATCAAAGACCTCCTTAAGAGCATCCTCCTGGGTCAAAATTCGTCTTACACGCACTCCGGCCAGACCTTCTTCCGAGGTTTGACCGGCAGCCCCCTGCATGTACTGGCTGAAATCAGGATTGGATTCAAAAATTACGGCCTTGGGCAAATATGGCCCTCCTTCCGGGGTGCGGCTGGTGTGTACATTGGCCAGGTTGGCGCTCAAGGCGTTCATACGCACTGTTTGAGCAGACAAAGCTGTTGCGTTTATTTGCATGGCACTAAACAGATTCATTCCAGCTCCTTGAGACGTTTTAAGCTTTTGTAATCATTCGCAGTTTTTTTCAGATTTTTTTTCCATTTAAAAACTCATCACTTACCTTGCTGAATCACATACTGCATCAAAGAGAACTTACCCCGCAGCATCTTTGCCACAGCCTCGTACTTGATCTGATTTTCAGACAGCAAGGCCATCTCTTGCTGCATTTGAACTCCATTTTGGTCTCCGATCCTGCCCTGAATCTCATTTTTGACTACAGTGCCTTGCACTTCCTGCATCTGTGCTGATCTCCTTCCAAAATGCTTTTGATGCGTGGCGCGCAGGCCTGCTTGCCCTGCAATAGCCTCTTGCAGCTGGTCCTCAAAATGCAGGTGACTTGGGGCATATCCTGGAGTTTGAGCATTGGCTATATTCGAAACCAAGTATTGATGACTCCTTTGCCGCAAATCCAGGGAGTTTTCCAGAATCTGAAAATCAGGCCCAAAAAGGGAGGCTTTATCAGTCATAATCAGTCCTCAAACCCTAGCTCAGCTGCAAATTGCACATATAAGCCGCTCTCAGCAGCCAATTCAGCCCAAAAAGTACCTTCTGTTTTATCGGCCAGTTGTTCATAAGCTTTAACCGCCTCTTCATTCTGACCCAAATCAGCCAGCAATTCTGCGGCTTGGTACATAGCTGGCGCTGCATATCTTGATTTTCCCTGCCCAATGTGCTGATACAGAGCTAATGCCTGTTCTTTGTGTCCCAGCCTGGACTTGGCCTGGGCCCACTGGAACCTGACCTCGGCTGGTAAAGATTCTTGGTGCATCCTGGCCCGTTGCAGGTAGCGGTCCAGACCTGCATACTTGCCTGCTGCATATAAGGCCTGAGCTGTATACACATCCAATTCCCTGCTCAAAGGCCCGGCCTGGTTGGACAATAGATAGTCCAAGGCCTTTTCTGGTTGCCCTTTGGCCAGCAAGCTCTTGGCTGTCAAAGCCGAAATATCCAGGTTGTGCCTGCCCTGGGGAAATTCTTTATTGTAGAGCTCTGCCTGTTGCAGGATTTGATTCACCAATCCATCCCTGGACCAGATCCGGATCAGATTAATTGTCAGCTCCCCTGCTTCTTCCTCCTGCTCAGCCTTGGAGAGCATGTATAGATAGACTCTGGCGGCCCGTTCAGACAGCCCGAGCTGCTCAAACACACGGCCTAAAGTCATTAAAAATTCTGAGGACAACTCGGACTTGACCAGGATGTCCCTGTGCTGAGCTACACAGGCCAAGCCCTTGACAATCTCCTGCTGCTCAAAATACTGCATGGCCAGTTTAGGCACCAACTCAGTGATCAGCACTTGAGCATGGAGCTGTAAAGGACCGCTCCAGAATTGCGCCAAGAACTCAGTCAGCCTGCGCACTGTGTGCTCCTTTTTACCCAGCAGGTGCAAAACCAGGATCTCCTTAAATCTGGCTTCTTCACGAACCATGCGCTGCTCAGAGTTTCTGGCAACCTCAGAATATGCAGCTGTTTGATCCATTCTGAGCTCTGGAAAGGCACTACTTACAGCCATATCATTCAAGCTCAGCCTGGCCCGGTAGCCCCCGGCTGTCTCTGGATACTCCCGGTATATCTGGCGCAAGAAATTTTCAGCTTCCTGCTTGTAGCCGCTGCGCCAGATACTCATACCTGAACGCCACAGGGCAGTGGCCCGGCCCTGATCTGGAGCTAATTCAGAAGCAAGCTGGGAAAAAAGGGCTCTGGCCCTGGTATACTCTTCCTGCTTGTAATACAGCTCAGCAATCTCAGCCATGGCCTTGGGACTGGCCAGCAAGCGATTCAAGGAAAGATCCAGCCTTTGCAGCTCTTGCCAGGCCTGTTCCTGCCGCTCCAAGGCCAGAAGAGCCTGAATTCGGCGCAAAACCATGCGTTCTTGCAGCTCAGTCCCTGCAAGGGATTGATCTGCTGCCAATTCCAGGGCCTGTTCATAACGGCCAGTGGCCAGAGATAGCTCCACCTGCAGCATTATCCAGTATTGTTCTGATAATTCATCCAGATCTTTCGGTCTGGGACTGGAAAAAATATGACAATAAGCCAAATAAGGCTGTTTGGCAGCAAGCAAGATATAGGCCCGCAATAAATGCAGACGGGCGCTGAGCTCTTCTTGGTCCTTAGCTGAAACAAAAACGGACTCAATCACTTCTCTGGCCTGATCAATCCGGCCGGATCTGAGCAGAAACTCGGCAATCAATCCATTATAAGCAGGCTTGCTCCCTGCCCGCATCTCTCCGACCACTTCCAAGGCCGACATCCATTCTCCTTTGGCTGCCTGATCCAAGGCTACTCTGGGTAGACCTGTATTCCACACATTGCGCACTGCCACTGGATACTGCTGACGGCTAAAACGCAGGGGCAGGTCCATTTGCAGCATGGATTCGTATTCGCTGAAAAATTGATGCCAGCGCCCGGAATATGGAGAACTTAAAAAACGTCCGGCAATTGTATCCTGGGCCATCATACTCAGCATTCCACCAGGATCATCGGTTATTGCAGGCCTGGATCTTTGAAGGGAATCAACCCAGAAGAGTTCAAGCTGGATTTCGTTATTGTCCAGTGTCATTACTTCGACACGTTCTGGGGGACGGCGCAAGAGAAGAGAGAGCAGCACAGACTCACCATCCCTGGCCACCAAAGAATCTACAATATCCCCGTCAGAGGACAGAAGCTCGAAGCTTTCGCTGACCTCGACCTGCTTCAGGATTAGATCCACTTTTTGGCCGTTTGTGTTGAGCTCATAATCAGGGACTTTTGTACATTGAACAGATATCCTGGTGCTGCTCAGATCAGGGTACTTGACCATGGACAATAATTTGGCCTGCTCCTGGGCCTGGGCAGTAGTACTCATAAGAAATAGACCACAGAGCAGCATGCCCTGGCCAAAAATTGCTTTTGCAGACCAGGCCCACAAGGTACACAAAGCAAAGGGCTGACAAACCAGGGATTTAGAATTGGGGTCCTGCCTTCTGAGTTTGGGCATCAGATTTTTTGCAGCTTTTGCCAGGCAAAGCAAAAAATAAAATTTTTGGTGCATTATCGCTCTTCAGGGGGATTAAAAATAAACATTTTCTGAAAACAGACGACAAATACTTGTAATGCCTTTTAGGGCCTGATCTGTAAGCAGAAACAGACTGGCTTGGCCCTTCTGGCATGACACTAGACCCTGCTTAGTCCGTCATTCCCGCGCAGGCGGGAACCCAGACCGGATAGCATGAATTTCCACTGGATTGCCCGGCACTCACTTATAGTTTCAGCTCTATCAAACAAGGACCCACATCCATCCAGTAAGTGAGTGCCGGGCCGGGCAATGACGGAGAAAGACGTCAGCAAGTTTCATACTCGATCAAACTGGCGGCCGCCGCCAGAGGCGGGGCTGACCCTAAACTAGCAAAATCAGGGCCAAGAGCTGTTGAGCCTTGAATATGGCCCATTAAGAATAATAGATTGAATTCGGGGCAGGCAAAAAAGGCATGTCTTTGTCAGGTAAGAGTAAACTGCAAGATATGGAACTAACGGAATTTAGCAGCCCAGCTTCATTCCTGCTGACTTTGCTGCCATGTCAATAAATTGACAAAACACTAAGCAGACAATAAACATTCTGAATAATATCCAGTCAGCGTGAGCTCAGCCTGGGCTTGATTATAAATTGGCCATATGTTTGCATACCCTGTGTTTGCCAGATAAACAAATTAAACAAGGAGGAATAAATGTCCAAATCTGTATTAATTGTGGATGATTCCAAGACTATGCGCAAGATTATTGCCCGTACCTTGCGCCAGGCTGGTATCAACTTCGACTCCATCTCTGAAGCAGAAGATGGGCAGGCCGCACTGGACTTTCTGGGCCAGAACAAGCCGGACCTGGTACTCTGCGACATTAATATGCCCAATATGGACGGGATCACCTTTTTGAAGGAAAAAAGCAAAAACCAGGCTATCAAGGATATCCCTGTAGTCATGATCACCACAGAAGGCGGATCAGTGGATGTGGTTCAGGAGGCCAGATCACACGGGGCCTCTGCCAGCATTAAAAAGCCGTTTACTGCCGACCAGGTGGAAGAAGTTCTTGAACCTTTACTTTAATTCCAGGAGGACTGCGTGCAATCGATTGACCAAGCTTCACTGGCCCAGGTTGTGATCCAGGCCACTACAGAGATCTATGAGACCATGATCATGGCCGAGATTCATGTCGGTGACCCCCTGCCCGAACCCTTGCGGGATTTCACCCGCTATGTTTCGGGTATTGTGGGTCTGGCTGGACTCTATCAGGGCATGCTGGCCATCCATGCCCCGGAAAAAGTAGCCATCGGTATTACTCAGGACTTTCTGGGTATGGAAATTGAAGGCATCGATGATGATGTCAAAGATGCCATCAGCGAGCTGGCCAACATGACCGGTGGGTCTGTCAAGCCTGCCCTGTCCCCGAACGGTAAGGACATCCAGCTCTCGCTGCCCTCGGTCTTTCATGGGGACTATACTGTAAAATACTTTAGCCAGGCCCATCAGGTGATTGTACCCTTCAACATCAGTTCCGGCCAATTCTTTGTGGAACTGCAAATCAAACGCAATGATCAATGACCAGCACAGACAGCGAAACAAACACCAACCCTCAACTATCTGAGATCCCAAGCCACCCACCAATCCAAAACTGGGAGGCCTGGATATCGGACTTGCTGCCAGCCTTGGCTGAAGCAGCCTCGCTGCGCATAGCTCAAGACCTTAGTTTGGAGTATATCGGCACCAGCCCTATAACCAGCTTTGAGCCTGCAGGGCCTGGACTGCTGATCAGCTTAAGCTCTGCTGGCCTGCTCAATGGTTCCATTCATCTGCCTTTTGAGGCAGATCTGGCTTGCAGCCTGGCCGACGCCTCCTGCTATGGCCAGGCTGATCAACCAGACCAGGAGCAAATCCAGGTCTTGGATGAGGCCAGAGCCCAGGCTGTGGAAGATCTGGTGGCTGTTTCAGCCCAAACCTTGGTGGACAGCCTGATTCAGAACCAAAACATCCAATTTGAACTGGCAGTCAGTGACCGCGAGCACCTGCCGGACCCTGTCCAGGAGAACCAACACCTGCCCAGGTTTCTTTCTGAGCCTGCCTGGCAGATCAGTGCGGATTTGATCTTAAATCAGAGGGTTATAGGCCGGGCCCTGGTCCTGCTGCCCCTTAGTCTTTTTCAAAGCGAGGAAATTGAACTGGAAGAAGACGACAATGATGGGTTGAACATTAAACAGGAAGAGATGGCTGCTCTGGTTGCTGACAAACAGTCTGGGGAACAAGAAACAAAAGCAGCAAATGAACAGGAAACTGCTCAAAAGGAGCCTGCAGAGCTAGATTCAGCTGAACCTGCCCAAGAAGAGGCCCCAGCAGAGCCCGAGGCGGAAACTTCGCCTGCAGCCGAACCTGCAAAGGAAACATCTAAAGCCCGCACAGTAAATATCCATATCCTGCAGACCACTTTGTTGCATGCCTCCTACCAGGTGGAAGAAGAACTTGGAGGCTTGCTGGGGGAAAGCTTTGAGCTATACGACTATCTGAGCCGGATCATCAGTAAGCAGGATTTTTTGAGCCAGTTTCAAAGCAGGGTCATAGTCACCAACCTGGCTGTCTCTGGTGATAAGTACGGGACAGCCTTTTCAGTCATGACTCTTTCTGATGCCATCACCCTGGGCGGGACTCTGATTATGCTGCCCCAGGATGAAATTTCCAAAAAGATCAAAAGCGGCCAGCTCCGGGAAGATGAAGAAGATGCTTTTGGCGAAGTTATAAACATCTTGACCGGGGCCTATTCCCATGCCTTTGGCGAATTCTTTCCAAGCAAACTGCGCCTGAAAAAAGACCGCATGAGCAATGTGGCCCCCACCAAAGTGGATATCTCTTCTCTGGAACCATTTCCTGATGCAGAATATTTCCTGGCCTCCTACCAGATGCGCCTGGGCAACCAGAGCCTGGACCAGATGCATATTCTGATACCTCCTGACCTGGTCAGCATGTCCATGCAGGACGTGGAGAATCTGAAAAAAAATCCATCCAGCGGTACCTCAGGGCAGGCCTCTGCAAAAAGTCCGGGCACAATCCATATTCAAGGCCAGGTCGGAGGAGGAGGTCAGCCAGCGATAGCTGTCATCAGCGAGGATAGCCAGCAGGCCCAGTTTTTTTCCAGCAGTTTAGAAGCAGAGGGCGTGGAGCTGATTAAACTTAAAGTGCGGGACAAGATGCGGGAACGATTGCAATCCTATAACGTACTCGGGGCTTTTTTAGTACTCAAAAAGATTGACGACAAATCCCTGGCTAGTTTGATCAAGGTGCGTTCCATGCTTAAAGGCCGCTGCCCCTTGATTATTGCCGGCCCAGAATGGACCAAAGCCAAGGTCCTCCAGGCTGTGCGCTATGGGGTCAAAGATATATTAACCACCCCTGCTGACCCAGCTCAAGTTGTTGAAAAAACACATAAACACATGTTGGGCCAAGCTGTGCAGTAAAGCCTTTTACTGTCATGGACATTTTTGGGTATCCAAGACTTTTGTGGCTGCCAGAAATCCCAGCAGGCTGAACTCTTGTTCTGGTACAGTACCCAATTCCTGCTCAGGATCCAGGCTTTCGACCTTGACAGTTAAAACATAGCCTTTTTGCATCTCCTGGATCAGATCATCAGGCAGCCGCAATCCATTGCTTACTTGCCTGGCTATGAACCGCTCCTGCCCGCGGTGATCAATTTGATACTGCACCTGCACATCCACAGCAACAGGCGAGAAAGGCCCCCAGAGGCATAAAGCACCATGTTCGTCCAATTCAAGATCCATCATCCTTTGGCCTAAATAACCCTGCTTGATATAACAAAGCCCTTGGGCTGGATCCTTGATCACCAGCCAGTCTTCTTCACGGGCCACTGCATGCTCCTGATCCCAGTTTGACCAGCCTGGTTCCTGAGCCTGGTCAGCCATGCCCGCCCCGCCCGTTGCTATGAGCCCAAGACAGGCCAAAAGGATAATAAACTTAAAAAGATTAGGCATATTCTACTGCCCGGATTAAAGATTTGACATGTCTTGTTTGTTGCTGCACTGCGTATTCACCCGGTAGATAAAAGCCAGAATCTCAGCCACAGCCTGATACAGTTCCGGCGGAATCTCCTGGCCTACAGGCACCTGGGCCAGGACCTCCAACAGATCCGGGTCTTCCCGCACAGGGACACCAGCCTTCCTGGCTATAGCCAGGATTTTATCTGCCACTGCCCCCTGGCCGCTGGCTGCCACTTTGGGAGCATCATCCCTGATCCGGGAATATGCCAGGGCTACTGCCCCTTTTCGCTTCTTTTGCATAATTTGATCTCAGACAATAAAAAATCACCCTCTCATATTTCCCCTCCTTACCAAGGAGGGGATTAAGGGGTGGTTGATAGGTTGATGAATCTTAATCCCAACCACCCCTGCCCCTCCTTGCCAAGGAGGGGATTAAGAGGTCCAGGCTTACATGTGAATTTTGGGCTGGTTGATAGGTTATACTGATCTTGCCCGGCCCATTCAGACCCTGACCTGAAATACCTGCTCTTTATCATCCACAGCCAGGCGGAGCAAAATTTGAGCAGGATCATCAGCTCCCAGCACGACTTTACAATCCAGCACTGGTAGAGCAGTTATGGAGCGTATAAAATCTGCCTGGGCGCTTTCCAGAACAGCAGCTACCTCTGGACTTTCACAGCCGATAATCACTTTTAGACCTGGAGGCAAATAATATAGACCCAGATCCAAGTTGCCCAGGCTGGACATTTCCAGAACCAGTCTCAAGTTTTGCCCCTTATAATCCCCTTCTTGGTCAGCACCGCCCCGACCACGTTCCCAGAGCAGATAGCCCTGCTTTAAAAAAGGCAAAGGCAGAGGCAGCCAGTTCAGGCCCTGCTCCCACATCCTGATCCGGCAGAATTGAAATAATTCCAAATGGCTGACCAGCCTTTGCGCCTGTTGGCGCACTTCCTGCTCCTGGCCTTGATCCCTACTCAAGGCCAACAGGGCGCTCTTTAGCCTGGCTGCTGCCTGGTCAGGGTTATTGCGCATGATCTGCCTCTCCATATCCAGCCCCAGAAACCTGGTCAAAGAAGCCAGTATTTTACCGCTCAGTTGCTGGCCATTGCTGGGCAGAAGTTCGGCAGAGCGGCCCAGGACCTGACGTAAGCTCTGGGCCCAGCCCTGGCCGAAGAAAGACTGGTTCAAGGCAATCCTGGACAGGATGCCGCCCAAATCAAAGGCCTGGCCCATATGGTGCAGGGAAGAGAACATGAGCATCAGGGCGTTTCTGTCCATCAGGCGCAATTCTATATAGGGACTGGTGGACATGACCTGGGCCTGGATGCGCTGGCCTGTGCTCAAAGGCACCTTGCTCAAGGCCTGAAACCGGTGCCGGCCCAGTTCCAGTTCAGCCTTGTCCAGCCCGCCCTTGACCACTGAGGCCTGCACAATTTGATACGGTCGCAGGCTTAGGCCCAGCCCTGTATTCTGGCTTGGTGCGGCCTGGGCCAATGGCTGCAAGGTCAAGGTCAGGCCTGGAGGCGGAGTTGATGGAATTTGCATGACTCAATTACCGCCTGCAAGTCATGCCTGCCTTGGCTGGAATGACTAAAATCAGGCTCTCGCTGTACTGTTGGGCTACATCAACATTTTTCAGGGCCAGTGCATGACAGAGAACACTGCTGATTTGTAGACCAACTTGGGTGGGGTTGACAGCCAGTACATGTTTATAACCTATTCATAATCTTTGGTCTGCACCTTATCCCGCAGTATTTCCCTTTGCCTTGCAAAACAATAAGCCATGATGAGATCCCGCTGTTCCTCCAATAGGTCGTCAAAGCTTAGAGCAGTTTCATATCCCTTCTGGCCTGCGGTTGTGCAGCGCATCACAGTAGCAGAACACAAAATAAAAACATGTTGTGCATTGACTTCCAGTCCGAATTCAACTTCCAGCCCGGTCCCGGGTTTATAATGCTCTGTGGTGCGCATCAAGAGCCCTCCCCCGCTGATATTCAGGACTAAGCCTGATTGGAAGGGAGGTTGTGAAGTTTGGTCCTGCTTGAGGCTGATTTTGGCCTGAAAATAAGTCTGGACCCGGAAGTAAGCTCTATTTTGCTCCTGCTCTTCAATCTCCTGGGGCAGGAATAGGGCCTGATCGTCAGACTCCACCTTGTGCAGGTCCATCTTGAGCTTCACTGCCCTGCTGCCCAAGCCCAAACGGATGTAAAATTTACCCTCTGGGTCCATAGCCCGGGCTGAAGGACGATCTTTGCCGCTGACCCCGTTTAGCTTGACCCGGACCTGTGGGTCTTCTCCTGCTGGAGTCAAAATTCTGGCAGTACCAAAATAGTCATGTGTTTGGCCCTGCCTGAGCATGGCCTGCAACCGGACTTTACGCGAATCAGTTATGCTGGCTAGATCCTGAAGTGTAAGCATTGGCTGTCAATAAAATGGCTGGTGTTAATTTTGCACTTTTCTTCACCTTTACAGCAATTGCAAACCAACACTAACAGACAATGCAAACACTTTGCAACTTCCATACGCTTGAATTATTAAAAAATCAGATTTTGATTCCTCAAAACATTTGCTTAGCTTCTGAGAAATTCATCTCCTGTATGCTGCCCACAGCACCATCTGCCAGAACATAAATCCCGGTCTTTTTGACTTGGGCCAAATCCTGATAGCCGGCTTCCTTGATCATAAAATCCGATTGAATACTGCCCAGATAAATGGCCCCAATACCGGCCTTGCCCAAACCCACCAATCGGTCTTCACCGTCTGGCCCCTTGCTCCAGATCTGCAGCTCAGAAAATACATCATCCCTGGCATCTATCCAGCCATTGCCGTCCTGGTCATACTGAGCCAATTCTGCAAATCCATTGCCGGTACTCGGGCCGAACAACTCGCTGCCGTCATTGATTTTCCCGTCCTTATCTTTGTCCAGGGCCAAAAATCCGCTGCCCTGGGCAGGGAAAACCATTTCATTCAGCTCACCGTCCATAAGCAATTCAGCCCACAATCTAAAAAACTCTAATCCAGCTCCATCAAGCTCAAACGCCGAACCAGAGTCTTTACTTTCTCTACCCTCCTACCCTCAGTCCTCCCTCCTCCTCTCTCCGCCCTCCGTCCTCTGCCTTCTGTCCGCTGACCTCTGACCTCGGATCTCTGCCCTCTGTCCTCTGTCTTCACCCCACCTGGGCCAGCTTTTGCTCCTCCTGCCTGGAGTAAACCTCGGCCTGTTGAGTCTTTTGCTCTTTTTTGTATTCAGCCACTGCCTCCTTCCAGCCTTCATACACAGTGCTCAATACCTCTTGTACGTTGCCCAGACGCTCAAAATCATCCTTGCGGGTAGATTCGCTGATCTCCCGCAGCATATAGGCATACAGGGCTTCCAGCTCTGCAGAGATCTCCGGCTGATTTTTCCGGTCCAGGATGCCGTCCAAATAGGCAATTATGGCATAGGCCCGCTGCCTGCGCTCTCTGGCCCGGCCCTTTTTTTCATTGCTGAACAGATCTTGAGCCTGTTTCAGACGGACAATAGCGCCCTGGAGTAACTGCAAGAGAATATCTTCAGGAGCAGCTTCCAAAACCTGCTTTTGTTGATAGGAATTATAGCGAGTAATCATAAATGCATCCTGGTTTTTTTATTCTTTATCTCCAAACTTTAGTGCCTAGCCACATTTTAATCATCACTTATCAGATGGAGCCCACTCGTTTATGGTTCCCCTCCCTGCTACCGCTTTGGGCAGTTCAGATAGAGCCCACCCGTTTATATTTCCCCTCCCTGCTGCCGCTTTGGGCAGTAGGGAGGGGCCAGGGGAGGGTTCTTATTTACTACATTTGAGGAAACACAGAACACTAGCACTCTTTGCTGATAATCAGCATCAGTTGTCCCTGCAGTATTACTTATTTATACATCATTTTCCAGTTCTCGGTCATGGAATCAATCTGGTCCTGCATGCCCTGGTATTGCTTGATGGCATTTTCCATTGCTGAAAATTTAGCAACTGTCCTTTCCAGATAACGCTGAACATTCTGTTCTGCATCCTCCCGGCTTGTTTGCAGAGACTTGATATTATTTTCCACGGTCTTGATCCTATTAGTGATCAATCCATCATAGGTCTCGGTATAAGCAGTCATTGCTGTCTTCATTTTCTGGGTCACGCCATTTTCTCCGGTAAACAGCTCCTGCACCCCTTGCGGATCTGTGCTTAAGGCCTGACTAAAAGCAGTCTGGTCAAAGTTCAGGCTTCCATCCCGCTGCACAGTTATGCCCACTTCTGATAAATAAGAATAATCTCCTGAACTGGATACCGGGGCCTGGATCAGATTGGCCAGCTTGCGTTCCACACCCAGGGCCAGGGAACTGCCCATTAAAGGGCCAGCCTCGTCGTTCTCTTCATCATAGGCTGTCCTATCATCGATATACCCTCTGGCAGCATTATATAATTGCACAAAATTGGAAACCATATTGGTCAGGGACTCTGTATCCTGAACTACTTGCAGGTCGCTGCTGCCAACGTCTTTCAATTCCAGAGTTACTCCTTCAATCACATCAGAGACCTGGTTCACAGCTCGGTCATAATAGACCCCGTCTACACTGAACTGGGCATTGGTTCCGGATTGGGTTTCTGTCTGCTCAAACGTGCCGACCTCAAACAGGTTGGTCCGCCCGGTACCCAGGGTATCGGTGATCAGTACGCCCGTGTTTTCCTCCTGGCCGTCTGTTGTGATCAGGTTCGATCCCGCTCCTGTGTTTTCACTTTTCAAAATCAGAGAATATTCTGGATTATCCTCGGTGCCGGTATTATTCACAGTAGCCCGCACCCCGTTTAGATCCTGGTTGATGCTCTCGGCCAGGCTCTGCAGAGTAGTTGTACTGTCGGTTGTATAGGAAAACTCCTGACCCTGGTGATAAAATGAAATTTGCATGTCACTGGCGATCAAGGAAGGATCGGAATCATCATCCAGCCCCTGATCCACACCCACACTGTGGGTATGTGCCCTGGCCAATGCGCTGACATCTATGTCGTAGCTGCCGCGCACTGCGCTGCTGTCTGCGCTGACACCCAAGACTGCAGTATCACTGGAGGTAGCAGTATTGGTCTCAAAATTCCGGGCTGAGGTCAGGGGATCAATGGTTTGCACAAGCTTGGAGAGCACAGTGCTGAAATTGGTCAGGGTCTGTTTTAAGGACTTGGCCTCTTCGATACTTGCTGTAATGGGCTCCACCTTTTGCTTCCAGCGTACCTCAGCCATCTGATCCTCGATATTCTCAGGCAGGCCACTGGGCCGTCCGTCCAACCAGAAATTGCTGATACTGCCTAAGGACATGGCTTACCTCCAGATATCCACGAGGATACCGGTCAATTCTTCCATCCTCTGCGCCATTTTCAGCATGGCTTCGGGCGGAATCTGGCGTATGACTTCCTCGGTTTCGCTGTTGATCACTTTGACCACCATCCTGCCGCTGTCTTCATCTTCGTTGAAATTGAGCCGGACATTGATAGGCTCCAGGGCGACATTGATGTTCTCCCGAATAGAGTTCATTTCCTCTTTTCTCAATTTGGCAATCTGGTTGACTTCTTCACTATCTTGGGGCTTATTGACCTGCCAAGTCGGTTGTTGACCTTTTTCAGTAAAATCCTGTTCCCTGCCCCGGGCCAAAGGCCTGCTTTGCTGCACTTGCTCCACCTGGGACACTTCTTGCTTTTGCCAGGAAATTGTTGATATCTCAGCCATACTAGGGGCTCCTTGTTATTGCTGTTCCATGCTCAGTGAGATAAGGTCCGGAGCTGGCAGCTCCGGACCTTATCTTTGCTATTGCCAGCTCAGGTCTGACCTGGGTCTTGAAACGCCTTTACTGGCCCAAAAGCTGCAAGGCCAGCTGCGGCTGCATGTTGGCCTGGGCCAAGACTGCGGAAGAGGCCTGCCTGCGTACATTGTTCATCGTCATTTCCGCGGCCTCCTTGGCAACATCCGCATCCTGAATTCTGGAACGCGCCTCGTTCAGGTTCTGAGAGGCATTCTCCAGGTTGGCTATGGTGTTGTCGAACCTATTCTGCACAGCACCAAGCTCAGCCCGCACCGAGTCTACATCGTCAATGGCAGAGTCAATGTGGTTTATGGCCTGCAGGGCTGCGTCCCTGGTGGCAATGTCGGATCCGCCAAGCTGAGTTACAGTGGTTTGATGGGAACCGGCGGTTGTAGCAGCGTCAAAACCACCACCGGTCACCTCCCAAACCTCGTCTTCCAAAGTATTCATGGTCTCGCCTGAGACAAAATGATTGCCCCCGTTATCTACAGTCAGTTCGAAGTTCTGATCAGCCTCAAGCATTACTGCGCCCCGGTAGCTGACAGCATGAACATTAGTTCCACCTGTTCCTTCAGCACCGGTTTCAAAAAAGCCTACTTGTCCAGTACCTGTGGCCCCAAACTGCTCTGCAATATTGATGTTCCTGCCATCCTGTCCGGTCAGGGTCAGATTTCCGCTGGAATCAGCAGAAGCAGTAACTCCTGTCTTGTCAGTGTAATCGTTAATTACGCTGGCCAGCTCAGATGCGGACATATTTTCCGTTCTGCCGGACAGAATCTGCTGTCCATTGATTTCCAAGTCATAGCTATGACTTGATGTGGTCCCAGCTACATCCAACTCAATTGCATTAAATGTCGCTGTAGCATTCTTGGCTGTAGCTGTGACCCCAGCGTCTGCATTATTAATGGCCTGGGCCAGCACATAGGCACTACCCGAACCCAGCCCCTGAGTCTCGGCAGCATCGGTATTGGAAGCTACGGAATCACCTGAGCTGGCACCATTGGTCAACTCTACTGATACATTGCTGGGATCAATATCCACACTGTTAATGGCCAGGTAGCCATCGCCAATATCAATACCTCCTGCTGTTCCGCCGCCGGCAGTGCCGGCTGCTCCCTGCAGAGCCTTAAAAGCATCAGTAAAGTCTCCTGCGGTAGCACCACTCAACCGATTGGTCAGATAATAATCCTCAGTGGCGAAATTGCCGATATCCCCGCTGCGCATGGCCTGGCCCATGTTCACTGAGATGGTCTGGTCCACACCGGTATCTGGTCCTACCTGGTAATTAGTCTCTCCCAGAGAGCCATCCAACAAGGCTTTGCCGTTAAAGGTGGTGGAATCTGCAATCCGGTCCAGCTCAGCTTTCAAGAACTGGAATTCCTGATCCAGGGAGGCCCGGTCGCTTTGGGTGTTGCTTTCGTTGGAAGACTGCACTGCTAACTGGCGCATGCGCTGCATGATGTTGGTGATCTCCTGCAGCCCGCCTTCTGCGGTCTGGGCCATGGAGATGCCGTCGTTGGCATTGCGCACCGCCTGGTTCATGCCCCGGATCTGGGCGGTCATCCGGTCGGAAATCGCCAGCCCGGCAGCATCGTCAGCAGCTGAATTAATACGCAGGCCTGAAGCCAGGCGCTCCTGATTCTGATTCAGGGCTTTGTTTACCGTGTTCAGGCTGTTTTGGGCCTGCATGGCCGCAATGTTGGTGTTAATGGAAATTGCCATGGTTTCCTCCTTGAATTACTTTTGTTCCGGCATCCTTGCCTGGGTTTAAAAAATGTTTGCCTGTTACACACCTTGGTATAGTTCTTGCTTTAGCTATTCCAATCCTGCATCACCTCCTTTGCATATCTTTTAGATGTTTTAACCTGTTATTCTTTCTTCGGACAGCTGCCAGGCAAACTTTAACTCTTTGATGATAATTTTTTGACATAACTTCAATCTTCATTGGCCGGCAAATTTTTTCGAGCCCGGCTTGAAACTCTAAACATTCCCTTCCGGGCTGTCGAAGATAATAAATAGTTTATTAAGGCCCAAAGACCAGCTATTACTTTGGAGGAAAACATGCATAATACAATTGATGTTAGAGCCAGCAAAAACGCCTCTTTGACCAGTCAAGGCCGCAGCCTGCACCAGCAGGGACTTTTGGAACAGGCCAAAAGCTGTTATCTGCAGGCCATGCAGGCTGATACCGCCCGGCCGGAACCCTATAACCTGTTGGGTCTGGTGGCCCTGCAGACCAAGGATACCTATGTGGCAGCCGAGCTCTTTCAGACCGCAGTAGAGTTAAACCCGGAAAAGGCGGAATATCAATGCAATCTTGGAGTCTGCCTCTATTTTCTGGAGGATTATGCCCAGGCTGAACAAGCCTTGCGCAAAGCCCTGGATCTGGACCCTGCTCACAGCGAGGCCCAAACCAGCCTGGGCATGCTTCTGGAAGCCAGAGGGTTTTTGCAGGAGGCAGCCCAGGCCTTGGAGCGGGCCGCAAAACTGTCACCCCGGGATGCCAATATTCTGGGCAAATGCGCTGAATGCCAGGTCCGTTTGGGCAATCTAGAGCAGGCAGCCGGCTGGGCTGAACAAGCATTGGCACTAGATGGACAGGAAAAAGTGGCCTTATATGCCCTGGCCCGGATCCAGAAAGAATCCAACCTGTTTGATCAAGCCAGACAGACCATGCAGAAGCTTATACAGCTGGAACCGGATGTAGCAGCCCATCATACATATTTAGCTGAACTGAACCATCAGTCAAAACAAAATCATCAATAGGATAATACACCATGTCCAGTTCTGAAATATTATCTCGGGCTGTAGCCCTGCACCAGGCCGGTAGCCTGGAGCAGGCTGCTGTTAAGTATCAGCAGATCCTGCAGCATGACCCGCACAATTTTGATGCCCTGCACTTGCTGGGCGTGATATCACTGCAGCAAAAAGATTATTCCCAGGCCTCGGATCTATTGCAGCAAAGCCTAAAGTTCCGGCCGGAGGAGCCCCGGGCCCTGTACCATTTGGCCTGTCTGCAGCACGAAAAACGGGATCTATATCAGGCTGAGGCCACCTACTCACGGATCCTGGAGCTTGCCCCCGGCTATTCCCAGGCCTTGAACAACTATGCAGCTGTATTGTCCGAGCTGGGCCGCAAGGACCAGGCCGTGAAAGTCTTGAGCAAAGCCATTGTCCAGGACGCCCAAAACACAACAGCCCACAAGAACATCGGACAGCTCCTGCGCCAGCTTGGCCGGCACCAGGAAGCCCTGGTCTTTCTGGGCGAGGCTGTGACCCAGGATCCGCGCTTCGACGAGGCCTATAGGGAGCTGAGCCTGGTCCTTTCCGACCTGGGCCTGGAGAAGGAAGCCATGCAGGCCCTGGAAAGCTCCCTGCAGCAAGGCAAAAAGGACGTGCCCTCCCATGCCCGGCTGGCTGACCTGTACCTCAAGGCCGGCTTGCTTCAGGACGCTATTGAACAGTACAGCCTGGGCCTGGAACTAGACCCTGAGAACCCGCACATCATGAACAATCTGGGCCTGGCCTATCTGCGCCAGGGCCGGGTTTCCCAGGCCATGAAGGCCCACAGGGACGCCTTTGAACTGCGGAAGAGCTCTGCCTTATACCTCTCCAACCTGCTTTTGGACCTGAACTATTTGCAGGGCATCAGTAAAAAGGACGTTTTCCGTCTGCACTGCGACTGGGATAATGTGCATGCCGGCCAAGTACTGCGTTTTGACCACTCTTGGCGGGAGTCAGGCCGGCGCATCCGCATAGGTTATGTCTCCCCGGATTTTCGCCAGCACTCTGTGAGTTATTTTGCAAAGCCCTTGCTGGCTCACCACAACCGCCGGGAGTTTGAGATCTTCTGTTACTCTGACGTGCGAAAAGAGGACATTGTATCCAAACAGATCCAGACACTGGTGGATCACTGGATTCCAGTCTCGGATCTATCAGATACTGAACTGGCCCGGCGCGTCAATGATGACGGCATCGACATCCTGCTGGACATGGCCGGACATACCGGCCAGAACCGGCTGCTGGCATTTGCCGCCAAGCCGGCCCCGATCCAGGTCTCCTGGCTGGGCTATCCCAACACCACCGGCTTGGAGGCCATGGACTACCGCATTACAGATATAATCGCAGACCCTGAAGGTGAAGAAGCCTATCACAGCGAGGAACTTGTCCGCCTGCCTCATGGCTTTCTTTGTTTTCAGCCAGATTCTGAGACGCCTGAAGTCGGTCCTCTGCCTTTTGAGCAAAACGGCTACGTTACTTTTGGTTCCTTTAATAACCTGGCCAAAATGCATGCCGGGGTCATAGAGCTCTGGGCAGCCATTTTGCGCTATGTGCCCAATTCGAATCTGATTTTAAAGAGCATCTTTATGGATGATTCCAAAACTGCGGACAAGATCCTCAAACAGTTTGCCAAGCATGGTGTCGCTTCCAGGCGTATAGACATATTAAGCCGCTACCCCTCCAAGTTCGAACACTTTAATGCTTACAACCGCATAGATATAGGCCTGGACCCATTTCCCTATAACGGGACCACCACCACCTTCGAGGCCTTATGGATGGGAGTGCCTGTGATCAGCCTCAAGGGCGACAGGCATGCCGGACGGGTAGGGGCCAGCATCCTGCAGCACCTGGGCCTGGACCAGCTTGTAGCTGACAGTGAAGACAATTATCTAAAACTGGCCCGCAAACTGGCCGGCTCGCCTCGGGTTATGGCCCAATTCCGGGCAGGCATGCGCGATTCCCTGGCCTCTTCTTCGCTCATGAACGGAAAAGAGTTCGCCCAAAAAATGGAAGAATTTTATTATTGGGCCTATACCCGGGAGCACGCACTATCCAGCTGCGATAATATTGTCATCGGGCAGGGATGATGCGACGCAGTCTCCATCGCAGACAGGTTTAACTTGTGTGCCTTAGCGGTTCAAAAAGAAGAATCTAACCGCCAAGGCGGTAGAGTAGAGCACTAATGAAAGGAATCAACCAGGACTTTTACAGACGCCTCGTCGCACGCAAAGTAAGAGACACAAAGAAGAAGATAGATTTTTCACTGCTGAGTGGACAGCGGGCAAAAAACGCTTTCAGCCTTTGGCTGATGAAAAACCCCAACCCCCTTAACCCGAAGGGTTGGCAAGTTTTCTGCCTGCGGCTTTCCCCGCAGGCAGAAATTTCTTCCTTCGCGCCCTTTGGTGTGCCAGGCCAAGCCTGGTCAATCTTGCAGGCTGAAAGGAGCCTGCCATGGAAATTGCCTGTTTGTCCATGTAGTCACTCGGGCAGCGGATGGAGCA
>CAZLUR010000024.1:0-26658 GCA_964562725.1 uncultured Desulfohalobiaceae bacterium | reverse complement strand
TTTTTATTAGCTATATTCAAGTATCTAACTGTCTGAGCTCGTATTTGTCTTATCGGCCTGAATTTATTGCCTTAACCTTGAAGGTTGAACCTTGAACTTTGAACTCTCAAGAAAATAAATGCAAGCCATTAGCTTATGCTTGAACAGGATGCTTCTGATTCCTGCACCGCATTTATTTGCCCTGATAAACCGGCTTTCTCTTTTCCCGGAATGCTGCCAAGCCCTCCAGCCTATCCTCGGTCGGTATGGTCAGCCAATAAGCATTGGACTCCACTGCCAGCCCCGTGCTTATATCCGTCTCCAACCCGACATTGATGGCATATTTGGCCTGCTGTACTGCCACGGGTCCGTTTTCACAAATAGCAGCCGCAGTCTCCATGCATATTTCCAGCAATTGCCCATCAGGGCAGACCGCGTTGACCAGTCCTATGCGCTCGGCCTCTTGGGCCTTTATCCTGCGCCCGGTGAAGATCATTTCTTTGGCTCTGCTGCGGCCCACCAGCCTGGGTAGTCTTTGGGTCCCTCCAGCCCCTGGAATTATAGCCAGTTTGGTTTCTGTCAAGCCCAGTGTGGCCTGCTCTGCAGCATAACGAATGTCGCAGGCCAGGGCCAGTTCTGTACCACCACCCAGGGCCACCCCATTCACTGCAGCGATTACCGGCTTGTTCAGGTTTTCTATTGCAGTAAACAGATTACGAATAGTGTAGATATATTCCTTGACCTGCTCCGGGCTGAGCTGCCTCCTTTCCTTGAGATCTGCCCCAGAACAAAAGGCCTTGTCCCCGGCGCCGGTAATGATCACTGCCCTGATCTCCCTTGATTGACGCAAAATGTGGACTTGTGCCTGCAGCGCATGCAGCAGGGCAAAGTCAAAGGCATTCATGGTCTCTGGTCTGTTCAAGGTCAAAATGGCTGTAGCCTGCTTTTCTTGCACCAACAGATTTTCCTGGCTCATCCAACCTCCTTGATTCATTACTCTTGAATTTCCTGCTGCTTGATCCCTGATATGCAACTTTTTTTGGATTTGTGCTGCACATTGCTGAGCACTGGCCAGGGCTAGCTGGAAGCAGCGCCATCCGGGTTGGCTGCCCTGCCAGCACCCCCTGCGGTCAAACAGCCTATATGCCTGGAAATTACTATGCGCTGCACCTCTGAAGTGCCCTCCCCGATCTCCAGGAGCTTCTGGTCCCGGTAGAAACGCTCAACACTGTAATCCTTCATCAAACCATAACCGCCATGGATCTGCACTGCCCTGTTCACCACCTGATTCATGACTTCAGAGGCGTACAGTTTGGCCATGGCTGCCTCTTTGGCAAAAGGTCTTTTATTGTCTCTTAGCCAACAGGCCTTGTATAAAAGGTTTCTGGAACACTCTATTTCCATGGCGCAATCCGCCAGCTTGAAGGCTACTGCCTGAAAACTGCTGATGGGCTGTCCAAACTGCTCCCTTTTTTTGGCATAGGCCAGGGCCAGATCATAGGCCCCTTGGGCACCGCCCAGACCCATGGCCCCAATGGACAGCCTGCCCCCATCCAAGGTCTGCAGCATCTGGTGGAAGCCGTCCCCTTGCTGGCCCAGGATATTTTCCTGAGGCACCCGGACATCATCAAAGTACAGCTCTGCTGTATTGGAGGCCCTCCACATCATTTTGCCATGCATGGGCACTGCCTTGAATCCTTTTGTGCCCTGCTCCACCAAAAAGCATGTGTACTCAGGCTTGCCGTTTGGCCTGGTTCCTGTCACTGCCTGCACTGTAACACCCATGGTCATTTCGCAGGCTGCATTGGTAATAAAGATCTTGGAGCCATTAAGCACCCACTGATCGCCCTTTTTGACAGCTGTAGTCTTGCTGCCCCCTGCATCAGAACCTGCAGTAGGCTCAGTCAGGCCGAAGCCCCAGAGTTTTTCACCCCGGCACAGTGCTGGCAAGTACTTTTTCTTTTGTTCCTCTGTACCAAAATAGTAAATCGGCCCTATACCTAGGGAATTGCCAGCCGCCACTGTAGCAGCCTGGGAACCATCCACCCTGGCCAGCTCCTCCACGGCAATGATATAGGAAAGATAATCCAGTCCCTGACCTTGGTAGCGCTCTGAGACTATCATGCCGAACAGCCCTATCTCGCCCATCTTTTCAGTGAGTTCCCTGGAAAACTCCTCTTTTTCATCCAGCTCTGCAGCCACAGGCAAAATTTCCTTTCTGGCAAACCTATAGACCTCTTTGCGGATCATCTCCTGCTCTTTGCTCAGATCAAAATCCATTCCCCCCTCCTTAGGTTTTGCCTGGACTGCTTCAGCCCAAGTGGGTCTGCCAGGTATGGGGCTTGATTTTGGCCGGCAGGCCGTGCCCCAAATAACCCTCAAGTTTCTGAGTCAAATCCAGCAAGCCCTGCAACTCTATTCCTGTCTGAACCCCCAGCCTTTGACAAAGATATGCAGCATCCTCGCTGCTGACATTGCCGGAGGCATTGGTCACAAAAGGGCAGCCTCCCATGCCGCCAATAGAGGTGTCAAAGCTTCGCACCCCATATTCCAGGGCGCAATACATGTTCACTAAGCCCAGTCCCCGGGTATCATGTAAATGCAATCCAATGCTGATATCAGGAGCCAGTATTTGCAGCCTGCAGAGCAAGCTGGCAACTGACACAGGAGATCCCAGGCCTGTAGTATCAGCGAGAACCAGAGTTTCTACCCCGGCCCGGGCCAGCTCCAAAGCCAGATCCAGCACCCTTTGTTCTGGAATAAATCCCTCACAGACACAGCCAAATGCACATTGAATACTGGCCCTGACTGGCGTATTGTTCTCCTGGCAGAGCTTGACCATCTCCAGGGCCTCAGACCTGGCCTTTTCCAAGGACATGCCTGTATTGCGCAGGCCATGCTCCCGGCTGGCTGAAAGCGAAACTTCGACCTGATCGGCTCTGCTTTGCAACGCCCTGCGAACACCTTGAGCATTCAAGGTCAAGGCGCTGAAGCAAGTTTCTGGAGTCCTGGGCAAAGCAGCTAGGATCTCTTCTGCATCAGCCAGTTGTGGAACTTTGGATTGGCTCACAAACGAAGTGACCTGGATCTTTTTCAGCCCTGCCCCAATAAGGGCCTGGATGAAATTGATCTTGTCCTGGGTGGGAATTATTTTTGCTTCAGCTTGAAAGCCGTCTCTGGGCCCGACTTCAACCAGTTCTATCCGGGCAGGAAAATTGTGCATACTGGCTCGCTACCTGGTCCTGGATACTTAAGTGAGATAAAAAGGCATACAGACATTGCCCCAAATTTATCAGCTGCAGCTAAAATTGGATTTTGCTTAAATTAACCGAGCCCGCATTTTGAGTCAATACTTGATACAGGAAAACCCTGCTCAATGCGCTTAACAAATCTTCACCAATTTCAATGCCGCTTACCCTGAAGTGGAAGAGTATTTCACCGGGCAGGTCGGGGCATAAAATTTTATTTCTCCATTCGTGTAAATTCGCCTGCCCTGTACCTTCTTCCAGTACACTAGGGTGGACAAAAAAAAGAGTTATCTTGGAGCAAGCCCTAAACGAAACCCCGGGACTGCAATGGAAGAGACTATAAACCCCAATCAGCTGTGTTATACCTGATTGGGGTCAAAGTTTTAGTCAATGCACCAAAGGCTAATCAATCCAAAACCTGATATGCATCACTGCAGGTCCTTGGCCTGAATTACTGTCTATCTGCAGCAGCCTTATATGTGGCCTGCCCTGCCAAATAGCCTGCAGCCAACTCTTCAGCCAGGCTATAGGGGTCTATCTCCTTTTTGACCAGCCTGGACAACATCTTATCCAGCTCTTTATTCTCTGCAAGCTGTTCCAAAACAGGATCCAAAAGCGTGACCCGCAAGGCATTGCGTAATTGCATCAAATACTTGCGTTTTTCACGTTCCTGCAGCATGTTTTGCTCCACCAGAAGCCGGTAATGCTCATCTATCTTGTCCCGGACCTCTTGCAGCTTTTCCTGGAACAGCTGCGAATCAGATATATTCTTCACGGCCAATATAGGAGGCTTCCAGACACCATGGAAATCCTGGGCCATGCCCAAGGCCCTGCCCAATTCCTGCAGCAGTCTGGCTGCGCCAGGCTGATCCGCCTTATTCACCAGAAAAATGTCTGCCACCTCCATGACACCGGCTTTTATGATCTGTACCTCGTCTCCCAGACCCGGAGTCAAGATCAAGACCACTGTCTGGGCATTATGCATGACATCCACTTCTGACTGACCAATGCCCACTGTCTCTATAATAATGACCTCTTTGCCCATGGCATCCAGGACATGGATGGCATCATCCACAGCGTCTGCAAGACCGCCCAGGGCCCCCCTGGTGGCCAGACTGCGAATAAATACCCCGCTATCTTCTGCATGCTTTTGCATCCTGACCCGGTCCCCCAGCAAAGCGCCGCCGGTAAATGGGCTGCTGGGGTCCACAGCAAGTACGCCCACGCTCTTGCCTTGAGCCCGATAAGCAGTAATCAAGGCATTGCTGATAGTGCTTTTGCCTGCTCCAGGCGCTCCGGTCAGACCCAGGACATGGGCTTGGCCGGTATAGGGATACAGGGATTTTATGGCCTCTTTGGCCCTGGGCAGCTTATCCTCTATATTTCTGATCAGCCTGGAGACAGTACGAACGTCCCCGGACCTCACCTTTTGCACCAGATCCATTTTCCCTGTCCCTTGAAAAAGTCTTTTTTGGGCCTGCACTCCAGAACAGGCTGCAGCCTGTGCCAAGCTGCTCAAGCAGGCCTTACCTGTGTAGGATCAAACCTCTGCCTTGGGCTGCACATGTTTTTCAACCCATTGCACGATCTCGCGCACAGGGGTGCCTGGAGTAAAAACCTCTTTGATACCTGCATTGTACAAGGGCTGAAAATCCTGTTTGGGAATGATGCCTCCACCAATGACCACTATGTCTCCGGCTTCATTCTGCTCTAACAGCTCCACTACTCTGGGGAAAAGGTACTTATGGGCCCCGGAGAGGCAGCTCAGTCCAATGCAGTCCACATCCTCCTGTAATGCAGCAGAGACAATCTGTTCAGGTGTCTGGTGACATCCTGTATAGACCACCTCATAGCCTGCATCCCGAAAACTCCTGGCCAAGATCCTGGCTCCCCGGTCATGTCCGTCAAGACCGGGCTTAGCCACTAAGATCCTCAGTTTCCTATTGGACATTTATTATTCCTCTTGATTCAAAAAAATCCCGGATCCTGGTGTTCCCCGAAAACTTCCCGGTACACATCACAGATCTCCTGCTCAGTAACCAGGTCCTTGACCGCCTGGATGCAGTAAGGCATGACATTTTCCCCATTTTGACAGGCCCGGCGCAGGTCCTGTAGGTCCTTTTTTACGGCCTTGTTATCCCTTTGCGCCTTGATCTGCTGTAAGCGCTGCAACTGTCCCTGCTCCACCTGTTCATCAATATCCAAAACCGGGCAGCTCTCAGCTTCTTCAGTCACGTATTTATTTACCCCGACCAGGACCTTTTCTCCGGAATCCACCTGCTGCTGATATTTATAGGCGGCCTCAGCGATCTCCATTTGGGGGTAGCCCTGTTCTATGGCCTGCAGCATGCCGCCCATGTTGTCGATCTTTTCAATATAGTCCCAGGCCTGCTCTTCCATCTCCCTGGTCAATTTCTCCACAAAATAAGATCCGGCCAAAGGATCTATAGTGTTGGCTACTCCGGTTTCTTCGGCAATGATCTGCTGGGTGCGCAAGGCTATCTGCACAGCGTGATCCGTGGGCAGGCACCAGACCTCGTCCAAGGAATTAGTGTGCAGGGACTGGGTGCCGCCCATGACAGCAGACAAGGCTTCTAAGGCAGTGCGCACCACATTGTTGTAAGGTTGCTGCGCAGTCAGTGAGCAGCCCGCAGTCTGGGTATGGAAGCGCAGCCACCAGGAGCGCTCGTTTTTTGCTCCATAACGCTCCCGCATAACTTTCGCCCAGATCCGTCTGGCTGCCCGCATCTTGCAAAGCTCTTCAAAAAAATCAATATGGGCATTGAAAAAGAAAGACAATCTAGGCGCAAATTCATCAGGATGCAGCCCCTTGCGCTGCATGACATCTTCCACATAGGCCATGCCGTCCCGCAAGGTAAAAGCCAGTTCCTGCACTGCAGTGGAACCTGCCTCCCGAATGTGATATCCGCTGATGCTGATGGTGTTCCATTGGGGCACATATTTTGTGCCGAATTCCACTGTATCGCTGATCAGCTTTATAGAAGGCTCAGGAGGCAGCATGAATGTCTTCTGGGCAATGAACTCCTTGAGCATATCATTCTGGATGGTGCCCCCGATCTTATCCAGGGACACCCCTTGCAGCTCAGCGCAGGCGCAGTACATGGCCCACATTATGCTTGCCGGTGGATTGATGGTCATGGAAGTAGTGACCTGATCCAGGGGTATGCCCTGCACCAGGATTTTGAAGTCCTCCAGGGTATCTATGGCAACTCCGCACTTGCCGCACTCCCCTCTGGCCTTGGGGCTATCCGAGTCATAACCCATGAGGGTGGGGAAATCAAAAGCAGTGCTCAGGCCGGTCTGTCCATTCTGGAGCAGCATATGCCAGCGCTGGTTGGTATCCCTGGCCGTGCCCATCCCGGAGAACATGCGATAGGTCCAGAGCCTGCCCCGGTAGCCAGTAACCTGCACCCCCCTGGTAAAAGGATACTGTCCTGGAAAGCCTATATCCTGTTCAAAATCAAGGTCCTGGATATCCTCAGGGGTGTATAGCCTTTTTATCCCCTGATCAGAGACAGTGCTGAACTTTTGTCTGCGCTCCCCTTTCTTTTGCAGCAGCCTTCGGACCTGATCCTCCCATTTTTTGCGCAGACTGCTGCACTTCTCAAGCAAATCTTGAGTAAAATACATATGTTTTCCTCCTGCAAAACCTCCTGATTATTTTAGACCCGCAGCATGCTTGATTGGTCTGCCCTAAGGCTTTCCTGGGCGTATGAACAGGTTTGCGCCCTGCTTAGACTGCAGATAACAGCCTTTTACTTCAAACCAGTCAAGATTCGGACTGCACGCCAGCAAGACTTGCCTACGCAGATAAGCATTGTCTAGGTGCCGTATTCATAGATCCCCCTGCCTGTTTTCCTGCCCAGCCAGCCGGCATTGACATATGATTTAAGCAAGGGGCAGGGCCTGTATTTGGGATCACCATAGCCCTCCTGCAGGACATTTAAAATGGCAAGCACTGTATCCAGTCCGATCAGGTCCGCCAGAGCCAGCGGGCCCATAGGGTGATTCATGCCCAGCTTCATGATGTTGTCTATGCCTTCTGCTGCTGCCACACCCTCATAGAGTTCAAACAGGGCCTCGTTGATCATGACCATTAGCACCCTGTTGGACACAAACCCGGGCACATCCCTACACTCCACAGTGGTCTTGCCCATTTTTTCCGCTACTTCCCGCACAGTATTAGTAGCTTCCTGGCTGGTGGCCAGGCCGTTGATGATCTCCACCAGCTTCATCACAGGCACCGGGTTCATAAAATGCATGCCGATAACTTGCTCAGGCCTTTTGGTCTGCGCGGCAATACCGGTAATGGGCAAAGAAGATGTATTGCTGGCCAAGACAGTCTGTGCCGGACAGATCTCGTCCAGCCTGGAGAATACCTTGGCCTTGATATCCATGTTCTCCACTACCGCCTCCACCACCAGATCAGCTTGGCCGGCAGGATCCAGGGCCACGCTGGGCTCTATCCTGTTTAAAATATCCTGCTTGTCCTGCTCAGAGATCTTGCCCTTGCCCAGGGCCCGGTCCAGATTTTTTTCTATGCCCTTTATGCCTTTTTGCACCAGTTCCTCTGAGATATCATTCAAGACTACAGCATATCCTGAATGTGCAGCGACCTGGGCAATGCCGCTGCCCATTTGGCCCGCACCTACAACCATTATCCTCTGTACTGTCATTTAATCCTCCTGTCCTTATTGGTTTTCCACTTTGATCAGCATGGCATCCCCCTGGGCCAGGCCTGAGCAGATCCCGCAGACCCCAAGGCCCCCGCCGCGCCTACGCAACTCGTAAGCCATGGTCATTACGATCCTGGCTCCAGTCGCGCCGATTGGATGTCCGTATGCTACAGCTCCACCGTTGACATTGACCTTGGCTTGCATCTCCTCCTGGCTCAAACCCAGGATGCTCTGGGCACTAATCAAGGCCACAGCTGAAAATGCCTCGTTGATCTCTATCAAGTCCACATCCTGGATGGACATCCTGTTCTGCTCCAATAGTTTGTAAATAGCCAGGCCAGGCACTGTGGCAATATCCTTGGTGGGCTGGGAGACCTCGGCATAATCTAAAATGGTGAACAAAGGCTTCAAGCCTAGCTCCTGAGCCTTTTCCTGGCTCATGAGCAAACAGACATCTCCCCCATCGTTAATACCTGGGGCGTTACCCGCTGTTATGCTTCCCAGCGCCCCGGTTACGCTGCTTTTATGATTAAATACAGGCAAAAGCCTGCTCAAGGCCTCCAAAGTGGTATCCGGCCTGGGCTGTTCATCCCGGTCCATGCTCCAGACTTTTTTGCCTGACTTGATCTGTACAGGGAAGATTTCATCCTCCAGGCGGCCTGCATCTATTGCTGCTGCCGCTGCCAGTTGGGAATGCAAAGCCCAGGCATCATTGTCCTCCCGGGTAAACCCGAATTCATCACTGGTCTCTGAGCCGTGCAAGGCCATATGCCTGTTATAGAAAGGATCCCACAGGCCATCATAGACCATGAGGTCCAAGGCCCGGGCCTCTGGCAGCCCCATACGCTGACCAAAGCGCATCTCAGGCAGGGCATAAGGGGCATTGGACATACTCTCCTGGCCGCCTGCAATAACTATCTCTGCCCGGCCCAGTTGAATCATCTGTGCCCCGAGATCCACGGTTTTGATCCCTGATGAACATACTTTGTTCACTGTGATCGAGGGCACAGATTCAGGCAGGCCGGCCAGTATAGAGGCCTGCCTGCTTGGTGCCTGCCCGCAGCCTGCAGGTACAACCTGACCCATGAACACATAGTCCACATCCTCGGGACCTACTTTATCCTGTACCCGACGCAGGACCTCCTTGATAGCCAAGGCACCTAGCTGGGCTGCATCATAATCTTTGAGCGCTCCGCCCATTCTGCCATAGGGAGTCCTGCAGGCCTCAACGCAGACCACGGTCTGCAAACCATCAGGCTTGGGTCCTCTGCTTCTGCCCAGACCGCGATATTCTGCCTTTCTTTGTCCAAAGTCAGCAATTTTTGCTTCTGCATAAATACTGGCCCTGGTCCTGTCCAACCCCTGATTTTTTTTCGACATCAAGCCCGCCTTTTGTATGGTTTTAATTACTGCTGCAGAATCAGGAGATATAAAAAACAGCCCTGGATATCAGGGTCGACTTTAACCTCTTCAAGATACAAAAAGGGTTATGAGCTCCTGGACTTGCCATAGCCGATCTTTTCCAGGCTGCTTTGCATTTCATTCAAAACGTCCGGATCATCGATCGTGGCAGGCATACTGTATTCCTCATTGTCTGCTATCTTCTGAATTGTACCCCGCAAGACCTTGCCTGACCTGGTTTTGGGCAGCCTGCTAACCACTGTGGCTTGCCTAAAGGCTGCAACAGGACCAATTCTATCCCTGATCAGCTGTACAGCCTCTTTTTCTATCTCTGCTGGATCCCTGTCCACTCCGGCACTCAACACCAAAAAACCTACTGGAACCTGGCCCTTTAGATCATCGTGCACCCCCACCACAGCACACTCTGCCACGTCTGGATGCTCTGCCAGGACCTCCTCCATGCCGCCAGTGGACAGCCTGTGTCCAGCCACATTGATGATATCATCTGTTCTGGACATGACAAACACATAGCCCTCTTCATCCAGAAAGCCTGCATCAGAAGTGTTATAATATCCAGGGAATTCAGAGAGGTATTTCTGCACAAAGCCCTGATCATTGTTCCACAAAGTGGGCAAGGCGCCGGGTGGCAGGGGCAGCTTGACCGCAAGGGTCCCAATCTCTCCTGGGCTGAGCTCATTGCAATTGGTGCCCAGAGCAAACAAGTTCCAGCCTGGTACGGGTTTGCTGGGAGAACCTGGCTTGACCGGAAAACGGTGCAGGCCCATGCAATTGGCTGCAATAGCCCAAGCGGTCTCGGTCTGCCACCAATGGTCTATGACCGGCACCTGGAGATGCCTTTCTGCCCAGTGCAGTGTATCCGGGTCCAACCTCTCCCCGGCCAGAAACAGGGCTTTAAAATTAGAAATATCGTAGTCCTTGATCAGCTCAGCCCTGGGGTCTCGCTGCTTGATGGCCCTAAACGCAGTTGGGGCGGTAAACATTGTTTTCACATTATGCTGGGAGATAATGCGCCAGAAAACCCCGGCATCAGGCGTACCCACAGGCTTGCCTTCAAACATTATTGTGCTGCAGCCCTGGAACAAAGGGGCATAGACTATGTAGGAATGCCCTACCACCCAGCCTATATCAGAGGCGGTAAAATACACATCACCCGGATCCAGATCGTAAATAGCCTTCATGCTCCATTTAAGAGCCACCACATGTCCGCCATTATCCCGGACCACTCCTTTGGGCTGCCCTGTAGTGCCTGAAGTGTACAGGATGTACAAAGGGTCGGTAGCTGCCACAGGCACGCATTCTCTGGGCTTGGCCCTGCTCATAAGCTCTTCCCAGTCCAGATCCCGGACCTGGTCCAGTGCTGCCTTGTGCATTGGCCTTTGCAATATTATGCATTTTTCCGGCTTGGTCTTGGCCATATCAATGGCCTTGTCCAACAGGGGCTTATATTCTACTATCCTGTTCACCTCTATCCCGCAGGAGGCAGAGACGATCAGCTTGGGTTGGGCGTCGTTTATGCGCTTAGCCAGCTCATTTGCTGCGAAACCACCAAAGACCACTGAATGTATGGCCCCCAGCCTGGCGCAGGCCAGCATAGCCACTGCAGCCTCCGGGATCATGGGCATGTAAATAATGACCCGGTCTCCCTTGAGCACCCCTTTTGCGGCAAGCACTCCGGCAAATTTGGAAACCAACTCCAGGAGTTCAGCATAGCTGAAGTATTTGATGGTCTCGGTCACCGGACTGTCATAGATAAGGGCTGTCTGCTCCCCGCGGCCCTTTTGCACATGCAGGTCCAGGGCATTATAACAGGTATTGATCTCGCCCCCAACAAACCAGCGATAAAAGGGTTTATTGGAATCATCCAAGACCCGGTCCCACCTCTTGAACCAGTGACAATCCTCAGCCAACTCCGCCCAAAATTCCTGGGGCTCAGCAATGGATCTGGAATAAGCTTGCTCGTAGGCATTACTCATCTCCCACCTCCCATGGTTAGAGGCTAATACTATATTTACAGCCTACACCATCAGATTGCCAAATAAAAGATGTTTTTGTGCTTTGTCTGAATGTGGATTTTTTTAATAACCCTAAGCAGCTAAGCTGGCCAGGCTGCTGTATGTTCTTAACTCTTCAGGCCTGCAAATACTCTGGCGCAATAACTGCCCAGCCTGCTCAAGTCCTCACAGACCTGGATGCCTCCCTGGCGCATGGCCTGGATCTTACCCTGGGCAGTGCCGCTCTGGCCGCTGACAATGGCCCCGGCATGACCCATCCTGCGTCCAGGAGGTGCTGTCAAGCCAGCAATAAAACCCACCACCGGCTTACTCATATTTTGTTGCACAAACCTGGCTGCATCTTCCTCTGTCTGACCTCCTATCTCACCGACCAAGAGCACACCCCTTGTCTCTGGATCCTGTTCAAAATCCTGCAGACAGTCTATGAAGTCAGTACCCTGCACCGGATCCCCTCCTATGCCCAGACACGTGCTCTGACCCAATCCGGCCTGGGTCAGCTGGTAAACCACCTCATAAGTCAAAGTGCCGGACCTGGAAACCACACCAATGGGTCCGGGCCTGTGTATATCACCGGGCATGATGCCAACCTTGCAGCGCCCCGGGGAAATAATGCCCGGACAGTTAGGGCCTATGAGTCTGGTCGGCTTCTGGGCCAAATAGGCTTTGACCTTTAACATATCCAGCACTGGAATGCCCTCGGTGATGGCCACTACCAGATCCAGTCCGCTGTCAGCACTTTCCATAATGGCATCTGCAGCAAAGGCCGGGGGGACGAAAATCAGGCTGCAATCAGCTCCAGTTTCCTCAACAGCCTGCCCCACCGTATTGAAAACAGGGACCGAGTCCATTTTGCTCCCGCCTTTGCCCGGGGTCGCTCCGGCCACTATATTGGTGCCGTACTCCAGGCACTGTCTGGCATGGAACTGTCCCTCTTTGCCCGTAATGCCCTGGACCAAGACCCTGGTCTTTTCATGCACATATATGCCCATATCATTCGCCCTGCCTTTTGCCTGGAAGCCTTTAACCCGCTATCTCCGCCACTTGTCTGGCCGCATCCTGCAGGTCCCTGGCTGTCCTCAGGTCCAGGCCTGACTCTGCCAGTATCTTGCGTCCTGCCTGCACATTGGTGCCTTCCATACGCACCACCACAGGTACTTTCAGGCCTGTTCTGGAGGCAGCCTGCACGACACCCTGGGCCAAGACATCGCACCTGAGGATCCCGCCAAAAATGTTGATCAAGATGGCTTGCACATTTTCATCCCCCAGGATGATCCTGAACCCGTGTTCCACCATCTCTGCGCTGGCTCCTCCGCCCACATCCAAAAAATTGGCCGGCTCAGCACCGGCCTGCTTGATAATATCCATGGTAGCCATGGCCAGACCTGCCCCATTGACCATATTGCCTACATTACCGTGCATCTTGATATAATTCAGCCCATACCTGGAGGCTTCCACTTCCAGAGGGTCTTCTTCCTGCAGGTCCCTGTACTCCAGCAGCTCTTGGTGTCTGAACAAGGCATTGGCATCAAAGCTCAATTTGGCATCCAGGGCCAGTAAATTCTCCTCAGCATCCAGTACCAGGGGATTAATCTCCAGCAGGGAGCAATCCTTATCCATTAACAAACAATAAAGACCAGGCAGGATCTGGAGCAAAGTCTTCCTGGCCGTGGGGGGCAAATCCAGCCCAAAGGCCACTTTTCTGCAGTGATAAGCCTGCAAGCCCAGCAAGGGAGGGACCTGGACCTTGACAATTCTTTCCGGGCTCTGCTCTGCCACCTGTTCTATATCCATGCCCCCGGCTACACTGGCCATGATCATGATTTGCCCTGAACTGCGATCCGGGAGCAGACTCAAGTAAAGTTCTTTTTTTATCTGCAGGGCTTGCTCCACCAAAATTTTACGCACGATTTGGCCTGCCTGTCCTGTCTGCGGGCTGATCAGGCACATGCCCAGCAGGCTGCTGGCCAAATCCTGCACTTCCTGCAGGGAAGCGGCCAGCTTGACACCTCCTGCTTTGCCTCGGCCTCCGGCCTGGATCTGGGCCTTGAGCACCACTGGCAGAGCTCCCAGCTCCTGGGCCGCATCCACAGCCTCCTGTACACTGAAGGCCACCTTACCCCGAGGCACAGGCACCCTGTATTTAGCAAAAAGCTCCTTGGCCTGATATTCATGGATCTTCATCTGGCAAGCTCTCCTATAAAATAAATGAGGCTTACTCCTGAAGCCCTCAATTGGCGTTGCTATTCCTTTGGGCTGCAGAATTCAGTCAAGACACCAAACGTGGATTTGGGGTGCAAAAAAGCCACCTGCTTGCCCCCGGCTCCAAGCACGGGCTCCTGGTTTATCAACTTGCAGCCCTGTTCCCTGGCCTGCTCCAGCTGGGACTGGACATCGTCAGTGGCATAGGCCAAATGATGCACTCCCGGACCTTTCTGGGCCAGGAACTTGGCCAGTGGGCTATCATCTCCCGTGGGCTCCAAAAGCTCAATATGCACTCCGCCCAGCTCATAGAAAGCAGTACGCACTTTCTGGGCCGGAATCTCCTCTATCTTTTGACAATAAAGACCCAGGACATTTTCATAAAACTGCCTGGCCTCTTGGAGAGAATGCACAGCAATCCCCACATGATCTATCTTGTACAGCATAAAGATCCTCCTTGGCCTTTGCAGGCTAGCTTCTATACCAGACAGCCCGTTACTGCCTGAACCTGAGCCAGACCAGACCTACTCTCTGTATTCGCCGAATATTGCCCTCAGTACGTTGCATATCTCGCCAATAGTGGCGTACTCCCGCACAGCATCCAAGATAAAAGGCATCAGGTTGGAATCTGATCTGGCAGCCTGCTGCAGGGCTTGCAATTTATCATCCACAGCCTGTTGGTTCCTGCTGTTCCTGACCTGCTGCAGCCTTTGCACTTGCTGTATTTGCACTTCAGGATCTATGCGCAACAAGGGCACCCTTACACTTTCCTGGCTTTGGAATTTGTTGGAGCCCACCACGATCCGCTCTTTACTCTCCACCTTTTTCTGGTACTCATAGGCTGCATCCTCGATCTGGCGCTGGATAAAACCCTGTTCAATCGCCGGGATAACCCCGCCCATATCCTCTATCTTCTGCATCAGCTCCCAGGCCTGTTCCTCCAGCTTATCTGTCAATTCCTCCAATAGATAGGACCCGCCCAGCACATCAATACTGTTGGCCACGCCGGATTCATGGGCAATGATCTGCTGGGTGCGCAATGCTGTGCGCACCGAATCCTCAGTGGGCAAAGTCAAAGCCTCGTCCTTGGAGTTGGTATGCAGGGACTGGGTGCCTCCCAAAACTGCAGCCAGGGCCTGCAGAGCCACCCTGACCACGTTGTTGTCGATCTGTTGCGCCGTCAGGGTATGCCCTGCTGTCTGTGTATGGAACCTGAGCATCCAGCTGCGGGGATCCTCGGCCTGAAAGCGGCCTTGCATGAGCTTGGCCCACATGCGCCTTGCTGCCCTGAATTTAGCGACCTCTTCCATGAGCTCTGTAGTGGCGCTAAAGAAAAAAGACAATCTCTTGGCAAATACATCCACATCTAGCCCGGCATCCAGGGCCGCTTGCACGTAAGCGCAGCCATTGGCCAGGGTCAAGGCCACTTCCTGCACTGCAGTAGAGCCTGCTTCCCGAATATGATAGCCTGAGATGGAAATGGAATTGAAGGCCGGAGTATTTGCGCTGCACCATTCAAAAATATTGGTGATCAGCCGCAAGCTGGGCCTGGGCGGAAAGATAAACGTGCCCCTGGCCACATACTCCTTGAGTACATCATTCTGGATAGTGCCTTTGATCTGCTCCTGGGACAAACCCTGTTTTTCGCCCACCACCACATACATGGCCAAAAGAATTGCTGCCGGGGAATTAATTGTCATGGAGGTGGACACTTCGCTCAAAGGGATCTGATCAAACAGGATCTCCATGTCTGCCAAAGAATCAATGGCCACGCCCACTTTGCCCACTTCTCCCTTGCTCATCTGGTGATCAGAATCGTAGCCAATCTGAGTGGGCAGATCAAAAGCCACAGAAAGCCCTGTCTGGCCCTGTTCCAATAGATAGCGGTATCTCTTATTGGTTTCGGCTGCAGTGGAGAATCCAGCGTATTGGCGCATGGTCCAGAGCCTGGACCTGTACATGGTGGGCTGCACCCCGCGGGTAAAAGGAAACTGCCCCGGAAACCCCTGCTTTTCCAGATAAGCATCGTCTATTGCCCGGGGCAGAGCCAGGCGGGGCAGGCTCAATCCGCTTACGGTCTTCAATTCTGCAGCGCGCTCTGGCATCTTCTGCAAGACCTTTTTCAGGACCTTATCTTCCCATTCCTGTAGTTTAGGATGCTTGGCCATAACGCTCCCTATAATAGTTTGCTTTTTTTCAGCCCTGGAATTTGCAAATTTTATATCGCCTGCCTGACTGCGGACATATAAGAATCAGCTCCAGGTCTACAAACCCCAGCCTGAGAGGGCACTAATCACCCAATCCGGCATGACGCAGCAGGCGCTGCACTATCCGGCCCGCCCTGGATCTGGGATCCCTGAGCTCATCAGGCTGCTCCTCTTGGGCCATGCTCTGCAGGCTTGGCCGCAACAGCTCCTGGCACCAATCCAGCACTTCGCGCTGCCTGGCCTGTTGCCTGCGCCTGTCCAGCTCCCCTGAAGAGTTATGTCTGACAAACTCCTGCTGCATGCACTCAAACAGCCTGTCTACCCCCTGGCCTGTAGCAGCAATGGTCATCAACACTTCCCGGCCCTTTTCCCGGGCCACCTCGTTTAGCTCCAGGGCCAAAAGATCCGCCCCAGGCAGATCAGCCTTGTTGACCACCATCACATCGGCCACTTCCAGCAGTCCGGCCTTCAAGGCCTGGATATCATCCCCCAGCCCTGGAGCAGAAACCAGGGCTGTCACATCAGCAATGCCAATAATATCCATTTCAGACTGACCCACGCCCACAGTCTCGATAATCACCGGGTCATAGCCCCCTGCGGCCAAAATGCGTGTAGCTGCGCCAGCAGCTGCGCAGACCCCCCCCAACCTGCCTCTGGTGGCCATGGAGCGGACCAAAACATCCTGATCCAGGGCATGGTCCATCATCCGGATCCGATCTCCGTGAATGGCTCCTCCAGAGATGGGAGAAGAAGGATCCACAGCAATAACTCCCACCCTACGGCCAAGGCTCCGGCAATGTCTGATCAGTTTGTCCGTGAGAGTAGACTTGCCAGCCCCGGGTGCACCGGTCATGCCCAAAACCATGGCTTGTTGCGCAGCCTCGCGGTCCAGGCCGCTTAAAAGTTCGTTTGCTGCAGGCCAGCCGTCCTCCACAATTGTAATGGCCCTGGCAATGGATCTATTCTCCCGGGCTGCTATACCTTGCAGCAGTTTTTGTATCTCCACTTCAACCCCTTTCACACAAATCCCTGAAGGCCTGGATAATATCCTGCATAGCAGCACCTGGAGTAAAAACCTGCAACACACCCAGTTCCCGGAGCCGGAGCTCGTCTTCCTCAGGGATAATGCCTCCGCCCAGGACCGGGATGTCTTCTGCACCATGCTGTTTCAAATTCTGCACCACCTCTGGGAACAATTCCAGATGCGCCCCAGAAAGAGAAGATAAGCCCACAGCCTGCACATCCTCCTGCAAAGCAGCCAGGGCGATTTCTTCTGGAGTGCGCCTGATCCCGGTGTAGACCACCTCGAACCCGGCATCCCGCAAGGAGCGGGCAATACATTTGGCCCCCCGATCATGCCCGTCCAGGCCAGGCTTGCCAATCAGGACCCGGTTCCTCTTTCTTGTCTCTGCCATATTTTTTCTCCCTCCTCTACTATGTCCAGCAGACAGACATCCCCCAACTCCTTGGCTGCGGCCCAATGTGCAGTAGTGGCCCCTAAATTGCCGGCCCAGACTATGCTGATCTTCTTTCTCTCGGCCATTTTAAATTCCTTATGTCCGGCTTACTCAATAACCAGCAATACATCGCCCTTTTTCACATTGTCCCCATCCTGAAACCCAATTTGCCTCACTGTGCCTGCTGCAGAAGCAGTGATGGAGTTCTCCATTTTCATGGCCTCCAGAATGAGCAGCACTTCTCCTTCCTCCACTGCATCATTCTCTTTTACTTCATACCTGATGATCATGCCAGGCATAGGCGCCTCCACCTTTGTTCCTGCGGCAGGAGAGGCCTGAGGCCCTTTGGCCTCGGGCTTGGCTGCAGGCTCAGGCTGCCTGCTCGGCTCAGCCTGGGCCTTTGGCTTTACCGGCTGGGCAGCAGGAGCTGCAGAACTGACCATGGGCTGACCGCCTGCAGCTTCCACTTCAACCTGGAAATACTCTCCATCCACAAAAACATTAAAGATGCGCCCTCCTTGGCTTTTGGCAGGAGCCTCCTTGGCAGCTTTTTCCTGTAGCTGGCCCTTTTTGGCCTTTTCCATCAGTTCCTGTTCCTTTTGGGCCTCTTCCAGGGTCTTTGGTTTGACCTCCTCAGGCCAAGGCTCCAGACCATATTTCCATTTCAAAAAACGCTTGCCTGTGGTTGGATACAAGGCATAGACAAGCACGTCATCGATATCCTTGGCCGAGTCCTGGACTTCTTCCTGGGCCTTGTCCAGCTCTGGTTCCAGGATGTCAGCCGGCCTGCCTCTAAAAGGCTCTTCCCCCCTGGGGTAGCCCTTCAGGGCCTTTTTCTGCACTTCCGGATCAATGGGCACAGGGGTTTTGCCGTACAAGCCGTAGCACAGATCCTTGACCTGGGCAGTGATCATCTTGTAACGCTCCTGCTCTGTATCAAAAAGTACATTGTTCACCGTCTGGATGCCCACTATCTGGCTGGTGGGCGTAACCAAAGGCACCTGGCCCAGCTCTTTGCGCACCCTGGGCAGTTCCTGCAAGACCTGCTCCAGCTTGTCCAGGGCGTCCATCTCCTTTAGCTGATTGTAAAGGTTGGAGAGCATGCCCCCAGGGGTCTGATGCATGAGCACATTGGTATCTATGACCGAAATGCGCTCATCCAGGAGATGCCTGTACTTGGGAGTGATCCGGATGAAATGCTCTGAGCACCTGGTGAGCTGCTTGAGGTCGAACTTGGTATCCCGACTGGTGCCACGCAGGGTGACTACCAAAGGTTCCAGCCCTGGATGGGAAGTACGGTAGGCCCAAGGGGATAAACAGACATCAATAATATCCACTCCAGCCTCGATAGCCTTGAGCATGGACATGTCTGCCATGCCAGAGGTGAAATGGCTGTGCAGATGAATGGGTGCCTTGATCTTTTCCTTCAGGCTCTTGACCAGCAAATAGGCGTCGTAAGGGGCTATAATCCCGGCCATATCCTTGATGCAGATGCTATCCGCCCCCATGTCCTCCAGTTCCTTGGCCTTGTCCAGGTAGTACTGCAGGTTGTAGACCTCCCCGCCCATTCGGCCTTCAGTCAGAGAAAAGCAGATCGCGCCCTGGAAATGCTTGCCATGTTCCTTGATGACCTGGACCACGGTTTCAAAATTACGGTAATCATTCAGGGCGTCAAAGACCCGAAAGACATCTATCCCGTTTACGCAGCAGCGCTGGACAAAGGCCTGGGCCACATCATCAGCATAATTGCGGTAGCCCACCAGATTTTGGCCCCTGAGCAGCATGGAAAAGGGTGTATTGACAATATACTTTTTCAATGTCCTGATCCGTTCCCAGGGATCTTCTCCCAAAAAACGATGCATGGAGTCAAAGGTGGCTCCGCCCCAGACCTCCATGGCGAAAAAGCCCACCTTGTCCATCTCTTCTGCTATAGGCACCAGATCTTCTGTCCTGCCCCTGGTGGCAAATAGGGACTGATGTCCGTCCCTAAAGGTCAGATCCTGAATCTGCAACGGATTGCTAACCTGGAGCTTTTCCTCTAATGCCCCTGCTTCCAGTTGACCATGTTTTTCTGACATATGCTTCTCCTTATTTTAAAGCAGCCCTGGCTGCTGATTAGTATATTCTGTTTAGGCAGGCATTCGCGGTTCTGCATATAACTCACCCCCGTAAGCATCATTGACTACCAGGGTGGGAAAATCCTGCACTTTGAGCTTGTGCACTGCTTCCGGTCCCAGTTCAGGATAAGCCAGGACCTCGGCCTGGAGCACGCGCTGGGAAAGCAGTGCACCAGCACCTCCAGTAGCCCCCAGATATACTGCGCAATATTCCTGCAGGGCCTTTTTCACTTCCTGGCCCCTTTTGCCCTTGCCGATACTGGCCTTCAACCCTTGAGCATGCAGTCGGGGGGCGTAAGCATCCATACGATAGCTGGTGGTGGGGCCTGCTGAGCCTATTGGGCGCCCTGGCGGCGCAGGAGTGGGACCAACATAATAAATCACTGCCCCCTGCAGATCAAAAGGCAGCTCCAGGCCCTGGTCCAGGGTCTGGATCAGTTTCTTGTGCGCCGCATCTCTGGCAGTATAGAGCACACCAGACAACAAGACCACGTCTCCACTGTGCAGCTTGAGCACATCTTGATCAGTAAGCGGGGTTTGTAAGTTATGAGTCCGCATTAAAATACTACCTCCAGGTGCCGGGCTGAGTGGCATTGAATGTTCACAGCTACAGGCAGGCTGGCTATGTGACAAGGCAACGTTTCAATCCTGACCCCCAGGCTGGTGGTCTTGCCCCCCAGCCCCATAGGTCCGATCCCCAATTGGTTTATGGCTGTCAGCAGTTCCTGTTCCAGCTCGGCCTGCTCCGGGTCAGGATTAGGCTGGTCTAAGGGCCTGAACAAGGCCTTCTTAGCCAGTATCGGGGCCTGATCAAAGCTGCCCCCGATACCCAGGCCTATAATAGTGGGTGGGCAAGGGTTGGGACCGGCCTGAGCCACGCGCTGCAGAACAAAGTCCTTGATGCCTGGCCAGCCTTGAGCCGGAGTAAGCATGGTACATCTGGACATGTTCTCGCTGCCCCCGCCCTTAGCCATGAACCCGATGCTCAGTCCGTCTCCGGGCACCAGATCATAGTGAATAAAGGCCGGACTATTGTCCCCGGTATTCTTCCTGCTCAAGGGTTGACAAACAGACTTGCGCAAATAGGCTTGCTCATAAGCATCTGTCATGGCCTTATTCAAGACCTGGGATAGCTCTCCACCCTTGATCAAACAATCCTGGCCTATGCTCACAAAGAATACTGCCAATCCAGTGTCCTGACACAAAGGCAGGCCAGTCTCTTGGGCCAGATCAGCGTTTTGCAGCAGCTGGCTCAGAATTTCCCGGGCTGATTGCTCTTGCTCCCTGTCCAGGCCCTGTTCTAAGGCTCGGCGTACATCCCCGGGCAGATGGACTCCTGCCCTTTTAATGGCCTGCAGCATCTCCTGATAAATGACTTCAGCCTGAATCTCTCGCATGAGGTTTGATCCTTATTTTGCTGGTATTTACTTATTGTTTTTGCTGCTAAAATCTGATAAGGTTTTCATGTGGATAGAAAAAATAAACCATGCTGAAAACTATATTGATTGGCCTTTGGTACAGTGCACGATAATATATTCGATCTTTTTATCCCTGACCCTGTATAATGTCAATCCAGATCGAGCTGGAAGCTTGATCCAGGACTATACCCAGGACACATTAAGGAGTCTGTAGAATGAGTTTTGCGCTTAACAAGCAGCAAAAAATGGTGCAGCAAACAGCCCGGGAGTTTGCGCGCAAAGAGCTGGCTCCAAAAGCAGCTCAAAGAGATCAAGATCAGGAATATCCTGCAGATAGCCTTGAAAAGATGGCCGAACTTGGCCTGTTGGGTATGCTGGTCCCTGAAAAATATTCCGGGCAGAATATGGACACGGTCTCCTATGCCTTGGCCTTGGCTGAAATAGCTTATGCCTGCGCCTCCACAGCTGTAATCATGTCTGTGCACAATTCCATTTGCTGCGGCAGTCTGGTCAGATTCGGCAGCCAGGAGCAAAAACAAAAGTATCTGCTGCCCATGGCCCAGGGGGAGTATATTGCTTCCTTTGCCTTGTCCGAGCCAGAGGCAGGCTCTGATGCCGCCAGCATGAGCACCACCGCCAGCAAAGAGGATCAGAAATACCTGCTAAACGGCACCAAACGCTGGATCTCCGGGGGCGCCACTTCGGAACTCTTCATCATCCTGGCCAAGACAGACCCAGAGGTCGGACACAAAGGGGTCTCCGCCTTCCTGGTCTCCAGGGACATGCCAGGTTTCAAGACCGGCCGCAAAGAGGACAAAATGGGCCTTAGGGCCTCGGACACCACTGATCTTATCCTGGACAACTGTAGGGTGCCCGCAGAGAACCTCCTGGGACAGGAGGGCGAAGGCTTCAAGATAGCCATGTCCGGATTGGATGACGGGCGCATTGGGATCGCTGCCCAGTCCCTGGGGGTAGGCCAGGCGGCCCTGGATCTCTCTGTGAAGTATGCCAAGCAAAGGGTCCAGTTTGGCAAGCCCATAGCCGAAAATCAGGGTCTGCGCTGGATGATCGCTGACATGGCCCTGGATGTGCAGGCTGCCCGCAGCCTGATCTTCAGCGCGGCAGCCAAGAAGGACCGGGGCGAGAGATGCTCCAAGGAGGCCTCCATGGCCAAGCTCTATGCCTCTGAAATGGCCAACCGGGTCACGGGCCAAGCAGTGCAGATCCACGGCGGTTACGGCTACACCAAGGAATTCGAGGTGGAAAGACTCTACCGGGACGCCAGGGTTTTCACCATTTACGAAGGCACTTCCCAGATCCAGAAGGTAGTCATCGCCAATGAAATCCTGGGAGGCAGGAAAAAGAAATAGACCTGAACAGGACCTGCAGCCCAGGGCCTGTCACAAAACAAGTCTGTCAATCCTTCATTGTTTTAAAAGACACTTTTTCCCCGAACCTCCTCAAATCTTCCCTATATTTAAGCCCCTAACTGTCTGAGTTCATATTTGTCTTATCAGCCTGAATTTATTGCCTTAACCTTGAAGTCTCAAGTCAGTTGTACAGCCGCAAAAACTCGCCAGTGGCAGAATTGACATCCTGCTTGATTGTCTCTGGCGAGCCCTTGGCCACTATGCGCCCCCCAAACTCGCCCCCGCCCGGGCCTAGATCCAGCACATGATCTGCGGCCCGGACCACATCCAGGTTGTGCTCTATCACCACCACTGTGGCTCCCTTTTGCACTAGTTCCTGCAAGACCTGCAATAACTTGCCCACCTCATGCATGTGCAGTCCAGTGGTAGGTTCGTCCAGAATGTATACGCTTCCGGGCAGGCTCTTCTTGCTCAATTCCCTGGAAATCTTCAACCTCTGGGCCTCTCCGCCGGAGAGGGTAGTGGCGGGCTGCCCCAATCCAAGATATTCCAGACCCACCTGCTCCAAAATCGCCAACTTTTTCTCCAAGACTGGCCGATGCTGAAAAAACTTACGGGCCTGGCGCACCGTGAGCTGCAGGACCTGGGATATATTCAGGCCCTTATAATACACATCCAGGGTCTCCCGGTTATACCTCTGGCCCTGGCAGACATCACAGGTCACAAATACATCAGGCAGAAAATGCATCTCCACCTTGATCTGTCCATCTCCCTGGCAGGCCTCGCATCTGCCGCCTCTCAGGTTGAAGCTGAATCTGCCCGGCTTGTAACCCCTTTTTTTGGCCTCTTTGGTGCTGGCAAAAATACTGCGTATCTCATCAAAGAGCTTGGTATAGGTGGCTGGATTGGACCTGGGGGTGCGGCCTATAGGGGACTGATCGATCAGATTCACCTTCTTTATCTGCTGCAGGCCTTGAATGGACTCCAATTCACCCGGGGCATCCACCTTGAGCCCCTGGTTCAAAGCCAGATGCTTATACAAGGTATCCACCACCAGGGAACTCTTGCCTGAGCCTGAGACCCCGGTCACGCAGGTTAACAAGCCCAGGGGCAGTTCCAGCTCAATGTCCTGCAGGTTGTTTGTCCTGACCCCTGTCAGATGCAAATGACCTGCAGGGCTGCGCCGCTGGTTGGGCTGGATCACGCTCAATTCCCTGCGCAGATATTTTGCTGTCAGGGAATTTTCGCACTGCAAAAGGCCCTGTAAGTCCCCGGCAAAGACCACTTCACCACCCAGGGCACCTGAACCTGGACCCAGCTCCAGCACATAGTGCGCAGCACGAATAGTGGGCTCATCATGCTCAACCACCAATACAGTGTTGCCCCTGGACTGCAGGCTGCGAAGCGAGTCTATCAAGCGCTGGTTGTCCCTGGGGTGCAGGCCTATGCTGGGCTCATCCAGGACATAGGTCACTCCCACCAGGGCTGAGCCCAGCTGGCCAGCCAGCCTGATCCTTTGGGCCTCCCCGCCGGACAGGGTGGACATGTTCCTTTCCAGGCTCAAATAGTCCAGACCCACTTCAAGTAAAAAATTCAACCTGTGTTCCAGCTCTTTCAAAAGATCTGCTGCAATCCTGGCCTGAAAACCCTTAAACTCCAAGCCCCTGAGCCAGTTCAAGGCCTTGAATATGGACCAGGAGCAAAAATCACTGATGCTTGCACCTTCAACCTTCACCGCCAGGGCCTCAGGCCGCAGCCTGGCTCCTGCGCATTGCGGGCAGGGTCTGTTCTGTTTGAACCTGGACATCTCTTCTCTCCAGAACCTGCCCAGCTGATAGCCCTGCTCCAGGACTGGAATTACCCCTGGCCAGTCAATTTCCGGATCACCATGAAACAACTGCTCCCAAGCTTGCACACTGAACTCCCGCAAGGGAGTATCCAGATCAAATCCGTATTTAGCTCCCAACTTGTGCAGTAAATCCAGATTTCCCTGCAGAAAGCCTGTCTGCCTCCAGGGGAGTATAGCGCCTTGGCTCAAGGCCAGATTCCGGTTCGGGGCCAAGAGCAAAGGTTCAAAATAATCTACACTGCCCAGACCTGCACAGTTTGTACAAGCCCCCTGGGGGCTGTTGAAGGAAAAGAGTTGAGGACTGGGCTCGGGCAGGCTGACATTGCAGCGGGCACAGACAGTCTTGGTGCTGAACATGAGCTCCTGCTGCCTGTCCACCAGCTCCAGCAATACCCTGCCTGCACCCAGCCCCAGGGCCAATTCCAGGGAATCTGCCAGGCGCTTGCGTATATCCGGCTTGATCTGCAGCCTATCCACCACCACTTGGATGCTGTGCTTTTTGTTCTTTTCCAGCTGCGGAGGGCTGTCCAGGTTGTAGACCTGGCCATCCGCCCTGATCCGCACAAACCCCTGGGCCTTTAACTTCTGCAGCAGCTCAAGGTGAGTGCCCTTCTTGTATTCCGCCACCGGGGCCAAAAGCAAAAACCTGGTGCCCTGGCCCAACTGTAGAATGGATTCCAGGATCTCGTCCGAGGTCTGGGCCTGGATGGGCTCCAAACACCTGGGACAATAGGCCGTCCCCAGTCTGGCAAAAAAAACACGCAAAAAATCGTGGATCTCAGTCACTGTACCCACAGTGGATCTAGGATTCCTGGAACTGGTATGCTGTTCCAGGGAAATGGCCGGAGAAAGGCCCAGGATCTTATCCACCTTGGGTTTGTCCAGTTGGGGCAGAAACTGGCGGGCATAAGCAGACAGGGATTCCACATAGCGCCTCTGGCCTTCGGCATAGATGATGTCAAAGGCCAGGGTGGATTTTCCGGATCCGCTGGGTCCGCAGATAACCACCAGCTTGTTCCTGGGGATTTCCAGATCAATGTGCTTTAGATTATGATGGGAGGCACCAATTATTTGAATAAAGTCCTGCATAGTACCAACAGGCCTCTTAGGCCGCTATTATTTTTCCATCTGTGCCTGGCGGTACTGTATATATCCGGACCTAACAGCTGTGTACGGATCAAGCGCGCCTTTTTTGAGCTCAACATATTCATTGAGCAAGCTTGGTAACTGATTAAAGCCCTCAACAGACTTGGTAGCCAAATATAGCTGGTAGGACTCAATATAATACAGGGGATCTAGGTATCTGTCCCCGAACATTCCTAGGCTGTCCCGCATAGTAGACGGACCTATCACCGGCCAGACCAGATAGATGCCTGAACCAAAGCCCCATTTGCCTAAGGTCAGGCCCAGATCCTGCTTCGGGGGTTTAGGTTGCAGCACCGGGATCTCCCGGGCTGGCTCCAAGAGGCCACCCATGCCGATCAGGCTGTTGAGCAGAAAGGCTACGCTTTCCTGTCCAGCGCGGACCAGATTGCCTTGCAACAGATTGTTGGCCAGACGTTGCGGATAACTCAAATTAGAAAAGAAATTGCTGATGCCCTGCTGCATGAAATCAGGGACCAGGAACTGGTAAGCCCTGCTTGCAGGCTGTAGGGCATGCAGGTATAGGACATCATTAAAAGCAAAAAACACTCTATTCAGATCCTGCAGAGGATCAGCCACCTGAGGAGCGGACTCCTCCTGGAACTCCTGCTCCATCTCCTCCAGCCAGGCTTCACGCTCTTCTGCGCTTTCCTGGGCCAGGATCATTCCTATGCCCTGCACTTGGTCTTCTTGGGCCTTGAGCTGCAAAGGGAAAAGCAAAACAAGCAAACTCCAGCAAACAAGCCATCGCCGGGACATGGAGTACCCTTTTGGGCTGTAGGTTAATGTGAGAATCATATTAACACTAAGTGATATCTTCCAGATCTTCTGGATCACCCTCTTGGAGCTTTTGCTCTATTCTCTGCAAAAGATCCTGGGCAGACCCCCTCTGCAGCAACTTGTCGAACTGGCTGCGATAGTTCTGGATCAGACTCACTCCCTCCACATGCACGTCGTAGACCTTCCAGTCACTGCCATCATAGGCCAGCCTGTAATTCACAGGGATCTCCTGATCCTGGTAAAGAATTTTGGATTCCACCTCCGCCCTCTTGCTGGACAGCAGGGTGTGGTCAGTGACCTGCATGTCCTCTCTGGAGAAGTCCTGCACCTCTTGCATGTGCTCATCCATGCGGCCCAGGTAGTTCTCCTCCAACAGGGTGGTGAACTTCTGCACGAAATCCTGTTTTTGCTCCTGGTCAAAGCTGTGCCAGTGCCTGCCCAGGCTCATGCGGGACATGAGCTCGAAATCAAAGATCTCCTCCGCCATCTCCCGCAGGCTGGAGGCCAGCTGATCCGGATCAGGCTCCTCCTGCTCCTGGACCAGTTCCACGGCCCGGTCCATATACTCCTGGACCAGTTCAGCTGCATCTTCTGAATCGGCTTCCTGGGCCACTGCCTGTCCAGGCAGGCCAACCAGCAGCAAGAGCATTAAAGCGATAATTACCTGGCGCATACTACCATCCTTGTTTTTAGTCATCTGAGCTGCCAAAGACATACTTGCCCACCAACTCCTCTATATCCAGCGGGCCCTGGGTCTCAA
>CAZLUR010000023.1:0-27066 GCA_964562725.1 uncultured Desulfohalobiaceae bacterium | reverse complement strand
ATCAGACAGCTATGATTCCCCTCCTTCGCAAGGAGGGGTAAGGGGTGGTTGAATGTGGGTAAAGACCAGGCAGTAGAGGCCTGTAGTATCGATCTGAATATTGTCTAAAGATATAACTCAAAGGAGGACAGAAATGCACAGTGAGCTGGCTTCCCAATTAAAACTGAAATACAGTCCTGTGGCTTTGTTGTGGTCGGATGATAAGCCGGAACAGGCCATAGAATTCAAACAGGGCCGCTGGGCCTGCGTGATGTTTGCCTTTGCCCAAGCTGCCAAAGGCAAGACTGCGGTCTTCAGCAGGCAGACTTACGGCTGTTGGGGTGGAGGTGTCGGCCTGGGCTTTGGCAATAGATACCAGGATTTTCCTGGAGGAGAGGAATGTTTTCAGTATTTTCTGTCCAGCGGGAACAAGAATTGGGAAAAAGGCCAGGCAGTGGGCCGGCAGATACAGGATGCAGGTAGTTTTTATCAGGACTTTATGCAAGGCGAGCGCTACCTGCAGGGCCCAGAGCAAGTAGAGGCTTTTATCCAGCAGTTGCCGATTATTGATATCCCGGCCCAGTATGTTATCTTTAAACCCCTGGAACAAGTAAACCCGGAAAAGGAACAGCTGCAGACGATTACCTTTCTGGCCAATCCGGATCAATTGTCTGCTTTGGTAGTTTTGGCCAATCACGGCCGCAAGGGGTATAATAATGTAACCATACCATTTGCAGCTGCTTGCCAGAGCATAGGTATTCTGACCTATGCCCAGCAAGAGAGTCCTGAGCCCAAGGCAGTGCTGGGTCTAGTGGATATTTCAGCCAGAAAACACGTGCGCAGGGCCCTGGATCCTAATCTGCTCTCTTTTTCAGTGCCGCCTGGCCTTTTTCAGGAAATGGAAGAAAATCTGCCTGGCAGCTTCCTGTTCAGGGACACATGGCAGGCTCTGGGCCAGGAGTAGGTTTTTTGCAGTCTGAATCAGTCTGGAGCGACTATTTATTGGTGATTCGAAATCGGAGAACAGGGCGTTTGGATGAAGATACTTTTTTTGGGCGATATAGTTGGCAGGCCGGCCCGGGGTTTAGTGCAGCAGGAATTATTCAGGTTGCGCAGCACATTGGAGCTGGATTTTGTGATAGCCAATGCCGAGAATGTCTCCGGAGGACTGGGGCTGAATGTAAAAAACGCTTTGCAGCTCAAGGAATGCGGTATAGATGTTTTGACCACAGGCAACCATATCTGGAAATATAAGGAAATTTATGATTTGCTGGATAAAGAACCCTGGCTGCTTAGGCCTGCCAATTATCCTCCTGGTGCACCTGGGACAGGGCTGGGGATCTTTTCCTTACAGGATGATTTGCAATTGGCAGTAATCAACCTGCAAGGCAGGATTTTTATGGATAGTCTGGATTGCCCTTTCAGGACTGCAGAAGACATTTTGTCCCGGATTAAAGCCAGGATCATCATTATTGATTTCCATGCAGAGGCCACTTCTGAAAAAAAGGCCCTGCTGCATTTTTTGCGGGGCAGGGTCAGCGCCATATTGGGCACGCATACCCATGTGCAGACCAGTGATGCACAGATAGCAGATAATTATACTGGTTATATCACTGATGTCGGCATGTGCGGGGTCCTGGACTCAGTGATTGGTATGGCGCCTAAAGCAGTGCTGGAAGGCTTTCTGTCTGGTCTGCCCAAAAAATTTGAACCTGCCTCAGGGCAGCCCGTTCTACAAGGAGTTCTGCTGGATATTCAGGCCCAAAGCGGTGCTGTGCTGGATATACAGATCATTGACTGGCCTCAAACTTAAAGCTTTTGGATTGATTTGTTAAATTTTTCAGGCCGGCAGCAAGTCATTTGCTGGACAGTTTATCTTTCAGGGCCGCCGGCCTGGGCAGGATTTATTTCTGTTCAAAATTGCCGGTTACTTGGGCCTGGTCCAGGACCTTGCCCTGGATGGCCTGCTGGAGCTCCTGCAGGGATGCGTCCGGCTCAAGGTCTAAGCTGGGCGTGTTTAGGGCATATATGGTAAAAACATAAGGGTGCTCCCCAGTACCCTTTGGAGGCTGAGGCCCTCCATAGCCCTGGTCTCCAAAAGAGTTCTGCAGTTCTTTTGCACCCTGGGGCATATTCTGTCTTGAGGCACCTTCAGGCAGGGCAGTGGTTTCAGCAGGGATGTTGACTACCAGCCAATGGATCCAATTGTTGGCTATTGGATGGGGGTCAATCATGCTCAGAGCCAGGGATTTTGCGTCTGAGGGCACCCCGCTCCACTGCAGGGGCACGGATATATTCTGTCCACCTGCTCCTGGCATGGTATACTGGATGGGTATTTGTCCCTGATCCTTAAAAGCCTGTGTTGTCAGTTGCATATCAGACCCTCCTTTTGACCATACTGGATTTGTTCAATTTTTTTTATTTTATTCCTGATTTTTGTTCTGATAATGCTCCAGAGCACTATTTAAGGCTTTCTGGACCTGTTCTAGTTTCTGCAGGTCCTGTTCGGTTTGGGCGTCTTGGGCTAAATAGTTGATATCATGAATATAACTTTGAAGATACATTTTTGTCAAATAGTCTTTATTTTTTTGAGGTAGTTTTTGTAATTCCAAGATTTCCTGGCCTTGTTGCACTAATTGGCCTTGGATCAGCTCAGTCCTATCCTGGAGTTCAGCAGTGCTATTCTGGAGCGATTCTGCCAGGGCTTGGGTTCTTTCCTGGCTTGCAGTCAATTGTCCCGAAAGTTGCTGCAATTCATTTTGTGTATAGAAATAAAACACTGTCAACAAAATGAACACAAGGATGAATCCAGCAATTGCAGTTTTGGACCAAAGAGAAACAGTACTAGTCTGAAAATCTCCCAGGCCCGGCAAGTCTGCTTCTTCCTCTGGTGCGGCCTGTTGCTGTCTTTGCTGCAGCTCCTGGTGTGTCTCCTTTTGCAAAGTGGTAAGCTCCTGTCTTAAAAGCTGGAACTTTTCCTGCATCAGCTTTAATTCCTCTTGCTTCCCTTGACTCCTAGGATGGTAGACTATGATTACGAACAAAATGCCCAGGAAAAAGCTAAGGAAAAATATAAGGTAGATAGAAATATTGGATATGTTCCAGCCTGCCCACCAAAGATTCAGGACCAGGTCCAGCTTTTGACCCAGGACCTGGATATTTTGCATCACAAAATACAGGCCCATGGCAAAAATCAGGGTCAAAATTATTATTTTCAAGGATTTCAAAATTAGCCCTCCTGGTCTAAGCTTGTTTGGCCTCATGGGTAACTCAGGTATTATTTAACTGCCCTATTTTTCCTGCCACCGGGGCTGCCTTTTTTCCTTAAAAGCAGCAATCCCTTCACTGGCATCCTTAGTGCTGCACAGCCTGGAGAATGCTTCATTCATAAATTGGATAGCTTTATCATACTCCATGTCCTCGGAGGTGTAAAAGGCTTGTTTGGCATTTTGTACTGCCAGGGGGCTCTTGCCTGCCAAAGTTGCAGCCCATTTCCGGGCTTCCTGCTCCAGCTCTATGCCGGGCACCAGTTTATTGAACAAACCCATGGCCAGGGCCTCCCGGGCTGATACAAAATCTCCGTAAAACAGCATTTCCAGGGCTTTCTTTCTGCCGGTGCATCTGCGCACCGGGACCACCGGTCCCACACAGTTTAAGCCTACGTTGATAGCGGTCAAGCCGATACGGGCATCTTCAGCTGCCAGGGCCAGATCTGCAGCAGCTGCCAATCCTGCCCCGTTAGCTGCTGCAACTCCATGTACCTGGGCAATTACCGGTTTTTTCATCTTACTCACTGCTAATATAGGGCCTTCCATGACCTCGATCCATTCCCTATACTGCATGGGGGTCTGGTCCTGGAATTCATTAAGATCGATTCCAGCGCAAAAGACTTTTCCTGCTCCCTTGAGCAGGATTACCCGAATATCCCGGGCCTGGTCCAGTTCCTGTAAGGCCTGGACAAGCTCTTTGGCCATAGTTGTATTGAAAGTATTCAACTGCTCTGGGCGCTGCAAGGTAATGCAGGCCACATAGTCCTGGCCAATCTCCAGATTAAGGTGCTGGTAATGCATGGCTGGCTCCTTATTCAGGTTTGCCTGTACCCTAAAAGTAAAAGCTTTGCTTTAACAATTAAATCCATTGCAAAAATCTGCAGTTGCAAAAACCAAGGTCTAGCAGGGACAGGCTTAGAGCCTGCAGTTCTCTCCGCCAGCGCAATAATTTCTGATAAACTGTCCCAGCTGGATACCTAGATGATAGCACTCTTTGCCCTGCAAACAGTTCTGCACGTCCTTTTCTTCTAAATGAGTGGATAGCTCGTGTTTGCCTTTCTTGAGAGTAGCCAGCCAGGCGTTTTGCTGATCATCAAAAGCCAGGCTGAGATCCAGGCCGTATTGTTCGATTTCCGGATAGATTTGGTGCAGCTTTTTCTGAACATCAGAGGCATTGGTTGTCATGGGACCCTCCTATATTTTTTAGTTCCAGATAAACACCAAGAGGCAACAATTATATTTGTTTATTTATAAAGTTAAAATCTTGCTTTGACAAGGCAAAGAAAGCAAGTAGCTAGTTTTTGACCAGCAATTCACTGGCCTCTTTTGCAGGCCATAAAGAGCAAAGGACCTGTGAGGTGCTGCCAGGACCGCTAGGCATTTTTGGTTTGCTTTTTGCAAACAACTGTGGATAATCCCAGGAGTTAATGCTTGTTAAGGCGCTTTTTGAATAAAGCTTAAAGGAGTTTTCTAGTGAGGCTGCTGCCCACAAAATTCAAGACCTGCACTAGATTCTGCATATTGCTTTACTTTTTGGCCCTGGCCCAGGCCTGCAGCCCCTTTGCCCCCCAAGCGACGGACCTTGAGCCTGTTTCCCTGCCAGAAGACTTCAGCCTGGACTACCAGGGTACCCAAATCTTGGACAACTGGTGGGAGTCCTGGGAGAGCCCGGAGCTGAACAGCCTGGTGCAAAAGGCCCTGGATGAGAATTTTGACCTACGCTCAGCCTGGGCTAGATTGCGCCAGGCCCGGGCCCTGGCAGAGAGAACAGGTGCAGGCCTCTGGCCAGAGGCCTCCCTGCAGGGGAGCTTAGAAAGAAGCAGGACCTATCAACAGGGACATCTTGCAAGGGATAGCGAGGCTTCCAGCTTGGGGATTCAGGCTGCCTACGAGCTGGATCTCTGGGGTGGTATAGAATCAGAGCGCCAGGCCAGGAGGCTTTCTGCAGGAGCCGCATACGAGGATCTGCAGGCTGCTGCAGCCAGCATTGCGGCGGAAGTGACCCAGACCTGGATAGAGGTCTTGGCCCTGCGCCAGGAGATAAGGGTTTTGCAGGAGCAGATTGAGATTAACCAGAACTTGCTCTCCTCCCAGACCCTGCGTCTGGAAAAGGGCATGGGCACAGCCCTGGATGTAACCAGGCAAAGGGAAATCCTGGCCTCCTCCAGGGCTGATCTGCCCCGTTTGCAGTCACAGGAGCGCCTGGGCCTGCACAGGCTGGCGGTACTAACAGGCGGGGCTGATCCAGCCGGACTCGAGATCAGCTCCCAGGAGTTGCCCAGGCCGATCCCCAGAGCAAAAGCAGGGGTGCCGGCAGATCTGCTGCAGTCCCGTCCGGATGTGCGCTCTGCCTATCTCAGGCTGACCTCTTCCGGCTGGGATGTGGCCCGGGCCAAGGCCAACAGGCTGCCTCAATTGAATATTTCCGCCAGGGGAGCTCTGAGCAGTGAGGAGCTCAGCCTGGCCTGGGGAGATTGGCTATACAGGCTGGGGGCTGATTTGACCGGTCCTTTGTTTGACGCGGGCTATCGTCGGGCAGAGTTGGAAAGGGCTCTGGCAGAGGAGGATGAGCAGCTGGCTGAGTATGCCTCTGTGGTCTTGCAGGCTATACAGGAGGTCCAGGATGCCCTGGCCAGGGAAAAAGCCCAAGAAGAGAGGATTTCCAGGCTAAATGAACAGCTGCAGGCTGCGAGGCAGGCCAGGGATCAGGCCAGGTTGCGCTATTTAAAGGGCCAGGGTGATTATCTGGATTTTTTGATCCAGCTGCGCAGCGTGCAGGATCTGGAGCGCAGACTGGTCACTGCCAGGGCTGATCTTTTGATCCATAGGATCTCCCTGTATCGGGCTCTGGGCGGAGGGTTGCAGGTGTCAGAAGACAGAGGTCAGAGGACGGAGATCAGAGATCAGGAGATAAGAGATAAGACGCAGTAAACAGAGGACAAAGCACTGTAGACGGCGGACAGGAATGATTATTAGGGTTGCAGGAATATGTCCCGAGTATCAAAGAACATAGAGGCATCTTGCCACATGCTGAACCCAAAAAGGTACTAAGAATAGCTGAACGATGAAAAAAGTCTTGAAAGTACTATTGCCTGTTTTGTTCTTAGCCCTGGGAGCTGGAGTTGCATGGCAGTTTATTTCTAGTAAACCCCCGGTCTCCAGGCAGCAGCCCCAGGTACGGACCCCCGGAGTGGAGGTATTCAGTGTACGCAAGAGCGATGTACAGACTATGGTCTCAGCCATGGGTACAGTGGTTCCGGCTCGCAAGCTCATTCTGCGTTCCAAGGTAGGGGGCACAGTGCTGGAGACCGCGCCAGGGTTTACTCCAGGAGGCGTTCTTCAGGAGGGAACTACTGTGCTGCGCATTGATCCCAGGGACTATGAGACTGAGGTCCAGAAGCAAAAAAGCAACCTGGCCATGGCCAGGGCTGAAATGCGGCTGGAAGAGGGCAGGCAGGATGTGGCCAGGCAGGAGCTGGATATGCTCCAGCAGGGATCCAATCCGGAGCTGCAGGAGACAGATCTGGCTCTGCGCCTGCCCCAACTGGAAAAGGCCCGGGCAGAGGTGCAGTCCGCAAGCTCCGAACTGGACAAGGCCAGGCTAAATCTCTCCAGAACAAGTATAGTGGCACCTTTTGATGTCCTGGTCCTGGAACAGGAGGCCCATCAGGGCTCTGAGGTGGGCACCCGGGACAAGCTGGCCACGCTGGTGGATACCAGGGAGTATCATATTCGGGCCATGGTGCCTCTAAGGAGTCTGAAACTGATAGATCTACAGGCCAAAGAAGGCAACCAGGTCAAGGTCGCCTCCCAATCCGGGACCGGAGAATGGGCCGGCCGCACTCTGCGTCTAACAGGTGAGGTGGATGAGCAGGCCCGCATGGCCGCCCTGTTGATCCGGGTCAGGGATCCTCTGGGACTGGAGTCGGAGCGTGAGCAGCTCCTTTTGGACGATTATGTGCAGCTGGAGATCCAGAGCAGGGTCCTGCATGAGGTGTTTGCCTTGCCCAGGAAAGCCTTGCGGGAGAATGACAAAATCTGGGTCTACCAAAATGGGCAGCTGCAGATCAGGCAGACCGAAGTGATCTGGGGTGACCAGGAGAGGATTTATGTCAAGCAGGGCCTTGATGAAGGAGAGCAGGTGATTGTCAGTGATCTTTCCACCCCAGTGCAGGGCATGGAGGTCAGTGTTATTCAGCCTGGAGAAGGAAAATGAACCCTCAGACCCGGCAGGGCGAAATGCCCAGGGGCCCTTTGACCTGGATGGCGGGCAACTCAGTGGCTGCCAACCTGATCATGCTGCTTTTTTTGCTGGGCGGGCTGCTTATGGCCCGCAATGTGACCCAGGAGGTCTTTCCTGAGTTCTCCCTGGACATTGTCAGTGTGCGTATTGCCTATCCCGGAGCCAGCCCTGAGGAGGTGGAGCAAGGTATAATTTTGGCTGTGGAGGAGGCTGTACAGGGCCTGGAAGGGGTCAAAGAGGTCAGCTCCACAGCTGCTGAAGGTCTGGCCAGGATTCAGGTGGAGGCTTTGGAAGGCACTGACCTAAACCGGCTTTGGCAGGATGTGGACAGTGAGGTGAGCAGGATTGTGACCTTCCCCCGGGAGGCTGAGGAACCGGAGATATCCATCTCGGAGCGCAGACGGGGCGTGCTAACCATGGCTGTCTCCGGAGCAGAGGACGAGCTGGTGTTGCGGGAGGCTGCTGAGATCATCCGGGACGAGCTCCTGCAGCATCCCGGAATCAGCCAGGTGGACCTGGAAGGGGTCCGGGATCTGGAGGTCCAGGTGGAGGTGGGCCAGGATATGCTGCGCAGTCATAAGCTGACCCTGGAGGATTTGGCCGGGACCCTGCGCAGGGCCTCTGTGGATCTGGGCGCAGGGAACATCAGGGCCCCGGAAGGGGATCTTTTGCTGCGCATGCAGGACAGGAGGAATACCGCCCAGGAGTTTGCCCAGATTCCTGTGATCAGCCACAGAGATGGCTCCAGGGTCCTGTTGGGGGACATAGCCCGGGTGCGCACAGGATTTGAAGAGACAGAGTCCTGGTCCATGGTCGATGGCAAGCCTGCGGTGATGATGGAGGTTTATCGCGTGGGAAGCCAGACCCCGGCCTCTGTGTCCCAGGCCACTGAACAGGTCCTGGGAGAGCTTAAGCAGAGACTTCCAGAACAGATCCAGACCACCATCCTTAGGGACAGATCTGAAGTATTTCAGCAACGGGCCCAGCTGTTGCAAAAGAACGCCTACCTGGGCCTGGCCCTGGTATTTATTCTACTGGCCCTTTTCCTGGAGGCCAGATTGGCCTTCTGGGTCAGCCTGGGCATTCCCATCTCTTTTCTGGGCTCTTTTTTGTTCCTGGCCGGGACCAGCTTCAGCATCAACATGATCACCATGTTCGCCTTTATCGTGACCTTAGGCATTGTAGTGGACGATGCCATAGTGGTGGGGGAGAACATCTACTACCACCGCAGACAGGGGCTGGGCATGCTGCAGGCCGCAGCCACCGGGGTCAGAGAGATGGCCATGCCCATTGTTTTCAGTGTGCTGACCAATATGGTGGCCTTTATGCCCCTGTTTTTCATCCCCGGAGTCATGGGCAAGATCTTCGGGGCTATTCCCTTGGTGGTTATTTGCGTGTTTGCGGTTTCCCTCTTGGAATGCCTGTTTGTCCTGCCAGCGCACCTGGCGCAGGTGCGCGAGAAACGAGAGGCTGGCCCGCTGCGGCACTTGGCCCAGATACAATCCAGGTTCAGTCAGTGCATAGAGTATCTGATTAAGGACCTGTTCGGCCCGGCCCTGGCAGTGGTGTTGCGCTGGCGCTACTCTGCCCTGGCCTTGGGCCTGGCAGTGCTCCTGGGTACCTTGGGCTATGTGCAGTCAGGCCGCATGGGCATGGAGCTATTTCCCACACTGGAGTCCTCCTTTGCCTTTGCCCGGGCTACACTGCCCCAGGGCGCGGCCAGTGAGGATCTGCAGCAGGTGGAGGAGCGCCTTACAGAGGCTGCTCAAGCAGTGATCCAGGAGCACGGAGGGCATAGACTGGCAAAGTCAATCTTGACCCTGGTCAATGAGAATTCTGTACAGGCCAGGATCTATCTCACAGCTCCAAAAAAGAGACCCATGGGCACCACTGAGCTGACCAGGCTCTGGCGGGAGAAGACAGGGCAGGTCCCAGGCCTGGAGAGCATCAATTTCGAGGCAGACCGTGGCGGGCCTGGAGGGGGCAAGGCCCTGACAGTGCAGCTGAGTCACAGGAATCAAGATCTTTTGGAACAGGCGGGGATGGATCTGGGCCGCAGTCTGCAGGATTATACAGGAGTCAGCGATATTGACGACGGCTCAGCCAGCGGCAAAAGGCAGCTGGACATCAGGCTCTCCGAGTTGGGGCAGCGACTGGGGCTCTCATCCAGGGAGGTGGCCAATCAGGTCAGGCATGCCTATTACGGAGCAGAGGCCCTGCGCCAGCAGGAGGGCAGAAACGAGCTCACAGTGCGGGTCTTTCTGCCTGAGAGCGAGCGCAGGAGTCAGGCCGGCCTGGAGAATATGGTGCTCAGGCATGGGTCCGGAGAGGTGCTGCTGCAGGATGCAGCCCACCAGGACTTGGGCCGGGCCTATACCAGTATCAGCAGGATGGATGGCCGCAGGATAGTCCAGGTGACTGCAAATGTGCAGCCTAAATCCAAGACAGAACAGCTAGTTGCAGAGCTGCGCAGGGATGTCCTGCCCGGTCTGCAGCAAAGCTATCCCGGGCTGGGCTACAGCTTTGAGGGCAGGCAGGCGGATCTTCGGGAGAGCGTAACCAGCCTGATGCAAGGTCTGCTTTTGGCCCTGTTGGGTCTGTATGCCTTGCTGGCTGTGCCCTTCCGCAGCTTTGTGCAGCCGGTGATCATCATGGCCTGTATTCCGTTCGGAGTGGTGGGGGCGGTCTTTGGGCATCTGATCATGGGCTACTCCCTGAGCCTGATGAGCCTATTCGGGATTGTGGCCTTAAGTGGGGTGGTCATCAACAATTCCCTGGTCTTGATCCATTTCATTAATCAGCTGCAGCAAAAGGGCCAGGAGCTGCAGCAGGCAGCGATTCAGGCGGCCATGCTTCGCTTCAGGCCCATTTTGCTGACCACCCTGACCACCTTTGGAGGCCTGTCTCCCATGATCCTGGAGACCTCCAGGCAGGCCAGATTCTTGATCCCCATGGCCATCTCTTTGGGCTTTGGCCTGCTCTTTGCCATGCTGATCATTTTGTTTCTGGTGCCCTGCGTATATATTATGGTGGAGGATTTAGCCGGAATCTTCGGCGTGCAGGTAGGTGCCCCTGGTCTGAAGCAAGAAGCGTAAACCATATGCTTTGCAGTTTAGCCTTGCACTGGTCTGTAAATGGCAATTGGGTCAGAATGCTTAGTACTTGGGCTTGCTTATCAGCGGTTGAATAAAGTAGAGTAGCCTTCTCGTCAGTTCATATTCTGGGTTCCGCGTTCAGGGTTGGCAGTACTGGCATTAACTCCCTAAAATTTTGAAGGCTGAACTTTGTACTCTAAACCAAATAAGGAGCTAGTAAATGATTCGTCTCTATTCCCTGAGTACCTGACCATGGTGTAAAAAAGCCAAGCAGTTGCTTGCAGACAAAAACCTGGATTACGATTGTATTGAAGTGGACCAGCTCAGCAAGCAGGAGCAGGAAAATACAATGCAGGAAGTCAAAAGGATCACCGGCAAAGGCGCCTTTCCGGTATTTATGATCGGGGACAGGGTTATTGTCGGGTATAAACCCGAGGAAATCGAGGAGGCCCTAGCAGATGAAAAATAGGATATATTGTCCTGTGTGCCGGTTGAATTTTATTTATCAGCAGGAGGTGCAGCAAGGCCAGCAGGTGATTTGTCCCATTTGTGCTGCCAGATTGGAGCTGCTGGAAATCAGCCCGGAAATCAAAACCCGTCGCTATCCCCAGGAACCTGAAGCAGAGATCCGGGAGCGAGTTGAGACTTACGCCCGGATGAAGGGTTTTGTCTTCAATGAGGACAAAGAACTTGTCCTGGAGGGTATGCTGGATAAATACAAGCAGTATGGGGATTTTTATTGTCCTTGCCGTTTCGACAATATTGCGCAGAATGTCTGCCCTTGTCTGGATACCCGCAAGGGAGATGTGCGAAAGGAAGGGAGATGCCTGTGAGGTCTTTTCTATCTGCCGGGGTAAGGTCTTACCCTGAATGATTAGGTTGCAGCCAGGAAAGAAAGCAGAACTGTCAGGTATCAACAATGCGGTCCGGCCGCTGATCAGGAGAAGTTTTGGTGGGAAAAATGATCAAAATCTTGTTAATTGTTTTAGCGGGACTAGCTTTGCTTGGTGTGCTGGGTTTTTTCCTGCAGCCGGCCTTGATTTATTTCCCAGAGTCCAACCTGGAGGGTAGCCCCAAGGACCTGGGGCTGCCCTATCAGGATGTCTGGCTGGAGAGCTCGCAGGGCAACCAGATCCATGGCTGGTTCATTCCCGGGCCCCAGGGAGAAGGGTCTTCAACAGTTCTTTTCTTGCACGGCAATGCCGGAAACATTGCTCATCGTCTGGATTTGCTGCGTATCATGCCTGAGCTTGGACTGTCTTGTCTGATTATAGACTATCAGGGCTATGGCCAAAGCCAGGGTCGGCCCTCTGAAGAAAATATGTATCAGGATGCGCACGTTGCCTGGGACTTTCTGATAAATCAGAAAAACCTGGCACCAGAGCAGGTTGTGCTCTGGGGGCATTCTTTGGGTGGCCCGGTTGCAGCTCATCTGGCCAGGGCAAAAGCACCTGCGGCACTGATTCTGGATTCTACTTTCATTTCCTTGCCGGAAATGGGCCAGAAGCTGTATTATGTATTACCAGTGAAATGGTTTGCCAGGTTTGATTATGCTACCCAGGAATACTTGGAACAGACCGAAGCTCCGGTGTTGATAATTCACAGTCCAGAGGATGAGCTTGTGCCTATTGAAATGGGCAGGCAGCTTTATCAGGCTGCACCTGGGGTCAAGGAATTTTTGGAAGTCCGGGGGGGACACGATAACAGTTATGTGACTTCTTTTGACCTGTATATTAAGGGCGTAGAAGACTTTTTGCGCAAAAAGACTACGATCTATACAAAATAGGCCTGCCAGCGCAAAAGGACAGCAAAATGCAGGTCCTGGCAATATTGCGCACAGGCCTGGTCTGGCTTTTGGTCTGTGGCAGGTAGCCATATCTTACAGAAAAAATTGAAGTAATCCTTTGCTTCGCCTGGGGAATAGCCTGCAATACCAGTGGCTGTTTAAACTTTTAGGAGATCAGCCATGGAAAGAAAGATTGCCGGACTGAGCATTGAGTGTGTCCAAGGCGATATAACAGCTCAAGAGGACATGGCTGCTGTAGTCAATGCAGCCAATGCCCAATTGCGACCGGGCGGGGGAGTGGCAGGGGCCATACACCGCGCAGCCGGCCCAGGACTGGACCAGGAATGCCGGCAATGGGCGCCGATCAGTCCCGGGCAGGCCGTGATCACCAAGGGCCATAATCTACCCAACAAGAATGTTATCCATTGTCTGGGACCGATTTATGGTGTAGACAAGCCTGAGCATAAGCTTTTGGCTGCTTGCTATAAAAATGCCTTACAACTGGCTGAAGAGCAGCAATTAGGTTCCGTAGCTTTCCCTGCCATCTCTTCTGGGGCCTTTGGCTATCCTTTGCAGCAGGCTGCAGAAGTAGCCCTGCAGGCTATAATGGAAGCTGCCCCTAAACTGCAGCAGGTGCAAAAGGTACGCTTTGTTTTACACAGTAAAAATGATTTGATGCTATTCCAAGAGGTTTTACAGGAATTGCACCAGGAAAAATAGCAGCAGGGCAGTTCTGTATCTGTACTTTGCATTGATCGCTGTCATGAGCCGTTTGACCGGCAGTTCGGCTGCGGCTACATTGGCAGCGTTTTCTGTTTTGCAATTGTAGCCTATTGATAAGCTAGGCTTTTTCAGGTATGCAATGTATGCAAGGCAAGGGGCAGGGTTACTCTTTAAACCTTGAGAATTTGTTGATTCGCGGGAAGTTACAGATCCTGATTTCGAGCTGGGCTTAGGGTCTACATATTTGTCTATAAAGGAGTTGGGTATGGGTTTAAATATGGTGGTCCTGGTCAAACAGGTGCCGGACACGCAAAATATTACAGAACAGGCTATGAAGCCGGATGGCACTGTCAATAGGGATGCGCTGCCTGCAATTTTCAATCCCGAGGATATGCATGCTCTGGAAGAGGCCTTGAAAATCAAGGATGCACAAGGCGGTCAAGTCACTGTGATCAGCATGGGGCCGCCCAAAGCTGTAGAGGTGCTCAAGGAGAGCCTGTACAGGGGTGCGGATGAAGCTATTTTGCTTTCAGACAGGAGATTTGCTGGTGCAGATACCCTGGCCACTTCCTATGCTTTACAATGTGCAGTGCAGAAATTGGGCGCTTTTGATCTGGTTTTTTGCGGCAGACAAGCTATAGATGGAGATACAGCTCAGGTGGGACCCCAGTTGGCAGAGAAGCTGCAGATAAATCAACTGACCAGCATCTATCGGATTGTAAGTGTGCAGGAGGGGTCTATTGTGGCCTGGCGTTCCACTGAACAGGGTTATGAGAAAGTTAAGAGCAGGCTCCCGGTGCTGTTGACAATCACATCAGAAGCCAATGTGCCCAGGCCGCCCAGGGCCAAGATGGTGATGGCCTATAAAAATGTCCTTTGCGCTGAACAACAAGCTTATGACCAGACTTACCTGGATGCAGAATGCGCCAGGGCAACTAAGAATATAATACAGTGGAATGCGGATTCTATTGGTGCGGATCCTGAAAGGTGTGGGCTCCAAGGATCCTGGACCCAGGTCAAGAAGATTGAGAATGTTATTTTATCCGCCCGCGAGGCCAAGGATATAGCAGGCACTGAACAAGGCATCTTTGATTTGATCAAGGAGCTGAAAGATGAGCATATTATAGGATAGGGGGATTCAATGCAGTCTGCCAACAATGTGATGGTATTTGTGGAACAGCATGGCAACCAGATCCAGGATGTCAGTTTGGAACTTTTGTCCAAGGCTGGCCATTTGGCCAGGGAGTTGGGAGGGGAAGCCCAGGCAGTGGCCCTGGGAGATGCCGGCCTGCAGGCTGAGCTTCCTGCCTTGGGGAGATATGGCTGCATGCGGGTCTATTATATGCAGGACAACAAGTTGGCTAGATATAGCAGCGTACCTTATGCCCGGGCTTTGCAAAAGATAATTCAGGAGTATACACCCAAGGTTTTGCTTTTTGGAGCGACCACCCAGGGTCGGGATCTGGCACCCAGGGTGGCTTCAAATCTGCGCTGCGGCTTGACTGCAGATTGCACTGATCTGCAGATCGGCGAACACAAACTAAAAGGCAAAAAATATGAAAATATATTGCTGCAGATCAGACCTGCTTTTGGAGGCAATATCATTGCCACTATAGTTTCCCCGGAGAGCAGGCCCAGCATGGCCACAGTCCGGGAAGGGGTCATGAAGAAGCGCAGTCTGGAAGGAGGTGCTCAGGCTGAGCTGGTAAGTGTGCCCAGTAATTTACAAGACAAGGACCTGCTCACAGAGATCCTGGAAGAAGAACTGGTGGAAAAAGAGGTAGATCTGAAGGCAGCCAAGATCATTGTGGCTGCGGGCATGGGAGCGGTAAGTCAGGGGGCCCTGCATTTAGTCCGGGAATTGGCCGCAGTTCTAGGAGGTGCAGTAGGCGCTTCCAGGCCGGTTGTAGATGGGGGGCATCTGAACAAGGAGCACCAGGTGGGCCAGACAGGAACCACAGTCAGACCCCATTTGTATATCGCCTGCGGGATATCAGGTCAAATTCAGCACAGGGCTGGGATAAGCGAGGCGCACAGAATCATTGCCATCAATAAGGATCCCCTGGCACCAATATTTGAATGCGCCCATTACTCTATAGTGGGTGATGTAAAAGATATATTGCCCAAAATGATTAAAGCCTGTAAGGAAATCTAAAAATAATCAGGACTGATGCAGTGCATTGAGCTTACAGGAGATGTGGGCCTAAGAAGCGGAAGACTGTAAGGAGGAGCAATTGACAAATTATTACTTGGACAATAAAGATATACTGTTTCATCTGCAAAATATGGATCTAGCCAGGGTTATTTCTCTGAAGGAAGATGATTTTGTAGACAAGGATCAATTCCCGTATGCCCCGCAAGATATGCAGGATGCCCTGGACAATTATCAGCGGGTGTTGGAAATTGCGGGTGACATAGCTGGAGAATATATTGCCCCCAGGGCTAGGGATGTGGATAGACAAGGAGCCAGACTGGAAAACGGCGAAGTCTATTATGCTAGAGGCACCAGACAGGCCCTGGACAGGCTGGCCCGGGCAGACCTGATGGGCTTTACCATACCTAGAGGCTACGGGGGCATTAATATGCCCAAGACAGTATATTCCATGGCTATTGAGATCATTTCCAGGGCGGACGCGGCCTTGATGAATTTATTTGGATTGCAGGAGATCGCAGACACTATCAATAAATTTGGGTCAGATCAGCAAAAAGAGAAATATTTGCCCAGGTTTACCTCTGGAGCAGTGACCGGGGCCATGGCCCTGACAGAGCCAGATGCCGGCTCTGACCTACAGTCAGCCATGCTGCGCGCTGAACAGGACAAAGATGGTCAATGGCGTTTAAACGGGGTCAAGAGGTTTATCACCAACGGCTGCGCGGATGTGGTCCTGGTCCTGGCCAGATCGGAATCAGGATCTACCGGGGGCAGGGGTTTGTCCCTTTTCCTGTATGAGCGCGATGCTCACCTCAAAATACGAAGGATAGAGGAGAAACTCGGCATACACGGTTCCCCTACTTGTGAACTGCAGTTTGATAATGCACCTGCAGAACTGTTGGGCAGGCGCAAGATGGGCCTGGTGCGTTATACCCAGTCCCTGATGAATGGGGCCAGGCTGGGAGTGGCGGCCCAAGCCCTGGGCATTGCCGAGGCCGCCTTTAGGGAGGCGGATAGCTACGCCAGGTACAGGCAGCAATTCAAACGCCCTATCCGGGATTTTGCCGCTGTCTTTGAGATGCTGACCATGATGCGGGTGGAGATCGAGGCAGCAAGATCTCTGCTCTATGAGACTTCCCGCATAGTTGATATTGCTGAAGGCCTGGAAGCACGTCTGGAAATGTATCCTGACAAAAAGGATGAATTAAAAGAAGATCTGCGGCGCTATGCCAAATACGCCTCCTTGTTTACACCTTTGATCAAGATTTATGCTACTGAAATGGCCAATCGGGTCTGCTATGATGCTTTGCAGGTGCATGCAGGAGTAGGATATACCAAGGAATTTAATGTGGAGCGTCTATACCGGGATGCGCGCATTACAAATATTTACGAAGGCACTACTCAGTTGCAGGTGGTTGCGGCTATAGGCGGGCTGATTACTGGGGAAATCTTTTCCAGGCTTAACGATTACCAGGCTGGATATGATTTTAGACCGGTTCAAGAGGAATTTTCCCTGGCCAAACTGCTCAGAAGTTATCTGGAGTCTGCAGTGGCCCATGTCAAGGACAAAAAAGATGCTGCTTATCAGGAATTCCATGCAGCTCGCTTGGTGGATATGGCTCAGGATACTGTCATAGGTTATTTGTTGTGCATTGACGCGCTATCTTCCCAGAGAAAGAAAAATATAGCCGGTATATTTCTGTCCAGGGCAAAATACAGGATGCAGGAAAAGATGAATTATATTCTGGCTGACGATTATCAGCTACTGGAGCAGCATAATCAAGTGCTAGACCTTGAGGGCTGACTTTAGATTTAGTATAAAAATATTATCTGGCATGCTTTGTTATATTCAAGGAATTGTTACCATGTTACTGGAGGAGTGAAATGAAAGGGTTAAATTTAGAATCAAAAATGGGCCGGGTTGCTAAAGAGATTGAAGAAGCTACATCCCAAGGCCAACAGGCAGACATCGCTTATCTTTATGACAAGCTGGGTACAAAATTTACTCGTAAAGAAATTGCTGATTGTGCTTCCAGCTTGTTTAAAAGAGGCTACCTAGAAAGAATTGGTTTGGGTACATACAATGCAAAGCAAAAATTACACCATCTGGTGGGCAGAGGATTTGAAAAGGACGTTGATAAACCAAAGGAATCGCCGTCAATTATAATCAGGAAAAAAAGTTTGGATAAAAGAAAAGAAGCAGAACAAGAAAAATATGAACTGGACCTGGCCAGTTTTAATAATCTTATGCAAAGGCTTGAAGATTGTCTTGGCAGATTGGAAGGTGTAATAGATAAACTTCAAAATCAGGCTGAGCTTGAAGAAGCCTTAGATATGCTGGAGAAGGCTTTGGCAGTGCGCAAGAAGTAGCCTCGAGCATTTTTGTTTTAACCTTGAATGTTGGACTCTCAAAGTGCGGGTTAAAATTATACAATAATTTTGAATCAGCATAACCAGTTTCATTTGATATTACCAAAAACCTCTCTGGAAAAAAATCCAAGGCCTTTGGGGCCGGATTGCTTAATCGCTGAACAAAAGCAAAACCCAGAGTAAAGATTGCCAGAGCCCCAGATTCCATAACAACATTACACTGACCATGCTCTTTGTGCCCCACAGCTGCGATGGTGATGGTGCTGTCGGACTTGAGTCCTTTTGTCTGGAACTCTCCAGCGGCCACCTGCCAGATTTCTGTCTAGGCGTCCCTCTCTAGAATGGGCTTTATATAATTTATTTTCCATGTAGTTGTCCTCAGGAATTCAAATTTTGATAAACTCTATTTCCTAAATCCTACTGCGCCTGGCATAGTGCTGCATTTATCTAAAACTTGTACCAAAAAGCTGTACCAGGCTGAAACATGCAAACATTTAAGGTCTTGCCAAAATGTTTGATCCAAACACATCTTCCTTATTGTCCACCTTCCTATATCTAATCGCTTTGCACTCTCTACTGGTGGGGTTTATACTCATCAGCAGACCTAAAAAACTTATGGCCATTACAGATCTTGCAGGCATAAATGAACCATTTTTTCCAGTCCAGGGCGGAATGTTCCATATAATTATGTCTGTAGGCTATGCTCTAGCAGCCTATGACCTGGAATACTTTTTTAGCCTGGTTATCTTTGCCGTTATTGTCAAAATAATGGCTTTTTGCTTTTTGCTCATTTATTATTTTCTAGCCCAGCCCAAAAAAATTATTTTTCTTTCCGGCCTATTGGACGGGATTATGGGCCTGGTTATTTTATATTTTTTATCCTGCTGCCTTAATCATTGAACCTTGATCGTTTATCCCACACAATTTTTATGAGTAATAAAAGCTTTGAGCTGCCAAGACTTGTGATTACCGGGGCGTCCGGCTTTATCGGCCGGCATTTTGTTATAGCTAATTGTAATGGTTACAGAATGTTCTGTATTGCCAGGCGATCTCAACGGGAAGTTGGAATCCCGATACATGAAAATATCTCCTGGCTGCAAACAGATATAGGAGAGTGGGAACAAGTCAAACAACTGGTAGCCTATTTACAAAAAATGGGGGGAGCAGACTACGTTCTGCATCTGGCTGGCTATTACGATTTCAGCAACAAAGATCATCCAGCCTATACCAAGGTCAATATTCAAGGCACCGAGAATGCCTTAGCTTTGGCTGAACAGATAGGAGCAAAAAGGTTTTTCTTTTCCAGCTCCCTGGCAGGTTGTGAATTTACAGCACCAGATGAGGTTATAACCGAGGAAACCCCTCTGCTGGCAGACTTCCCCTATGCCCGGAGCAAGCACGGAGCAGAACTACGCATCAAGGATTTTTCCTCTAAACTGCCTTGCACAATAATCAGGTTGGCAGCGGTTTTTAGCGATTGGTGTGAGTATCCTCCTTTGTACATATTCCTTGAAACCTGGCTTTCCAAAGGGTTGCTGGCAAAATTCATTGGCGGCAAAGGTAAGTTCGCTATTCCTTATATCCACATTAAAGACCTCATTGATTTTTTCAATCTACTGATCCAAAAGAGTAGTACTCAACCCTCAATTGCAGTATACATTGCAAGCCAGCCAAGATCAGTAAGTTTGAATGAAATTTATACTGCAGCTACTAAATGTTATCACAATCAGGTCCAGACTCCAGTGCATATTCCTCAGTTTTTAGCCAGGGCTGGTCTTTATGTATATTCCTACCTGCACTACCTCATTGACAAAAAATCATTTTTAAAGCCTTGGATGGGGCAATATATTGACAAACAACTCAATGTAGATCCGAGCTGGACATTTAATACCCTGAACTGGCAACCTAAGTATCGCTATTCCTTATTGCGGCGCATGCTGTTCTTGATTGAAAACAAAATCGTTTTTACCAATAATTGGCATTTTAGAAATCAAATACTTCTGGAACAAAGAGTAGCTTATAGGCGTAGCATACAAATCTATCAGACTATGCCTTTGGTTCGGGAAGAGGTTGTGCAAAATGTATTGCAGGAGATATTTTCTCCTCAAAATTCAAATAGATTCCCCAATTATCAAAAGATGAATAATGATGTGGTCAAACAATATGTCTTCTTGATATTTCAATTATTTGCCTTGTCTATCAGAAACAGGGACCGTACTTTTCTTACTGATTATGATCACATAATTTGTACCTACCGTTTCCATGAGGGGTTTTCAATTCAAGAACTTAAAGAATTTATATTCATGTTCAGCACTCACCTCAGAAAAGCACTTTTAAAAAAGGTGGACAAAACAATGCGCTCCCGAATGGATAACTTTATTGCTTTGACCACCCAGTATATTGTTGACGAACGAGAAGATATTTATGAAACCCTTAAACTGAATCCTCCGGAGAACCTGCCCAAAATACAGGGGGCATATTCCATACACAATAGCGATGATTTACAATGGCTGGTGCGGCGCCTTGAAGATGTCTACGGAGATCCCATTTTTACTCAAACTTAGAAACTGGGCGGTCAAAAGTTCTTTAATAAGGAACTGTTTATATTGACTATATTCAAGTCTCTAACTGCCTGAGTTCGTATTTATCTTATCAGTTTGAATTTATTGCCTAAACCTCAAACTTTGAACCTTGAACTTTGAACTCTCAAGTTAGAAATAATGTAAGGAGTAAGGATACTGTATGGCCTGAATTAATTTATTTCAGATAGTGGTTATTGGCAGGCAGTTAAAAATACTTGCCGGATGGCTGCAAGATCCATATTTGAACCAAGGCAGGCCATGAGCTGGATTTGGGCCTTAAGTGAGCTTAAGCGGCCAGCCAGAATAATACCTTTGGCTTCCAGGTCTGCTCCGCCCCCAGAATAGCCATACATGGGCCAGACCCCACCGTCAATACAGCGAGAGGTCAGGATTACAGGAATCTGATCCTTGATGAGCTGGGAAATGGAGTCAACAATGTGTGGAGGTACATTGCCAGCTCCGAATCCCTCGAGGACTAGTCCCTTTAAGTTTTTAATATCCAAATTTTCGATCAGACCAGGATCCATTCCGGGGTAACAGGAGATCATCGCCACGCGTGGGTCTATGGCCCGGGCAAGGAACGGGCGGATACGTTTCTGGGGCTGTCTGGTCAGCAACATGGTATTTCCGGCTACATAGCCTACAGGACCGCTTCCTGGAGCCTCGAACGCATCGATATTCAAAGAGTTGACCTTGACTACATCCCGGGCGGCAAAAAGCCGATCAGTCATGAGAAGAACTACACCCATTTGCGTAGGAAGAGGGAGCAGGCAGGCCTTGACTCCTCCCAAAAGATTGCGAATCCCGTCATAGCCTAGTTCGCTGTAAAAGCGCATTGAACCGGTGAAGACAACTGGTTTTTCGGTCTCCAGGCAGAGGTCGGCCATGAAGGCCGACTCTACCAGAAGGTCTGTACCGTGGAGTACAACTGCACCAATAATAGCCGGATCTGACAAAGCTGTATCAATGTCCCGGGCCAGCCTGAACATGAGTTCAGGGCTCATATGCGGACTTGGCCAGTTGCCCCAATTAAAGTTCAGGATACCGACATCGTCCAGCACTGGCTGAAGCATCTCCAGAAGCTTGTCCGAGTCTTGACCCGGTACCAGCCCGGAGACACCTTTCTTAGGGAGCATAGTAACGGTCCCGCCGGTAAAAAAAACAGCAACTTTCCTTTTTGACTCAACTACGCTCATAGCGCCAGTTCTGCCTATCCATACGATTTACAAAATCAACCAAATAGTCAACCAAAGCCTGTTTCATTTTTTGACCCTTTTCCTGGGTCGCTTTTTCCGGAGCACCACTAGCTCCGAAATCCGTCAGCTCCTGGAAATTCCAAATCAACTTTACATTCTGGTCCATCTCTGGAATCATGCCTTTGGCTTGACTCATATTGCATAGCTCTGGAAACATTGCCAATCCAATGGATGTTTCCCCTTCACCTCCATGTCCAAGACCATTCCAAACCTCGAAGGTTTCTTTGGGCAGGAGATTTCCTGCAGTGATCCACCAAGCATCAAGTACTGCCAGGCCCAAGTCAGTATGTTTGAGTTTGATGTTTCGGGCAGCAATTTCTATAGAAGGGATGTTCCCGTCATGACCGTTGATCACCAGAATTTTTCGAATATTCCAGTAGACTAGCGATTCAAGGATCTCATTGATAACTAGACTCAAAGTCTCACTGCTCAGGCTGATCGACATGGGTTTGTGGCGATAGTGCATACTCATCCCGAACCAAAGCGGAGGTACAACTACTGTTCGAGGCAACATCGCGGCCACCTCTAGGGCAAGATCGTAGCCTACAAATGTGTCGCAACCATAAGGAAGGTGAGCTCCGTGGCTTTCAGTAGAGCCAATGACCAAAATGGCCTTATCAATATCAGCTTCCAGAAATGAATTCTCGTTTAATTCCTCCAGTTTTATTGACTGCATAGTGCCTCACCCCTGCTGTAAGTTTTTGTAATACCGGCCGACAGGGCCTGTCGGCCGGGAATTTTATTTAATAAGGATTAATAATCCGGATACCAGACTTGTTCCACATTATATTCACCGTTATGTACACTGATAATTGAGACGCCTTTGACCGGAACTCCGCTTGGCCTGGCGTAAGTAATTTCACCAGTGACTGCCTGGAAGCCCTCGGTGTTTGCCAAGGCATCCCGCAGGGCCTCGCCGTTTGTCGTGCCGGCACGCTCCAAGGCATCTGCTATGAGTCCTACTGCATCAAATCCCAGGGCGGCAAAGGCGTTTTCCGGATCCCGACCATAAGCCTTGTTATACTCCTCGATGAAGGATAGGACTTCAGGACGGTCATCACCGCGATATGTATGTGTTGAGAAATATACATCATTAGCCAATTTAGGTCCTGGGACCGTAGTTACCAGTTCAGTATCAAATCCGTCAGCGCTGACAATGGGTAGCTTAAGTCCGGATTCTCGGATTTGCTTAACTGTTAGGCCGGCTTCATTAGGGATGGCCGAGATAAAGACTGCATCCGGATCTGGGCTGGTGTTCTTCAATCTGGAGATCTGAGCTGAAAAATCTTTATCCCCCATCATAAAAAAGTCTTCAAAAATAATTTCTCCGCCGAGTTCTTGGAAGCGCTCTTTAAAAAATTTGGACAAAGCTAAAGTGAAATCCATGGAATTATCTGTCCAGACTACCAGCTTCCTGATCCCAAGCTCATTGTAAGCGTAATCCGCGATGGCGTATGATTGATCATCATCACCGAAAGGGGTCATGAACATGTAATCCCCTACCCATTTTGGGAGCTCAGGGTGGGTGGCCCCAGAAGTGACAAAGGGAACTCCTTTGGCTTGGAAAGCCGGAGCAGCAGCCATAACAAAAGTGGTGTCTCCGTATCCCAAGCCAGCCACGACACCATCTGACAAGGCTTTTTTAGCTTGATTTGCGGCAGACTTTTGGTCTGTCTTAGTATCGTAGCCAATCACTTCCAGTTTTTTCCCCAGGACACCGCCTTGTGCATTGAGGAGATCGGCTTTTAGTTTGGCCCCTTGCAGGGCAGGGGCATCAATGGAAGACATCCCGCCAGTTAGGTTGTATAAGGCCCCGAGTTTGATGGTTTCAGCAGAAAGAGCCTGTCCGGCCAAGAAAATCATTGCCAGGAACACAGAAATACATGTTTTTTTGCACATCGTTTTTGCCTCCTTCTAGAAAAATGGTTTAATGAAGACTGCATGAGCAGAGAACAGCTTAAATTTTGGAGCTTGCCAATGCTTGATCAATTCTTGGTCGTTTCTGTTGAAGGTTTCTTTTGACCAGGAGTCAGAAATCCAGGTTCGCTAGATCCAAAGATGCCAGAAGGACGGTATATTAAAATTAGGATCAAAGTTAGGGACAAGATGATTTCTCCGATTCCGTAGACATTCATACCCTCTTCGAGGGGTCTAAAGGCCTCCGTGAGTAAAGAAAAGAAAAAGGCTGTCAGCAAAGAGCCGGTAATGCTGCCGCTGCCGCCGACCACCACCATAACCACTATGGTGAAGGCCAGGTTTAAAGAGTAGGATTTAGGAGTAATGGCTGTAACAAGATGAGCCCACAACCCCCCGGCAACTCCTGCCAGAAAGGCTCCAATGACTAGAGCCTGGATCCTGGTTCGAAGCAGATTGATCCCTAGGCAATCAGCAGCCAATTCATCTTCCCTGATAGCCTGCATACTGCGGCCATAGGAGGAGAATTTGATCTTCCAGGCCAAATAGACGGTGATCACGACCCATAAGTAAACCCACCAAAGATTAGTCAGGGCCGGAAGACCATTAAGTCCAAGAGGGCCACGGGTAATGCCGCCCATGTTGGTGATCAAGACTTGTACGATAATGATAACGCCTAAAGTTGCTACAGCCAGGTAATGTCCACGAAGGCGCAAGACTGGCAGACCTATGATGAACGAGGCCAAAGCAGCAAATAGACCTCCGATAACCAAGGCAGGGAAAAAACTGAATTCCATGCCGGCAAGCCATTCTGGGAGTCCAGTCAAGAAGTAGCCTTTGCGTTGAACAGGAAAGGTTAAAATCGCGCAGGTATAGCCCCCGATGGCCATGAAGGCCGGATGTCCCAAGGAAAATAAGCCGGTGAAACCATTGGTGATGTTCAGGCTGACCGCCAGTACAATAAAAATACCAACAAAGCCAGCAATGGACAGGTAATAGTCATTCAAAAAATGACGCATGAGCAGAATGCCAAGGGCGCCGGTTATAATGAGTCCGATGAAGAAGAACCTTTGGCTTGAGACATGCATCAGGCTCTATCCTCCTCTTTCTTTCCAAATAGACCATTGGGCATGAAGAGCAGGATCAGGATCAGTAGGCCAAAAACAAAGGCGTCCCTGTATGCCGAGTAAATTGGAGGTAGAAAGCCTACAAAAAGGACTTCGGCTATCCCTATGATATATCCTCCACAGATGGCACCAGCTATAGAGCCCACACCTCCGACGACTGCGGCTACAAAAGATTTTAAGCCAGGAACAAATCCTAGCAGGGGATCGATCTGTCCAAATTTGCCTCCGTACATCAGACCGGCAATCGCTGCCAGGCTTCCACCAATTGCAAAGGTAGCCATGATGGTGCGGTTGATGTTGATACCCATTAATCGGGCGACTTCAAGATTTTCAGCCGTAGCCCGCATGCCTACTCCCAAACGTGTCAGCTTGACCATAAGGATTAGGCAGATCATCAAGATCCAGGCTGTGAGCATTATCACCAAGTCTATCAGCCTGAAGCTGACCGCGCCGATGGAGATCACATACTGAAATAACTCAGGGAAGGAGAAATTCCTGGGTTGAGCAGTGAGAAGGACTACGCCAGCGTTTTGTATCATAATCGACAGTGACAGGGAAGCAATAAAGCCGGTAACCTGAGGTGAGCCTCGCATGGGCCTGAAAACTGCTTTTTCGATGGCTACCCCTACCAAGGCCCCTCCAATCATGACAGCGATGAGCACCAAATAAAATGGCCAGCCCAAAGCCTGTAGAAAGGCCAAGGTCATAAATGATCCGATCATAACCACATCCCCGTGGGCAAAATTGATCAGCCTGATGATACCGTAAATCATTGTAAAACCAATAGCGATCAGGGCATACATACTGCCTAGTATCAATCCATTTACCAGTTGTTGCAGGATGTAACCGCCACTCATGCCCTTCCCCCTAAATAGGCCTCACGTACCCGATCATTATTGGCGACTTCCTGGCTTGGGCCTGACAGGGCTACTTGGCCTATCTCCAGGACATATGCCCAGTGTGCAAGCTCAAGAGCTAAAACTGCGTTTTGCTCGACTAAAAGAATTGTGATGCCTTGTTTATTTATTTCATGCAGCATTTCAAAGATAGTAGCTACCATCATAGGGGCCAGCCCAAGAGAAGGTTCGTCCAGAAGCAAAAGTTTGGGTCTGCCCATCAAAGCGCGGCCAATGGCCAGCATTGCCTGTTCGCCCCCTGAGAGGCTCCCGGCAGTTTGATTTTTCCTTTCTCTTAAAATGGGAAACAAGTCACAGACCCGCTGGTGGTCTTCACGGATTCCATCTTTGTCACGGCGTAGATAAGCTCCGGTCATGAGGTTTTCGGTGGTGGTCAACCCGGCAAAGATTCCCCTACCTTCAGGACAGTGGCAAATGCCCATACTGACTATATTTTCTACCCCAAACCCGGCCAGTGATGTTGGGGCTTCATTCTCGGTTTGCCTGTAGGTAATGCTGCCTTGCTTCAGAGGAAATAGACCAGAGATGGTTTTCAAGGTCGTGGTCTTTCCGGCTCCATTGGCACCAATCAGGGCCACTACCTCCCCCCTGGGGATATGCATGGAAATCCCTTTGAGAACATAAGTCCTGCCCCGATAAACATGTAAGTCGTCAATTTTTAGCATGCAGCTTTTCCCTGGGTGCGCCGAGATAGGCTTTAATGACTCCGGCATCAGTTTGAACTTCCTGAGGGCTTCCTTCCATAAGAACTCGGCCTTGATCCAGGACCTGAATTCGAGGACAAATGCCCATAACAACTTTCATGTCGTGTTCTACCAGACAGATAGCCAATTGGTATTGTTCGTGGATGTTCTGGATGGTCTCCATGAGTTCTTTTGTTTCAAAAGGGTTCAAACCGGCAGCTGGCTCGTCCAGTAGCAAAAGTTTAGGAGAGGTAGCTAAAGCCCTAGCAAATTCAACCTTTCGCTGGAGACCAAAAGGTAGATTATAAGCCTTTTCATCCTTAACTTTATTCAGGTTCAAGAGTTCTAAACACTCTTTAGTCTTATCTAAAATTTCTTGTTCTGATTGAATGAAAGAAGGCAGATGAAGTATGGTTGCCCAAAAGCTTCGACCAAGATTCATATGAAAGGCAGCTTTAATATTATCTTGCACTGAAAGATCCCCAAAAAGACGAATATTTTGAAAAGTTCGGGACAAACCCAGTTTGGCGTTTTGATAGGGACGATTAGCGGTGATATCAAGCCCGGCAAAGAGAATGCGCCCGCTAGTAGGACGCAAAACTCCGGACAGCAGGTTGAAAACCGTGGTTTTTCCGGCACCATTGGGGCCAATAAGTCCTAAGAGTTCCCCTTCAGCCAAGAAAAGTTCATAGCCGGTTAAAGCCTGAATGCCGCCAAAAGACTTTTGTAGGTTTTCGACTTGAAGAAGATGGTTCTGCATGGTGCAAATCGATAATTTTCGATTGTCAGGCAAGGTTTCTAGTATAAGCAGTCTCTTCCAAAGACCATTTCTGAAGCTAATATCCGCAAACCAAGAGTTTGTCAATGGTGAGAATTAGTAGGTGCTTGGCAATAGCATTCAGAGGTTTTAATGGTACGTGTTATAAGGCGGCCAACTGGATAGCAGTGGGTCAGACCCGAGGCCGGGGCA
>CAZLUR010000022.1:0-27078 GCA_964562725.1 uncultured Desulfohalobiaceae bacterium | reverse complement strand
CTTATCCAAGGCCTTTATTGAGGAGGATTAAGCTTGCCCCTGCTGCAGAAATGGACCTCCAAGCTTTTTGACCTGGCCTCCAAAAAAGGGGCGGAGAAAGTACTTATGCTGGTTTCTTTCTCCGAGGCCATATTTTTCCCTATTCCCCAAGATATTTTGCTCTTGCCCATGGGCCTGGCTCAAAGGAAAAAAGTATTCAGGTTGGCCTTTATTTGCCTCACATTTTCCATACTGGGAGGGGCGGCAGGCTACTTTCTGGGCTATTATTTCATGGAGTTAGTCGGCATGCCTCTGCTTAATTTTTATGGATTGCAGCAGGAATATGCCACCATTCAGATCTGGTATGAGCGGTATGACGCCTGGGCAGTAGCTGCAGCCGGGATCACTCCTATTCCCTACAAAGTATGCACCTTGAGTGCAGGCGCTTTCAGGATAGACCTGCTGGTATTCATCCTGGCCTCGATCATCAGCCGCGGGGTCAGATATTTCCTGATCGCAGCCTTGATCTACTGGAAAGGGGAACAGGCCAGGGGATTTCTGGAAAAAAGGATGGACCTGGTCTTTATGGCGGGTATTGTGCTGTTGATCCTGGGTTTTGTATTTCTCAAGCTGCTTTAGTCAAGGGCAGAGCTTGAGCCTGGATGTCTGCGCTGGGGCAGGTTAGCCCTGGCGCAGTTTGGTCACGCTCTGCCCGCCTATGCCCCAGTTGTCAGTGTGTACCTCTTCAATGACCACTACTGTAGTGGCTGGATTTTTGCCCAGGGTGTCCTGCAGCAACTTGGTCACGCCCTGGATCAGTGCCTGTTTTTGTTCTGCACTACAGCCTTCCTTGGTGATCTTGATGTTCACGTAGGGCATAATTCCTCCTTTTATGGCTTAATATAACCACCCAGGTTGACCCAGGTGTATTTAGCCCAAGACAGCCTGTTATTGCCTGCTGCCCACCTTCAGCCTCTGGCCTGGCAGGATGGGTTCGTCAGGTCCAAGCCCATTTAATTCCCTGATTTTTTGCACTGAAGTCTCGTAGCTCTGAGATATTCTGTACAGGTTTTCTCCAGGCTGGACTTCATGGTAGATATAATCAGTGTCTTCATCAGTGTCTTCAGGGACAGCAGGCTCTGTTTGAGCCCTGGACTCCTGTTTGGACAGGTCCTGGCTGACAGACTGCAGTTCTTCCTGCATATTCTTTAAATCCTGGCCGAATTCCTGTAAACCCTGGCTCAATTTGGTATCCGCCTCCTGTATCAGGTGCATCTCCTGCTCCTGATCGCTGATCCGGTTTTCCAACATTGCCAGCTGGTTTTCCATCTGTTCCAGCCTGGAGAATATTTCCTGCAGGTTCTGAGGACTGTCTTGTTTGCCTCCGGCAGTAATAAGCACCAGGGATATAATGAACACCAGCAGGATAACTCCTGCGCTGGCCAGGAAGATGGGCTTTTTCCAGAACTGATTGCCAGCAGGGAATTGGCGAAATCTGCGTTTGGGTTGAGGGTTTTCCTGGTTAGAATGCTCAAAATCCTTTAATTGTTCCAGCCAATTCTTTTTTTCCATAACTTATCCTTATTTGAAGGCAGGCTTGGTTTTGTAATTTAGCAAACATTTTGGTCTTAACACCCTAGACTAACCCTCCAAAAGCTGCTGCAGCCACTGCTTGAGCTGCGGGCTCAGGGCAAAACAGCCTTTGGCAAAATCGAACTCAGGATGGAATTTTTGGGGCAGTTCCATTTCATACAAGGTCTGCGGGCCATCCTTGGTCATCTTCTGCAGCCTGAGCAGATAAGGGCTTTGCCAGGTATCCACTGTAAAGTAGTAAGAGGCCTGTTCCGGATCCCCGTATTGTCCGCCGTAGCCGGTATTGCCCCATTCCAGGTGTCTGGCTACAGCATCAGCCGGGTCCAGGTCCCATTCAATGGGCAAATTTTTGAATGCATGCAAACTGTTCAAGCTGGGCACCTCTTTTATCCAGGCTGATTTGGTTCATTTAGTATATTTTAACAGATTAGTTTTTTCTGATCCAGGTGGTTTGGGCCAGTACTGGAAAATTTTTATCTGCTTGACAGGCTGGGAGGATCAGATAGCCAGATTTCGATTTGCCTTTCCAGTTCACGCAAGATTTTTTCCAGGTCCTGGTTCCAGGCCTGGATCACTTCAGGAGCACTTGGCCTGGCCAGCGGGGACTCCCGCTGCAAGTGTTTTTGGCCTATTAATTTATTGGGCCCTGTTTTTCTCTGCCATAGCAAGAATTCAATACCAAGCACTGTCTTGTGTCGGTCCTGGCGGGTTTGATCTACATACAAGGCATTGATTTTGCCCTGCAGAGTATAATCTGCCCGCACCAAACCTCCATTGGGCAATACATGGCCAAACAAAGGACTTTTTGCCAGCCAGTTGCGGGTAGCTTCCGTGATCATCTGGGCCGGGGGGATGAAGAAACGGTGTTGAAAATCGGAGCTAACAGTGCCTGGGCCTGTTTTGAGCACTATTTCCTGTCCTTCAAATGCTGCAGAGATAGCAAAAGGTGGCACCCGTAAAGTTTTGTCTGATTTTTCTTGTTCCAGGTTATTATTTCTTTGTAGTTGCAACAGATAGAATTGCTTCTCTGGAGTTTGCTGCAAAAAGGGGGAACAGCCGCTGAAAATCAAGACTATGGATAGGGTCAAATAGATGTACTGGGGCCTGTTAATCATATAATAGTTCTCCTTCCCGGTTCCTAGGGGTCAAAAAGATGGAGCCAGGGGATCTCTTAAGCTCTTGAGACAATTCCCTAAGATTGCGCATTGTAGCGGATAAATCCCTGAGCACTGGGCCCAGCTCGTCTCCATGGGTGGAGAGCAGGTGATTGAGTTCTGCAAAGCTTGATTGTACCTGGTTTGCGCCTAGTGCGAACTCTTCCAGGATTTCAGGCAGCCTCCCAGAAGCCTGATCCAGGTTCTGCAGTATAGAGTCCAGTTGGCCCAGTCCGCCTTGGGGGCCGGACAACGCTGAATCCAGGTCTGCCAGCAGATTTTTCAGTGCAGACACGGTTGAGGTGATCTGGGCCATCACTTCCTGCAGACTGCCACCTGCAAATTCATCTTGGAGATCCCGGCCCAGGATGAACCTTAATTGACGATTGGTCTGTCTGGTTTCCTGTAAAAGGGCTTGGATCTCTTGGCCCAGTTCCAGGCTGGGAAAGGCCTGCACCTTGTCCTGCAAAGAGAGCAACAAGAGATCCAGGCTCTGGAATGTGTTACTCCAGTCTACGCTCTCCAGACTGGCCAGGGTGCTGCCCATGGATTCAAAGGTTTCTTCCAGCCTGGCGATGGTCCCAGGGGCTGATGGGATGTAGATATTTTCCGGCTCCCAGTTGATTTCAGGCGCAGGATGGCGCTGAGGCGGGGAATAGTCCAGCTCCAGATAGGCAGTACCGGTCAGGCCCTGGGGCAGAATCCTGATCCGTAGTCCATTTTGCACCTCCTGCTGCATATATGCTGCAAACTCCTCCCTGGTCTGGGCTGGGAAATTTTTGAGCAAGACATTGATCTCCACCAGCACATAGCGTTTGTCCATGGCACATTCCGGATATTTCTGGGCCACGAATCCAATGCTGTCGATGTTGCCGATGCGTACTCCGCGCATTTTGACTGCAGAACCCACATCCAGCCCCTGGGCTGATTCATCCAGGTAGGTCTCCATTTTGGCCTTGTCCTGCCAGAATCCCCCTGGACCGAACGTTATGAGTACAATGACCAGAATGATCAATGCAGCTAGTACAAATAGCCCCAGCCTGAAATTATTTAGGCCAATGGACATGATTAATCCCTTGGGTTGGAAGAAGCATTTTTTTGGAGCAAATCAGGTTGCAAAAAATGCCTGACCCAGTCCGAGGGCGGGTTGTCCCTGATTTGCCTGGGATCGCCTGAAGCGGCTATTTTCTTTTTCTGGCTGTCCAGAATGATCATCCTGTGCGCAATATGGAATACGCTTTGCAATTCATGGCTGACGATGACAAAGGTGATGCCCAGTAAACTGGACAGACTTTGGATCAATTGGTCCAGCTCTGCAGAGGTGATGGGATCCAGCCCTGCAGAAGGCTCATCCAGAAAAAGGATTAATGGATCCAAGGCCATGGCCCTGGCAATGGCTGCGCGTTTCTGCATGCCTCCGCTCAGTTCGGAAGGCATCAAATGACCAAAACCGCTAAGTCCTACCAGGTAAAGTTTCATTTGCACAATTTTTTTTATAGCCCTGCCCGGCAGATTGGTCAGTTCCTGCAGGGGCAGGGCAATGTTTTGCTCCAGGCTCATGGATCCGAATAATGCCCCGGACTGGAAGCTGACCCCTATTTTCTGCAGGATATTGAAATGTTGCTGGCTTGATGCCTGGTGCAGATCCTGGCCCAGCATCAATACCTGGCCGGATATTGGGCTGTAGAGGCCGATCATGTGCTTGAGTAAAGAGCTTTTTCCGCTGCCGGAACCACCCAAAATAAAAAATATTTCTCCGGGCTGGATCTGAAAGCTGATATCCTGCAGAATTATGTCTGAACCAAAGCCCAGGGTCAAATTCCGGACTTGAACAATAGGGGCTTGCTGCTCAGGCATCTTAGATTCCCAGAGAATAAAAGACCAGGGCAAAAATACCGTCCATGACCGCAATGAGAATGATCCCGCTGACCACGGCCCTGGTGGTGGACAGACCTACTGCGCTGGCCCCGGATCCGGTTTGCAAGCCGCGCACACAACCGATCCAGGCCACCAGGATGCTGAAGACAAAGGCCTTGAACAAGCCGCCCAATATGTCTCCGGCCTGCAGGGCCAGGCCCATCTGATTCAGGTAAGTGACCAAAGGGTAACCCAGGGAAAGCATGACCACAGCCCCGCCGATCAGGCTGAATAGATTAAAAAATATGGTCAACAAAGGCGTCATGATCATGGCGGCCAACATCCTGGGTACAATCAAAAAGCGCAGGGGGTCAAGGCCCATGGTCTGCAATGCGCTTAGCTCCTCGTTGATCTTCATGGTACCCAGTTCAGCAGCAAAGGAAGAGCCGCTGCGCCCGGCCAGAATGATGGCTGTGACCAAAGGACCAAGTTCACGGAAAATTGAGAGCCCCAGTAATTGAGCCACGAAGATTTCCGCTCCGAACATGCGCAGGGGGATTGCGGATTGAAAGGAAATGATCAGACCCAGCAGAAAGCCAATCAGAAATATGATCAACAAAGCCCTGACCCCGAGATTTTCCGCCACACTGAACACTTCCCTCCAGCGCACCTTGCCCGGATGCAGCAGGGCCTGGATGAGGCCCCGGGTGAACTGGCCGACAAAGTCTATCAGCTGGAACGTATCCTGGGCAAAGGCTCGGGCTGAAGCACCCAGGCTGCTTAATAAGCCATTTCTAAGTCCAGAGGAGGCAGCATCCTGTGCACTGAAGTCTGCAAAAAGGTCCAGCATTTGTTTGTGCTGTGCATGCGCCCTGACCAAGGATATCCGCTCCCGGCCCAGGCGGCTGGTGATTTCTTGAATCAGGGCTGCGCCTGCAGTGTCCATGTATTCCAGCCCGGAAAGATCCAGGAGGTATCCTGCTTGTTCAGGGTGTTCCAGGAGTTTATTGTCCAGTTCAGTCCAGAGATTTGCTGCAGAATGCACGTGCAGCCTGCCTGTGATTCGAATCCGCATCAGGTCTGATTGCTGCCCTGGGTCTGCTCTGGAAACCTCTAACCGAGCTTGGGGCTGGACAGGGTTTAGTTCTGGGCTGTCGGGCATAATCCGTTGTCTCTAACTGGCCTGGCAATTGAACTGATTAAAGCCCAAACTGCCAAGCAGTTTAAGATATAGTAAAGGACAAAATTCTAGATTTTTGTCAGCTTAGAAAAAGCAGGTCTGGAAGTCAATCAAGGACATCATGTCCCAGATCTGGAGCTGAAATTTTGGCCTGCTTGCTAAAAATATGTTTTTGCTGGATACTATGCATGGATACTGGATGCAATGTTTGGTGATCAATTTTTTCAAGATTTTAAAGGGTTAGGTTTAGTATAGATAATATTGCCCAGACCCTGGGTCTGCAGGGTTTGAAGATCAACTATGACCAAGCAATGCAGGACATTGAAAGACCCTGGATTTTACCGCTGGATCAAGCATAAACTTGGCAGGCAGTCTGAGCAGGGAACTGGCTCTCTAGAGCAGAGACTGGGGCTTAGCCTGGGTGCTGGCGGGGCCTGCGGCCTGGCACACCTGCCCATGTTGGAGGCTTTGGAAGAATTGGGCCTAAAGCCGACGGTGATCAGCGGGACAAGTATTGGGGCCATAGTTGCTGTGCTTTACTCTGCAGGATTCACTGCCCAGGAACTGAAGGAAATGGTCCAGGAATTACTTGGTCTGGACAGGAGCTCTCTGGCGAATAGATTGTTGGGCAGGAGGGTTTTGGGCTTCTGGGAGCTATTCAGACCAGGCCTTGGACAGGGCGGTTTACTGCACAGCGAGCCCATCTTAGACTTTATTGCCCGCCACCTGCAGGTCAGGGACTTTGCAGAACTGAACCTGCCCTGCAAAGTGGTAGCAGCAGACTTCTGGGACAGGAGCGAGGTGGTTTTTGAGTCCGGGCTTTTGTTGCCGGCGATAAACGCGAGCACGGCCGTGCCTGGCTTGTTCGCGCCAGTATATTATCAGGACAGGGTCTTGGTGGACGGTGCAGTGGTTAATCCTGTGCCTTTTGATGTTTTGCCCCAGGAATGCATGGTCAGGGTGGCTATAGACGTTGCAGCCCAAAAAAAACCCCGGGAGGATGTACTGCCTGGTTATCTGGAAAATATTTTTGATTCCATTGAGATCATGCAGCAGGCAATTCTGTGTCAGAAGTTGAGCATCAGCCCTCCGGACATATTTATTCAGCCTGATATCAGGGATGTCCGGATGCTGCAATTCTATAAAGCCCAGGAGATCTATGCCCAGGCTGCGTCTGCCAAAGAAAGATTAAAGCGCAGCCTGGAAGGCCTCTTGTCTTGAAGGGTAGGGCCAGGAAAAGGGATTTTGGCTTACTCCTTAGTGATGTCCACAGGCAGTCCATTTTTTTCCTGCAGCACTTGTCTGAACTTCTGCAGGTCCACCTGCTGGGCAAGGTCTGAGCCGAGCAGTTTGCTATAGGCAAAAGCCAGATAATCATCCAATTTGTGGTAGATATCCGGGTGAGCCTCGGCATAGACCCTGTCCAAAAGTCTGCCCAGCTTGACTGGTTCATAAATGATCCGCACCTGTTGCCCAAGACCCACCTGCTCAAACAAGGGCTGGATATGTTCCGGATAGAGGCGGATGCAGCCATTAGTGGCCAGGCGGCCTACAGACCAGGGGTTGTTGGTGCCGTGCAGGCCGTAGCTGGATGCGCCAAGTCCGATCCAGTAATCGCCCAGGGGGTTGTGTGGTCCGGGGGTCATGACCTGCAGCCCGTATTTGTCCTGCAGGGATTCTGGAATATACCAGAAGGGGTTTTTGCGTTTCTGACCTATGCTGAACCGGCCCACAGGGGTCTGGCTGTCTTTGTCCCCTATGCCTACTGGATAGGTCTGGATCAGGGGAACGTTATTGGCGCTAAAAAAGCGATAAAGTCTAAGTTCTGGCAAATTGATGACAATATCGGCGTTGTCTTTTTTGGGCAGAACCCATTGCAGGGGCAGGGTCAATTCTTTGCCCGGGGGAGGAATCCAGGGGTCCAGCTCAGGATAGAGCAAGCGCAGCTCGTCAAAGCCCAAGCTGAAGTCCCGGGCGATATCCAATAGGGTTTCTCCCTCCTGGACTTGATGCATATCCGGGATGCCGACCACTGTCCTGACCTGGTTTGGCACCCATTCTTGGTATGGACTGGGAAACTGGTAAGAGTAGGCTCCGCTTGCGGCCAGGTCAGCAGGACAAAGCCAGAACAGGCTAAGCAGGGTCAGGACCAGGAAAATATCGGACGTTTTCTTTAGGGCCAAAGGCAATTTGCTCATAACTTTATAATATTTAGCTATGGGGACACAATGTTGATGCCGGGGCAAATCCTTTCTTGCTGCCAGCGAAATGGCAGTTAGCTAATGTAAGGTATAGTGCTAAAATGTTCAAGTTATGTCTGTAATTAAAAACCAAAGGAGAATCAACAATGTCTCAAACCATGCAGGATTTGCAAGAGGCCTTTGCCGGAGAGTCCCAGGCCAACCGGAAATATTTGGCCTTCGCCCAGCAGGCGGAAAAAGAAGGCTACCCAGGGGTGGCCAAGCTTTTTCGGGCAGCGGCTGAGGCGGAAACCGTGCACGCCCATGCCCATCTGCGGGCCATGCAAGGCGTAAAAAGCACTGCTGAAAACCTGCAGGAGGCTGTGGCAGGAGAGATCCATGAATTCAAAAACATGTATCCGGACATGATCAGCCGCGCCCAGGAGGAGGGTATAGCCAAGGCAGAGCGTAGCTTCCGTTTCGCCAATGAGGTGGAAAAAGTGCATGCTGAGCTGTATCAAAAGGCCTTGGACCAACTGGATCAGCTCCAGGAGGTGGACTATTATGTCTGCACTGTCTGCGGTTATACTGCAGAGACGGAAGCCCCGGAGAAATGCCCGGTCTGTGGGGCCAACAGCAAGGCATTTAAACAGGTGCAATAGAGCCCAGAGGCCTTTTAAGATCGGGACGGCTTTGGTTGTCAGGCTTGGCCGGGTTTAAGGCAACAATGATTACTGCCTGTGCTTTCCTAGTGCCCTGTATTGCCTCAAATGTTGTAAATAAGAACCCTCCCCTGGCCCCTCCCTACTGCCCAAAGCGGCAGCAGGGAGGGGAATCATAAATGAGTGGGCTCTATCTGATAAGCGAAGATTTATATGTGACTAGGCACTAGGGCTGCTGGCTCTCAAACCCATAGCTGGGGTGTTTTTTCTGCAAGACCTCCAGCACTGTACGTTCAGCGCCTTGCATGCCCTTAGCACAGAATAAAGCCAGATTATCTATGGCTTGGGGAAATGTCTCTGCACTTAGACCTTCACAGGCCGGGACATGCACCCCCTGCATGGCCAGTAAAGCAGATTTTACAGCGCTGCCTGCCGCAGTAGCCAGCTTCAAGGCACAGCCGGGCTTGGCCCCGTCGCAGATGATCCCGGTCAGGTCTTGCAGCAGGTTCAAAACAGCAGCCAGGATCTGGATTTGATCGCCCTGCATCACTTTGGCCAGGCCGGCTGCGGCCCCGGCTCCGGCAGCTATGGAGCAGGTGCAAACCGGGGTCAGCCTGCCTATTTTGGCCTTGATGGCAATGGTCAAGGTATGACTCAGAGCGATACCGGCCAGGAGTTCCGCTTGGGAGGCCTCTAGGTAGTTTTGGGCTGCCCAGACCGGCAGAATCGCAGTGAGTCCGTTGTTGCCGCTGCCGGCTGAACTCATGGCCGGCAGCCCGGCCCCGGACATCCTGGCATCAGCAGCTGCGGCAGTCAGGATCTGGGCTTTCAGCTGCATATCCTCCTGCAGCAGTCCCAGCTGGGCCAGCTTTTGCAGGTTGGCGCCCACCGCAAGGCCCGGGGCCTGATTCAGGCCGTATTCAGCCAGGGCCAGGTTGTGCTCCACGCCGGTGTATATATAATCCAGATCTTCCTGGTCCAGGTTTTGAGACAGTTTGATGAGTTGGGGCAGATCCTGGCAGGCCAGCCAGCTTTCCAGTCTGGGCAGCTGGTCCTGGTTATCTGCAGCAATCTGGGATAAGATATTATTCAGGGATTCTGGTTCATTGTTCCGGCTAAGCTCCACCAGGCGGTCATGCTGGCCTTGGATTGCGGCCCGGGCCTTATTCCCCTCGGCCAGAATCTCCACCTGCACAAATAGCCCCTTTTGTTTCTGACAGAGTTCAACCTTTACCCTGCCGGCCAGGACCAGCTCCCGGGCCTTATGCAGCAGATCCGCGTCCACTGCAGCCAGGACCTGCATGCGCTGGCCGGGATCCCCTCCCAGAGCCCCCAGGGCAGCAGCCAAATCCAGCCCCCTTAGTCCCCCAGTGCCCGGGATGCAGACTCCCAGGCCGTTTTTGAAAACCCCTGCATCCACACTGACTTTAATCAGTTCTATCTCTTTAGGCGGCAATACAGTGGCGGCAGCGGCCGCAGCCAAGGCCACGGCCACTGGCTCTGTACAACCCAGGGCCGGTCCTACCTCCAGCCTGAGCACATCCTTAAATGTATAACCCATAGCTTTATTCCTTATCTGCAGATCCGAGAGCTAGACCAGGGCAGTCTTGGCACCCTGACTTATAATATTACCTCTGTCCGGGCTAAAATGCAAATAAAGCAAAATCAAAAAATGAGAGCAGGACATGGTTTTGGGAGCTATAAGTCTGCATGCACTGTCCAGCAAAGAATAATTGGCCTTGGTTTTTGCAGCCTACTCTGGTATTGCGATTTTTGTGAGCAGGCAGCAGGAACTGCCAGCCTGCTTACTACCCAAAACGAACTGACTCTGCTGGGGAAAAAGGAGTAAATTATGGAATACAGGCTCTTGGTGCAGCTAAAGCCGAACATACCCGATGTTCAGGGCCAGGGAGTGGCCTCCAGGATTAAAAGGGATTTGGGCCTTAATGTACGCGAGGTTCGGCTGATCAAGGTCTACTCCATCCAGGGCCTGCAGGATAAGCAGTTGCAGCAGGTGCTCAATGAACATCTGCTGCATGATCCTGTCCTGCATCAGGCCTCTTTGCAGCCATTGGCCAGAGATCTGGACTGGATCCTGGAAATAGGTTTCAGACCCGGAGTAACGGATAATGAAGGCCGGGTAGCAGCGCAATGCCTGCGCATCGGACTTGGCCTGGGCAAGGAGAGCTCCCTGCAGGTCTATACCGCTTGTCAGTATTTGCTGCAGGGGGATCTGGGAGAGGAAGATGTAGAGCGCATAGCTACTGATCTATTAGCTAATCAGCTTATTGAGGAATATCGCTTCAAAAGCAAAAAACAATGGGCTGCAGATCCGGGCTTTGCTGTCCGGATCCCCAAAGTCAGCGGCAGGCCATTGGATCTGGTGCAGGCTGTGCCCTTGTCCGGCCTGGGAGTGCAAGAGCTGCAGGCTTTGAGCCAGGAACGGATTTTGGCCTTAAGCCCAAGGGAAATGCTGTGCATTCAAAAGTATTACGCTGACCCGCAGATCCAGGCCTACCGGGCAGGGAAAAACCTGCCCCTGGAACCTACTGATGCCGAGTTGGAGGTCCTGGCCCAGACCTGGTCCGAGCACTGCAAACACAAGATATTCAATGCCAGCATAGATTATCTGGATCAGGATACCGGTAAAACCATAAACATCGACAGCCTGTTTAAGACCTATATCCAGAACAGCACTCAAAATATACGTGAGGCCACGGGAGATCAGGATCTTTGCCTTAGCGTATTTAAGGATAACGCCGGCGTGATCAGGCTTGACCAGGACTATTCAGCCTGTATCAAGGTGGAGACCCACAACAGCCCTTCAGCCCTGGACCCCTACGGCGGGGCCCTGACTGGAATAGTAGGGGTCAACCGGGATCCCATGGGGACAGGTTTGGGGGCTAACCTGCTTTGCAACAGCGATGTGTTTTGCTTTGCCTCCCCATTTTATGATCAAGAAATCCCGCCCAGACTACTGCACCCCAGAAGAGTCTTGGAGGGCGTGCGCAAAGGCGTGGAACATGGGGGCAACCAGTCCGGAATTCCCACAGTAAACGGCGCCCTGGTCTTTGATTCCAGATTCCTGGGTAAGCCCTTGGTCTTTTGCGGCACAGTAGGTCTGCTTCCGGCCCGGGTCCAGGGCAGGCCCAGCCACGAAAAAAAGGCTGAGCCTGGAGACAGGATCGTCATGGTGGGAGGCAGGGTGGGCAAAGACGGCATCCACGGAGCGACTTTCTCCTCTGAGGCCCTGCATGCCGAGTCGCCTGCCACTGCCGTGCAGATTGGCGATCCCATTACCCAGCGCAAGATGTACGACTTTTTGATGCAGGCCCGGGACCTGGGTTTGTACAATGCGATTACTGACAACGGAGCAGGCGGGCTATCCTCTTCAGTGGGGGAAATGGCCCAGGACACCATGGGCTGCAGGCTGGATCTGGCCCTGGTGCCCCTGAAATACGACGGGCTTTTGCCCTGGGAAATACTGCTTTCAGAGGCCCAGGAAAGAATGACCCTGGCAGTGCCTGCAGAAAACCTGGAGCAGTTTCTGCTGTTGGCCGGGCAGATGGATGTTTTGGCCACGGATTTGGGCTGTTTTACAGACAGCGGCTTTTTCCAGGTCTTTTTCGGGCAAAAGCCTGTAGCCGAGCTGGATATGCAGTTTTTACACCACGGTCTGCCCCAGATGAAGCTCAAGGCAGTCTGGAAAAAACCTGAGCAGCAGCAGCTCAGAATATCCAGTACAGCCGGAGGTGATCCTGGCCGGCTGTTGCAAGGCATGCTGGGCAGGCTAAATGTCTGCAGCAAGGAGTATATAATCCGGCAGTACGACCACGAGGTGCAGGGGGGCAGTGTGATCAAGCCCTTGATGGGTCCAAATCAGGATGGGCCCACTGATGCTGCAGTATTCAGGCCGATCTTGGAAAAACAAAAGGGCCTGGTCCTATCCAATGGGATCTGTCCCAAGTTCAGCGATTTGGATACCTATTGGATGATGGCCAATGCCATAGACGAGGCTGTGCGCAATGCAGTGGCCGTGGGAGGAGATCCGGGACGCATGGTCGGGGTGGACAATTTCTGTTGGTGCGACCCTGTGCAATCGGAAAAGACCCCGGACGGAGAATACAAACTGGCCCAGCTGGTGCGGGCCAACCAGGCTCTGGCCCATTTCTGCCAGGGATTTGGAGTGCCTTGTATTTCAGGCAAGGATTCTATGAAGAACGACTATTCCATGCAGGGCATCAAGATCTCTATTCCGCCCACAGTGCTCTTTTCCGTGCTGGGTATAGTTCCGGAGGTGGAAAACACGATCTCCCTGGATTTCAAGCAGCCTGGAGATCTGGTCTATCTCCTGGGTTATACCAGGTGTGAACTCGGTGGCAGTGAACTGGCCGACCAGCTGGGCCTGAGGGGCGCAGGGTCGCCCCAGGTGGATCTGCTTGCGGCCCGCAGGCGCTACCAGACTTTGTATCAGGGCATACAAAAAGGCCTGGTCAATGCCTGTCATGACCTCTCGGACGGAGGCCTGGGCACTGCTGCTGCAGAAATGGTCATCGCAGGCAGACTGGGTGCCTGTTTGAGCTTGGATGCTGTGCCAAGAGCTGGTGCAAACCTGAGTGCCCTGGAGCTTTTATATAGTGAATCCAGCAGCAGGTTTCTAGCCACAGTCCCTCAGGCCAGGGCCGGAGAATTCGAAGCCCTGCTCCAGGGCCAGACTTGGGCCCGGCTGGGTCAGGTCCAGGCAGAAAGCAGCCTGGAATTTAGCTGGCAAGGCAGGCCTTACCTGCGGCTTACAGTTCAGGACCTGCATCAGGCCTGGAAAGGGACCCTGGATTGGTAGATGAAAAAAAGGGCCCCAGTGAATGTCACTGCTGAACAGTTACAAAAAGGGCTGCTCTTCAGCCTAGGTACCAGCGCATGAGCTGCGGGCCGAAAAGAATGTACAACATGCCTCCCAGGCTGAGAAAAGGACCGAAAGGTATTGCGGTCTGCAGGCCTTGACCAGGACTGCTGCGCAAAAAGAAAAGGCTGAGGCAAAGGCCGCTGACAGCGGCCAAAAAGATGCTCAAAGGCAGGGCCTGCCAGCCCAGCAGGGCGCCCAGAAGCAGCATGAGCTTGATATCCCCGCTGCCCAGGCCCTGCACCCCCTTGAGCAGTTTATAGGTGCGCTGCAGGATCCAGAAGAAACCTGCGCCGGATAATGCGCCCAGCAAAGAATTCTGCCAGGACAGGTGGGGCAGGAACCAGGCGCAGCAAAATGCTGCCCCGGCCCCGGGCAGGGTCAGGAAATCCGGTAGGATAAAGCTTTCCAGGTCAATGAAGCTCAGCACCAGGAGCAGGCCGCCAAAGCTCAAATAGAGTAGCCATAGCCAGCCAGGGCCGAATTTAAGGGCCAGGGCCAAGGCCCAGAGGCCGGATAAAAGCTCCAGGACAGGATAGCGGATGCTGATCCGTTGCTTGCACTCCCGGCATCTACCCAGCAGCAAGAGGTAGCTAAAAAGGGGCAGGTTTTCCCACCAGGACAATCTGTGTCCGCAGCGCGGACAGTGCGAGCCTGGTCTGACTATGGACTGGCCTTTCAGATATCGGTGCACACAGACATTATAAAAGCTGCCCAGACATAGGCCCAGTACCAGGGCCGAAAAAGAAAACGCAAGCCAGATTTGTGTAGAGACCATGGCTGGATAATCTCCGGGTTGACAACCATAAAAGCGCCGGACATAGTGCTGGCCTTAAACCCACAGCACGCAAGATGCAAACCAAGGAATAGTTATATGTCTGGAAAATACAGATTCATACCCCAGTTAAGTCTAGAGCAGCTGCAGGCGGACAACTTAAAGGCCTGCAGTGGACTGTACAGCATATACAGGACAATAGTCAATTTTATCAGCAGCGACTGGCCCAAAGCGGCCTGTCTGCCCGGGATGTGCAAAGTATTGAAGATCTAAAGCATTTGCCATTGACCACTGTGCAGGATCTGCGTGACGACTACCCCTTACCCCTGCTCAGCGTGCCTGCAAGTGAGGTGGTGCGCGTACATGCCTCCTCAGGGACCACAGGCAAGCGCAAGATTTTAGCCTATACCGCCCAAGACGTGCGGGACTGGCAGCAGATGATGGCCCGCTGCTTCGAACTGGCAGGCTTGACTATTGAAGACCGGGTGCAGATCTCTGTGGGCTATGGGCTCTGGACTGCTGGCGTAGGCTTCCAGCTGGGCTGTGAGCATTTCGGGGCCATGGCCCTGCCCCTGGGTCCTGGCAATATGGAGATCCAGCTGCAGTTTCTGACTGACCTGAAGCCTACCTGTCTATGCTCCACTGCTTCCATGGCCCTGCTTTTGGCAGAAGAGGTGGAAAAGCAGAACCTGCAGAAGCAGGTCTTGCTGCGCAAGGTCATTTTTGGAGCAGAGCCGCATACACCCAAGATGCGGCAAAGGGTGCAGGAGGTCTTTTCCCTGGAGGACGCCCTGGATATCCCAGGTCTGACAGAACTTTACGGTCCTGGCACTGGCCTGGAGTGCAGCTGGCATTCCGGGATCCACTACTGGGCAGACATGTTCCTGCTGGAAATAATCGATCCAGAGACCTTGGAGCCGGTTACTCCAGGGGCAGTGGGGGAGATGGTGGTCACCAGCCTGAGCAAGCAGGCCGCTCCTTTATTGCGTTATCGGACCAGGGATCTGACCCGTTTGATTCCCGGAGATTGTGCTTGCGGCCTGCAAATGCCTAGGCACGACCGAATTTTGGGCCGTTCAGACGACATGATTATCTTTCGCGGGGTAAATATCTATCCTGGTCAGATAGAAGCGGTATTGGAGGAGTTCCAGGAGATCAGCTCGGAATACCAGATAATGCTGCAGCGCAGGCAAGGACTGGAAGTGATGCTGCTCAAGCTGGAGCGCAAGCCCGGGGTGGATCAGGGCCTGGACCAGAATCTGGCCCAGGCGGTTTCTTTGGCCCTGCGCAGCCGGCTTCTGGTGCGCTGTGAAGTGAATATCCTGGATCCTGGGCAGCTGCCCAGGACTTTTGCCAAGGCCAAGCGGGTCCTGGATCAGCGCCATCAGGATATAGATTAGTTTGATATTAATTTTGAAACGCGCAGGTCCCCAGCTAGTTTAGAGAACAGCAGCAAAAAACGCCGGTTCAGGGCGTGAAAGGGGTGGAGACCAAACCCAGATCAGGTTTAAGGCCGCACATCAGGTTGGCGTTGGCCAAGGCCTGTCCGGAAGCGCCCCGGCTGAGATTGTCTATGGCGGAGATGATGATCAACCTTTGCAAACGCAGGTCCAGAACCAGCCCCAGGTCGCAGTACATGGTGCCCCGCACCCAACTCAGCCTGGGCAATACCTCCCTGGGCAAAACCCTGACCCAGGGTTGGGGCGCATAGTCTTGCTCATAAGCCTGTCTGATGCTTTGTTCATCCACTCCCGGGGCAAGCCTGCAGTAGATGCTGGTCAATATACCCCGGTCCACAGGAAGCAGATGAGGATTGAAAGAGACCTGCATCTCCTGCCCGGCCAGGAGGGTCAGCTCCTGCTCAATTTCCGGGGTGTGCCTGTGTGTTGTCAAGCCGTAGGCCCGGAAGTCGTTGTGCACTTCACAAAAAAGCATGTCTGTCTTAGGGCTGCGACCCGCTCCACTGGTCCCGGACTTGGAATCTATGACTATCTGTTCAGGCCGCAGCAACCCGCGGCTCAAGGCCGGCATCAGTCCCAGCAGGACCGAGGTGGGATAACAACCAGGATTGGCCACTAAACTGGCCTGTTTGATCTTGGAGGCATACAGTTCTGGCAGGCCGTAAACTGCCTGCTGCAATAGGTCCGGCCTGCTGTGTTCCAGAGAGTACCACTTTTTGTAGACCTCTGCAGATTTTAGCCGGAAATCTGCGCTGAAATCCACTACTTGCAGACCCTGTTCCAAGAACCTCGGAACCATGTCCATAGCTGTGCCATGAGGTACAGCCAAAAAGATCAGGCTGCACTCCCGGGCCAAGCTTTTGGGCTCCGGGAGGCTGATATCCATCCGGCCCAAATCCAAGCCTGTAAACTGGGGGAATATATCCTGGACTTTTTGGCCGCTCTTTTGCCTGGAAGTCACCCTGCTTAGTTCAAACCCCTGGTGTGCACACAAAAGTCGCAACAGTTCTTGGCCTGTGTAACCAGTGACCCCCACCAGGCCCACTTTTATCCTGGACTGCATACTCTGTCCTATTTAAGCCTTTTGCACATATTTCATGCGCAGTTCAAAAAGCAGATTCTTGAGCAGATTGTCCTCGTCTGCAGTCAAATTGCCCTTGGTCTTCTCCTCAAACATGCCCAGAAGATCTATGGTATGTCTGGCCAGGTCCAGGTTTTGATCGATCTGTCCAGTGCTGGGATCTGGCACTTCACCTAAATGGGCCAAAACAGAAGAACCCAGGGAAAGCACAAAAGTGTTCAGGTCCACCTTGGGCAGCGGCCCTTGCTCAGTATCCTGAGTTTTGGCCTCATAGGCCTGTTCCGCCTTTTTTTGCTCCTGGGGAGCTACCTGCTCTTGGTCTGAGACTTCAAGTTTTTCTTGGGACATAGACACCTCTTTTCCTCTCTAGATTCCTGTTGTTACCTTACTGGTTTTGGCCGTGCACTTTAGCCCTGCAGCAGTTCTGGCGGGACCTGCAGGGCCTGGAGATAGGCTTGGCAGGCCTGTTCAAGATAATCAGGGGCCTGATCTTTTGCTGTAATGCAGCATTCCTGCAGGGAAAATTGCAAAGCCTGCAGGGCAGTCAGGATATCTCCCCAGTCTACATAACCCATGTGCCCGATGCGGATTATTTTGCCTTTGAGCCTGTCTTGCCCGCCTGCCAAAATAACATTGTAGTTTTGCTGGGCGCAAGCCAGGATCTCTTCGGCCCGGGCATTTTCAGGCAGCAGCACGCTGGTCAAGCCCCAGGTATAATGCTTGTGCACCAGGGGTTTCAGGCCCAGGGCCCGAATTCCTTGCCTGGTCATCTGGGTCAGGGCCCAGTGCTTATGCATGATGATTTCAGGCCTGGGCAAGAAAAATTCCTGCAGGCAGACCCCCAGGCCTTGCAGCAGATTGACCGCAGAAGTGAATTGGGTCTGGCCCAGGCTGCATTTGTCCAATTCCTGGACTAGATTGAAATAATAGTTTGCCTGGGGGATGCCCTGGGCCTTGTCCCTGGCCCTGGGGCTCAGGCTGATCAAGGCCAGGCCCGGGGGCAGCATCAAACCTTTTTGCGACCCGGTGAGCAGGCAATCGATATGCCATTTGTCCATGGGGCAGGGCGAGATGCCCACTGCTGAAACCCCATCCACCACCAGTAAGGCTCCTTTGTCCTGGCAGATCTGTCCCAGGTCCTGCACTGGATGCAAGACTCCAGTTGAGGTCTCGGAGGCCTGCACCAAAACCCCTGAGATCCGGGGATTTTCCTGCAGCAGCCTGGAGACCTGCCCAGCATCCATTGCCTGTCCCCATTCCAGTTCCAGGGGGATGACCTGCAGACCCCAGGCACGGGCTATCTTGCTCCAGCGCTGGCCAAACTTGCCCGCCTCCAGGACCAGCACGCTCTCATTTTTTTGGAACAGGCTGCTCACTGCAGCCTGCATGGCGCCGGTTCCGGAGCAGGAAAGAGGCAACACCGGCTGGGAGGTGCAAAACAGGGTCTGCAGTCCATGCTGGATCTCCTGCAGGATTTTCTTGAATTCCGGCTTGCGGTGATGGATCATATCCCGGGCCAGGGCCAGGCGTACTTCTTCCGGTAGCATGGTGGGCCCGGGGGTAAGCAATCGTCTCTTATTCATGAGCATGGGCTTTTCCTGATGGATTTGTGAGCTTTATGTTGCAGGGCATAAACCTAAATCGCCAGGGCTGCAAATGCAAGCCAAGGACCGGAATGGTTATATAAGGGCTGGAATTTCAGATCTTTAGTCCCGGCCCTGATCCAGACCAAAGCTCTTGGATATCAAAAAACAAAGGGAAAACCTGCCCTTAATGGGCCTGGGCCCAGTTGCGGCCCAGGCCCCAGTCCACACTCAAGGGCACGCTTAGCTCCAAGGCTTTGGACATAATTGCAGCCACCCTTTGTCCAGCCTGCTCTGCCTGTCCCTGAGGGGCTTCCAGCAAAAGCTCGTCATGGACCTGCAAAATCAGCTCAGCCTGCATTGCAGACAGGGCAGGATCGGTATCCACCTGGATCATGGCCAGCTTGATGATGTCTGCAGCGCTGCCCTGGATTAGCGTGTTAATGGCCATGCGTCTGGCCTGTCCAGCCAGGTTTTCGTTTCTGGAATTGATGTCCTTGAGCAGCCGGCGCCTGCCCAGCATAGTGGTGATATAGCCCTGCTGGGCAGCCTTGTCCTGGACCTGGGCATAAAAACTGCTCACCTCTTGCAGCCGGCTAAAATACTTGTCCATGAATTCCTTGGCCTGTTTGAGAGTAATACCTAGCTCCCTGCCCAATTTTTGAGGGCCCATACCGTAGAGCAGGCCAAAGTTGATGGTCTTGGCCTTGCGCCTTTCCTCACTGTTGACCTGGTCCGGGTGCTTGTCAAAGAGCAGGCCTGCAGTAGCGCTGTGGATATCCCTGTTCTGACTAAAGGCCTCCAGAAGATGAGGATCCTGGGATAGATGGGCCAGTATGCGCAACTCTATCTGGGAATAATCAGCCGCTATCAGCCTCTGCCCCTGACTGGCCACGAAGCAGGCCCGCATTCTGGGGCCGAATCTGCCCCTGATCGGGATGTTCTGCAGGTTGGGATTGCTGCTGGACAGCCTGCCGGTGGCTGTGGCCAGATGATTGAAATGGGTGTGCAGGCGGCTGTTTTGGTCCACCAGCCTGGGCAGGGGGGCCAGGTATGTGGAGCGCAGCTTTTCCAGGCTCCTGTACTGGAGTAAATCCTGGATGATGGGGTGTTGGTTTTGCATGCCCTCCAAGACCTGGCTGGATGTGGAGGGCAAGCCTCCAGGCGTCTTACGTCCCGCTTTGAGACCCAGACGGCTATAAAGCACATCAGCAAGTTGCTGTGTGGAGCGCAGGTTGAACTCCAGGCCGGCCCTGTTCTGGATTCTTTGGGTCAAGTCCTTAAGTTCAGTTTCCACTTGATGCAAAAAGTCCTGCAGGGCCTGCAGGTCCACTGCAATGCCTTTTTTTTCCATGCGCACCAAGACCGGAATCAAGGGCAGTTCTATATCCTGCAGCAGACCCTGCAGTCCGGCTTGAATTGTCTGTTCTTCCAGGAGGCGGCCCAGTTCCAGTGCGCTCAGGCCTGGATTCGTGACTGATGTCTGCAGTTGAGGGCCAAATGCTTTACAGAGCTGTGACCAGGAATAATCCCTTTGTTCAGGGTCCAGGAGGTAAGCAGCCAAGGCAAGATCAAAGATGTGTTCCAGGCTCAGCCATTGACTGTCCATTTCCAGCAGTTTCTTATAGTCAGGCAGAAATACCCGGCTGCCGGGTTTGAGGGCAGAAATAAGCTCCTGGACAGGGACCTTTAGCTGGTATTCCCTGCGCTCCAGGCCCAAATTGAACAGGTCTTGTCCTTGAGGTACCAGACCCAAATCTTTGCCTTGGATTTCAGGGGCGTATTCTTGCAGCTCAGACAATCCAGCCAGGGACTGGGCAGCCGGGGCTGGCTGGATCTCAGTCTTTTCCTGATGCGAGTCCAGGGCAGAGAGCAGGCTATTGAATTCATAATTGTGTAAAAACTGCTCCAAGGCCTGCAGATCTGTTTTTCGACGTCTGAGATCCTGCAGGTCTCTGTCCTGCTCCAGGTCTGTTTTCAGGGTGGTCAAACTGCGGTAGAGAAAGGCATCCTCTAGATGCCGTTCCAGCTTGTCTTGCTGTTTAGGGGGCAGCAGGTGCAGATTTTTCTGCAGATCCTCCAGGTGGGCAAAACTCTGCAGCAGCTGCAGGGCTGTCTTGGGTCCGATTCCTGGCACTCCGGGTATATTGTCGCTTTTGTCCCCCACCAGGGCCTGAAAGTCAGGCCATTGCTCCGGGCTGATCCTGTTTGCTGTCTGGAACACATCCAAAGTGATGATCTTTTCATTGCGCCGGCCAGGGTCCCAAATAAGCACATTCTGGTCCAGGCATTGCTGCAGGTCTTTGTCCGCGCCAACAATGACCACAGGCCTCTCCAATTTGAACCTATGGCTCAAGCTGGCTATATGATCGTCAGCTTCAGCATCCCGACTTTGCAGACAAAATATACCCAGCAATCCAAGGGCCTGCAGCAGAGGAGGAATCTGCTGCTCCAGGGCTTCAGGCATTTTCAGCCTCTGGGCCTTGTAGCTCTCCAGGAGATCTTGCCTGAATCCCGGTTCCCTGCCGTCCAGGACAAAACATATGTATTTCGGGTCTTCCTGGCGCAGGATCTTGAGCAGCAAACGCAGGTTGATGTACAGGGCATTGGTGGGGAAGCCGTCTGACCGGCTTAAGTCTGGATAGGCATAAAAGCCCCGGTATAGAAAAGATGATCCATCCAGGAGAAATACAGGTTCTGCAGACCAGCCATAGCCCTGCTTAAGGCTCATTTTTTATCCTTTAGTCGTTGATAGGAATTGACCTTGGAGATGATCTTAGCCTTTTGCAGCTGTTTCCAGAGCAATTCCTGGGGGTGTTCATCCTGCAGGTCTGCTAATGGAACCTCGGCCCTGGCCATGGATTTGTGCCCTCCTGCGGAACCCAGTTCACCAAAAAGCCTATTGGCCAGTTGGCCCATATCACCCTTTACCCCGTCGCCCCGAAAAATGATTACCAGTTTTTGGTCTATGACCCCGCTGACTATGTCCCAAGATATATCATGCACCCTGAGGAAGAAGTCTGCCAGGATGACCAGGATGTCTGTAGAATCCACATCCCCCATGAAGACCGTAAGTCCGTCTCCGTGCAGTCGCATTTTGCGAAAGGCCTGGGAGAAATATTTCAGCCACTCTACTCTGAATTCGCTGCGCACTATCTTGCGCAGGATCATATGGTCTGCATACTTGTTTAGATATCTAAAGGCCCGGATGTCTGCGTCGTGGAACTTTTGTTCAAAGCTGTGCGTGTCTGTCTTGATCCCATATAAAAGCGCGGTGGATAAGAGTTTACCAGGCTTTAACTGCAGGTTGTACAGATACTCTGTGAGCAAGGTGCTGGAGGCTCCGTAATTGGGCTGTATCTCCTGAAATTCAGCCTGTACCGGATTTTCTTTGCTTAGCGGATGGTGATCCAAGACTATGGAAAATTTGAATTTGGCAAAGGCCGGGTTGTGGTGGGGCTGGGAATCCAGCAAAGCAAAGCGGTCGTACTGAGCTGACAAAGGCGGGGTCAAGCGCTTTATGGGTATGTGCAGATAGTGGATCATGGCCAAGTTGTCCGGCCTGTTGATCTCGTTGGGCATGGCCAGACAGACGCTTTCCACCTTTCTGGCCATAATCCGCTTTAAGGCCAGGCTGGAAGCCATGGCATCCGGATCCCCCACGAACATGATCAACCAGCGCTCGTTCTTTTTCAGCAGCCGGTTCAACTCTTCCATTTTATTGTCCAGCTTGCGAAAATAGGACATAAATAAAACCTTTCCTGTTCAGAATTGGAACAGGATCCCAGCTGTATAATCTGGAGTAAAACAACAGCGATATCCTTGACTTTAGCCTTGCTGCAAGCCCCAATTAGTAATCCAGGCCGCAAAAATGTCAAGGGAAGTCTGCAAGTTTTTCGGATTAAAGACTTCCAGGACCAGAGTACAGTCCCGGGAAATATGTTGCAGCAGATGATATAATATGGCTTGTCCTCGGGGGGAGAGCTGGTCCAAAGCACTATGCCTGTGCCCTTGCTGCTCCCCGTAAATATGCAGCATATGGACCCTGCTCCAGAGCTCAGGCACCTGGAGCAGGGCCTCTTGCTCAAAGAGCAGCAAGTGACCCAGGTCCAGGCAGACCCCCAGGCCTTTATCCAGGATCCAGGGCCAGAGTTGGGTCAGATCATTGCCTTGGATGTTTTCTAACAGGAGGCTGGAACTGTTTTTATCTTTGGTCCAGAGTTCAAAAAAAACCTGCAACTGCTCCTGGTCCAAAGGAGGGTGCAGGACATATCTCTGGGGCTGTAAATAGTCAGTCTTTTGCAGCAGTCTGCGGCAAAGCTCAAAAACCAGCTCGCCCCCTTGCTCCCAAGGCAAATCCAGGGGCAGGTGCAGGTGAAAGTCCAACCCCAGCTGGGTCAGCCAAGGGGGCAGGTCTTGCTTGTTGTAGTCCAGGCTGCCTGCGGTCTCGAAAAAAGTGATACCCACTTCCTGCACCAGGTGCTGCAAGTGCAGACAGTTTTCACCCACCCGGGCCGGCCAGACAAAGGATGGGGCTGCTATTTTCCAGGGCAGTTTCATCAATCAGATTAAAACAGGCTCAACTGTTTTTCTTTTTTGGCCTTGTGGGCCACGCTGCGCAACTTCTGGGTCTGTTCCAGGGGCAAGAGTTCCAACAAGGTGCTGGGGCTGAGTCGATGCTGCCTGCCGTAGATCATTCTTTTAGTGGCGCAGCTAAGAAACAGGCGGCTTTTGGCCCGGGTCAAGCCCACATAAAAGAGTCTTTTCTCTTCCAGGGGATCTGGGATGTCTTCCTGGGCTGCGCGGCCTGCGAGCAAGGCCTTGCCGGCAAATGGCAGGATGCCTTGTTCCAGGGCGGGTATAAAAACTGCTTCAAACTCCAGGCCTTTGGCTGCATGGATGGTCATTAACCTGACTTTCTGGGCTTGAGACCTGACTTTAGCCAGATCGCTCTCCAGGTTGATCCAGTTCAGCAGGGCATTCCAGCTACCCTGGGCAGAAAATGCCTTTTTTAGATCCTGAAAGGGCTGGCTTTTCCAGAATCTCTGGTCAAAAGGGGGTACATCCTGGAAATAGGCGGCCAGTCCCTGGGGACCTGCTGTAAGTATCCTTTCCGGACAGTCCAGGACCTGCCCGTTTTGCCGAGTGTCCAGCCCGAGGAAGGCAGCAGCCGTATTCAAGATAAGCTGCACCCTGGGTTCCTGCCAGAAAAAAGAGGCCTCAGGTACTGCATAAGGCAGGCCCATCCTGGTCATCATGCGCTGCAAAGGGGGTAAAAGGGCCTTTAACCTTACCAAAACCGCTATATCCCCGGGGCCCATTTCACCAATGTGCTCCAGGTCAGCCTGGTGGTGGGCGGTGCCTCCCAGCAGGGCCTGAATTCGCCTAGCTATGAACTGCGCTTCTTGTTCCTGACTCTGGGCCTGGTAATATATAACAGAACCTGTGCCTGGGAGGGTGGCTTGCAGCCTCTCTTTATCCGGGAACAATGGGGCGCTGAAATCCAGCAGGTTTTGTTTGCTGCGGTAGTTTTGCAGCAGGCTCATGGTTTGCAGCCCGGGCCATAAGTTGAGCAATTCCTGTTCCAGGTCCTTTACTGCCCCGCGAAAGGAGTAAATGGCTTGTGCAGGATCGCCGATGGCGAATAATCCACGGCCCTGGTCCGGAGTCAAGAGCTGCAGGAGCTGTAATTGCAATCTGGATAAATCCTGCACTTCATCCGCCAGGATATAATTATAAGGGCTGTTGTAGGCTTGATCCTGCAAGGCCTGCAACCAGAATTCCAGAAGGTCGGTATAATCCACCAGGTTCCAATGGTCTTTCTGCATGGTATAGTTTCGCCAGCAAGCAGCCAGTTCCTGGGGCACTTTTCTGTTTTCCCGGGCCAGGCTCAACTTGTCCCAGGTCTGCTTCAATGTCCTGGAGTCCAGGTCTGGGTTGGTCCGGGCAAAGATCTGGCGGGCTTCCAACTCAGTTAAAATAAGAGGGTCCTGCCGGTGTATGTGCTGCCAATACTCAAAGGCCAGGGCATGCATGGTGTCCGCCCTAGGCAGGGCCTGGTCAGGTCCAAAGCAGTCAGCCAGCCTTTCCTGCAATTCCCTGGCCGCAGAGCGGGTAAAAGTCAAAATCAGGATGTGCCTGGGATTGACTTCGCTTTGCAGCAGGTACTGCACTCTACCCAGCAAGGTCCTGGTCTTGCCTGTGCCAGGGCCGGCCAGGACCAGGACTGGTCCTGAACCGGCCTGCACACAGCGCAGCTGTTCAGGGTTGAATTCCATTTCCGGCTTTGCCTCTTGCCAGGAAGAAGAGGGTTCCAGGCGAAAAGCCTGCCTGGAGGACGTACTCTTTGTGCCTGGTATCTCCTCAGCAAGGGGCAGCAGGGATTTTCCCTGCTGAAAGCCCTGACGTTCCTTGGCAGTAAAGACAGAGATTTTGCCGAATTGTCCGTCAAATCCAGGTTCGCATTGGACTTCCTTTTTTCGCATGCGGGCTATACCTTCTGCCAGCAGGCTGGAAAATCTGCGTATTTCCTCCAGGTCCAGGTTTTGCAGGATATACAGTTCTGAGCCGAAGTTTTGCAGTAAGTGGTCATAGGTACGCAAGACCTTCTTGGCCCTGGGCCCTACGCCCAGGATTTCAGATAAAATCTCCGGCAGAGGGATCAAAGAGGTGAATCCGGGCTTGCCCGGGGGCTGTTTGGGACTGTCCCTGTCTGCCAGGGCCAAGACCCGGTTCAGGACCCCCACTGTGATCTGCCCTTTGCATACAGGACAGATATTTCCCAATGCTCTGCTTTCTCTGGGATCCAGGACTACCCCGCATTTGCGGTGGCCATCCAGATGGTACTTGCCTTCTTCTGGAAAGAATTCCACAGTGCCCAGGAATTTGTGTCCCAGGCCTTCGGATTTGAGGGCCCGCAAAATGGTCTCATAGCCGACCTCTCCGGAAAACACATTGGCCTCTCTGGCCAGCTTCTCTCCAGAGTGGGCATCTGAGTTGGAGACCAGATTGTATCTGTCCAGCTTGCTCCAAAGCCAGTTCATATCAGGATCTGAAGACAATCCGGTTTCCAGGGCAAAAATATGCGGGGTCAGGTCCTGGAAACAGTCCTCAATAGCCTGGAAACCGGATTTGGAACCAAAAAGGGAGAACCAGGGCGTCCAGATGTGGGCCGGGATCAAAAAGGCCCTGGGATCGCATTCCAGAACCATTTCCAATAGATTCCTGGCATCCAGGCCCAAGATGGGTCTGCCGTCAGCTTGCAGGTTCCCGATCTGGGCCAGCCTTTGATTGAAGGTCTTGACCTGTTCCAGCCCGGGCAGAAAGACCAGGTTGTGGATTTTGTGCACCTGGTTTTTTTTCTTGTAAATTGAACTGATTTCAGTGCAGAGGATAAACCTGGTCTGGGGCAAGGCCCTTGCTCCAGAAAACCATGGTATCTCGCTTTGCAGTCCATGGCTGTCTTTCAGTCTAAGCAGGCCTGATTCCTCTTGTTGCAAATTTTGCTCAATGTCCTGTAGCCAGCCGGGATGGGTGAAATCTCCTGTGGCCAGGACATCCAAACCCTTTATCCCGGCCCAGGCCGCCAGCTTCCTAAGGCTCAATTGCTTGCTGGTAGCCCTGGAGAAACGGGAATGTATGTGCAGGTCAGCGTAAAAAATATGCATATTCCCCCTGCTTAGCTTGATTTCAGGCGGCAACCGGTTCAGTAGGGGTTTTTGCCAAATAGATTCTGGCCTGGGCCCCATGGGGTTTATTGTCCTTGACTTCTATCCAGGAGTTGTTCTGGGCAGCCAGCCTTTGGGCAATGGACAGGCCCAGTCCTGAACCGTCTTTTTTGCTGGTTATAAAAGGGTCAAAGATTTGGCCATGTTTAAGTGCAGGCAACCCGGGTCCGTTGTCCTGGATGGCCAAATATTGGCCTTTGGCATCCTGCCCCAGGCTGATATCCAGCCTGGGCTCATTATTTTCCAGGCCGGCCTGCACTGCGTTTAAAAGCAGATTCAAAAGCACCTGCTGCAGTTGATCATGATCCCAGTTCCAGACAGTTTTGTGCAGATCCGGGTCCATCCTGACCTCAAGTTCTGGGTAGCTGTGTTCTAAGTTGGCCAGGCAGGCCTGCACCCTTTGGCCCAGGTTCAGATTTTGAGGTCTGGCCTGAGAGGGACGGGCAAAGACCAAAAAGTCAGAAAGCAAATGGTCCAGCCTCTGGATATCTCTTTCTATGACCTGGCGCAATCTTTCTTTGTGTTCAGGGCGCAAGCTGTTTTGAGTGACCAGTTGCAAACTGCCCTTGATGCCAGCCAAAGGGTTTTTGATCTCGTGGGCCAGGCCGGCTGCCAGCTCTCCTATACTGGCCAGCTTCTCCATTTGTTGCACCTGCTGCTCCAATTCCTTGAACCTGGTGATATCAGAAAAGATTATCAAGGATGATCTTTCCTGGGCAATAGGGGTGAATGTGGCCCCAAACACCCTGTTTTCGCTATGGATTTTGATCTCTTTGCGCAAGTTGTCGGCCTGGTCCCATTTAGACCAGACCAGGCCTATATCCGGGAAGAGTTCAAACACAGGCCTGCCGATACAGGCCCTGGGATCAGGTTTGCCCGCCCATTCTGCTGCTCTGCGGTTTATACTGGAAACCAGGCCCTGTTGGTCCAAGACCAGGAGTCCGCTG
>CAZLUR010000021.1:0-27330 GCA_964562725.1 uncultured Desulfohalobiaceae bacterium | reverse complement strand
CCAAAACAAAAATCCCAAATTCGAAATTCCAAATCCCAAACAAATTCGAATAAGAAATAACAGCAACTATCCGGTTTTGTTTTTTTATTTTTCACCTTTTCGTAAATTGGAATTTGTTTGGAATTTGTTTTTTGTAATTTGGAATTTCCGCGTCAATCTCCAACTGGGTCAAATATTCCAAACAAAATTCTATAGAGAAATTGCCATATACGGGTGTTAAACTTTTGAGACGCGGTGCTAGATTGAAGTTCAACTGTTTTTGTCAGCAGCCACATCAAAAGGCCCGTATCAAAGGCATGATGCGTTACCAAAACTTTTCAGGTTTACTTTCTGCTTGCGTCTTACTGCTTATCTTGCTGCTTCAAGCCTGTGCACCAGCAGTTTCCCCGCCCCCAGTATCTGAGCATCATCCTGAAGAATTCCAAGAGCATGAGGAAAAAGGAGAAGCCTCCTGGTACGGCCCAAAATTTCACGGCCGACCAACAGCCTCAGGCGAGATATACAATATGTATGATCTGACTGCTGCCCATAAGCTGCTGCCCTTGGAGACCTGGGTGCAGGTTACTAATCTGGAAAACCAGAAAAAGGTTAAGGTCCGGGTAAACGACCGCGGACCTTTTGTGCAGAACAGGATACTTGATTTGTCCTATGCCGCAGCCCAGGAGCTGGACATGATCAAACCAGGAGTAGTGCCTGTGCACATCAAAGTTCTGCAAACGCCCTCAACAAAAGATTCCAGGCCTTATTTTGTGCAAGTGGGTTCTTTTTTGAGCCGGGAGAATGCAGACAAGACACTCCTTAGCTTAAAGACTAACGGCAATCATGAAGCTCGTCTGATTTCCAAGGAAATAGACGGGCAGACTTTTTGGAGAGTACAGGCTGGCCCTTTTTTGAAAATAGCCAAAGCCCGCACAGTCCTGGAGGAGCTGAGCCGAGAATATCCGACAAGTTTTATGATTGCGGATTGAGTGCAGCCCTGAACTTTCTGGAAAGCCTGAATACGCAAACTGTGCGCGGGGGCAAGGTGATGCTCTCTTCAGTCTGTGGATTACGCCCTTTTCGCGCCTTTTTGTCGTAGGCTTCGAATTTGCCGAACCCACTGATAAGCAAAGAATAATCATTCTTTATGGATTCTTTCATTAGATTCAGCAATTCTTCCACCTGTTTTTTGGCCTCAGCCCGGTTGCGTTGCGTACGCTCGTAGATTTCTTCTACGATATCAGCTTTGGTTAAGGTTTTTTCCGTCATTTTCCCTCCTTAAATTAAGATCTTGAAAGTTCTAATGTTCAAGGTTCAGAGTTAAAGGATAAATTCAAACTGACAAGGTAAATACAACCGCAGGCAGTCAGAGGCTTAAATACAGTCTATGAAAAAAGTATATTACTCAAAATTTTTTGACTGTACAGCTTTAAAATTGTTACGGTTGATTAATCTTTTCCTGAATCCTTTGCGCCAATTGTTCCATAATTTCATGGGATTCATATTCTTGATTTTCCCAGTTCAAAAGATTGTCCCCGGATTTTCTGGGAATCAAATGCCAGTGGGCATGAAAAATAAGCTGGCCTGCAGGGCGGTGGTTGTTCATAAGCAGATTTAAGCCTTCTGCTTGTACTGCTTGCATAATACCCCTGCCTACTTGCTGCATGGCAGATAATACTTCTTGTCCTTGTGCGACTGGGATATCCCAAAGCGTTGGGTAATGGCCTCTGGTCACTACCAGGGTATGCCCCGGAGCCACCGGCCTGATATCCAGAAAGGCGAGCATATTGGAGTCTTCGTAGACCAAAGAGCTAGGCACTTCTTTATTTGCGATTTTACAAAAAATACAATCTTGCATAGAACACTCCTTGGCTATAGTTATCTGCTTAGGCGCAGCTTTGTCTTTGAAAACAATCAATTTATTATTTGTTTATAGTCAAATCTTTTTTCTTTGGCAATAATCTGAAATCTTTTTTTTATTATTTTTTGTGAAGATATTTGGAAAACTGCATCATGCCCAAACAAATTCGATTTACTATGCCTGGCCCAGAAAAGCCCAAGCAAAAGATTTGGCCGGTATTTCTTCCGTTTTGGGGCTGCAAGCAGAAGTGCATCTTTTGTGCCCAGGACCTGCAAACCGGTATGAGCAGCCTGAGTTTAGAGGCCCATTTTCAGATGCTCAGACAGGATTTGGCGCTGGCCTGGGAAAATGGGCACCCCCCCCTACAGCTGGGCTTCTTTGGAGGCACATTTACTGCCTTGCCTCTGGACTGGCAATACAGTTTCCTGGATTTGGCCCGGGAGTTCAGGGATAAGGGTTTTATTACCAGAATCCGCTGCTCTACACGTCCAGACCGGATTAATGCCCAGGATTTGCAAAGCCTGCGCCTGGCTGGGATGGATCTGGTTGAGTTGGGCATTCAGAGCTTTTCCTCCCGGGTGTTGGCCAAATCCTGCAGGGGTTATGATAAAGGGCTGGCTTTGAAAGCATGTACTATGGTCCAGGATGCAGGATTGGATCTTGGTGTGCAGCTTATGCCCGGCCTGCCGGGCCATAACCGCGTACTCTGGCTGCAAGACATCAGGACAGTTTGCAGCCTGCAGCCGGCCCAAGTCAGGATCTATCCCTGTCTGGTCTTGCGGAAGACTGCCTTGGAAACACTTTGGAGCACTGGCCAGTATAGACCATGGGACCTGGATTTTACTGTCCATCTGCTGGCCAGGGGTGTACTCAAGCTTTGGCGCTTTAATATTTTGGTCACCAGGATGGGGCTACCCCAGGAAGAAACTTTAGTGCAAAATATCCGCGCCGGTCCCTGGCATCCTGCACTGGGAGACCTGGTCCAAAGCAACATTTTGCTCCACACCATTTTGACCAGGTGTCTAATCTTGGGATCAGGTCCAAAGAGGCTTTTTTGCCCAGATAAATTCCAGGGCCAAATCTGGGGACAAAGCCAATGTCACCTGCCATTGCTGGAAAAGTTAGGTATCAGTAAAAAAAGGACCTTATTTTATTCTAAGCGGGAATTTTTGCTGCAAAAAAGCAATGCCTCCTGAATATTCAATAGGTGCTTCAAAATATGCCCAAAACTGTTTACCCCTGACTTTTGTTCAGCTATACTCTTTTTGGACTAGGAGGATCTAAATCAAAAAGCCGATTTTGCTTCATGGATGGTAAACAAAAATCTTTTGCCAAATCAGCCTTCAGAGCGGGTGCCATCCTAAGCATGGAGCCCGGGCGGCCTTTGATCCATGACGGTGTGCTGCTGGCAGCAGGAGGCCAGATTCTGGAACTGGGAAGTTATCAGGAGCTGAAAAAGGGCCTGGATGTTCCACTCCAAGACCTGGGCAGCTCGACTATCATGGCCCCCGGCTTGATCAATGCCCATACCCATTTAGAGCTATGCCATCTTCAAGGCCGGACCCGGCTGGGTCAAGGTTTTGAATCTTGGGTGCAGAGTTTGATCCGGCTACCATTGCAGGATATTGATGCAGACTTGGTTCAGACCTGGATTTTAGAGCTTGTAAATGATGGTACTGCTTGTATCGGAGATATCAGCTCATACAACCCACGCAAGATATACAGTCGTTTGCAGAAATCAGACCTTTATTACCGTCTGTTTGTCGAGTTCTTGGGTTTTTCTGGGGCCCAAAGTCAAAAGCTGCAATGGCCTAAAGGCATCAACCCTAAAAAACAAAAATGGATCAGCTTATCCGGGCATGCGCTATACTCCACCCATCCTGGAATTCTGCAGATGACCAAAGATTGGACATTGCAGAACAAACGTCCGTTTGCTCTGCATCTGGCAGAACATGCAGGTGAAGTGGATTTATTGACTACCGGCAGGGGCGGGCTGGCGGAATTACTCAGGGGGGTCTTGTTGCCGGATGATTATGTAGCCCCAGGCATGTCTCCGGTCATGTTTGCGGACAACCTGGGTCTCTTGGATCAGCACACCCTGGCTGTGCATTGCGTGCACTTAACTGGGCAGGACTTGAATATTTTGCAGCAAAGGGGCTGTTTTGTATGTCTTTGTCCCAGGAGCAACAACAATATAAATGTGGGTCGTGCACCATGGGAAAAGATGATGGATGCTGGGATACCTCTTTGTTTGGGTACAGACAGCCTGGCCTCTAATCATGATTTGAATCTCTGGGCTGAGGCGGAGCATCTTTTGCTGCATAGCAATAAAAATATGACATTACAGGATATGTTAGGATTAATGACTGTTAACCCGGCTCGTATATTAGGCCTGGACAAGCTTCTGGGCAGTTTGCAGCCAGGCAAGAAGGCCCTTTTCTGCCTAGTGCCTGAGCGGTTCCAGGATCTGCTGCTTTAAGACCGGGCATATGGTCGAGCTGAAATTAAATTCTAGCTGCCAAACAGCCTTTATGTGCGGAAAAAGCAGCAGTTTTAGAGGGCTTTGGGATTAGTTGGGCTATCCTGGATCAAAGCATGCAAGGATACTAATTGAGAGCAAATTTTGTGCAGGAGTATTAAATGTCGTGGCCTCACAGGAACCTGCTCAGCATTGAACAATTGAGTCGGGCAGAAATTGAGTATATATTTGAATTGGCAGATAGGTTTGCCGAAATCAATGCCAGGCCGGTGAAAAAAACCCCCATCCTGAAGGGCAAAAGTGTGGTTCTGTTCTTTGCCGAACCCAGCACCCGGACCAAAACCTCGTTTGATATTGCAGCCAAAAGACTGTCAGCAGACACTTTCGCCCTGGCCAGTGCAGGCAGCAGCCTGCAAAAAGGGGAGACCCTGAAGGATACGGTTTTGACTTTGCAGGCCATGTGGCCTGACCTGATTGTCATCAGGCACGAACTAAGCGGGGCTGCCCACTTTATTGCCGAGCACTTAAGCTGCAGTGTGATCAATGCTGGAGACGGCTGGCATGCTCATCCTACTCAGGCCTTGCTGGACGGGTATAGTCTGTATAAAATCTGGGATACATTCCAGGACAAAACTTTGCTTATAGTAGGAGATATCGCCCATAGCCGCGTAGCGCGCTCAGATGTAGAGCTGTTTTTCAAACTAGGGGTCAAGATCAGGCTTTGTGCACCCAGAACACTTTTGCCCCAAGGAGTTGATAGTTGGCCTGTAGAGATCTACACAGACCTCAAACAGGCCTGTGGGGAGGTGGATGCTATTCAGTGCCTGCGTCTGCAACTGGAAAGGCAGGAAGCAGGCCTGCTGCCTAGTATGAGAGAATATGCTGCTTATTTTGGTTTGCAGCCTGAGCATCTGGCCCTGGCCCGAGACCAGGCCAAGATTATGCATCCAGGTCCTATGATCCGAGGCTTGGAGATGTCTTCTGCTCTGGCTGACAGCACTTTGAGCCTGATCCAGGATCAGGTTGGATCTGGAGTATGTGTGCGTATGGCCTTGCTCTACCTATTACTGGCAGGAGCCGAATAAAAAAGGATCTTTATGAGTCAACTAATAATACAAAATGTTAGATGGGCAGGCCAGCTAAAGGATCTGCATATTAGTCAGGGCAAGGTGGCTGGTTTTTCTCCTGCTGGATCAGAGCCTGCAGCTTCGACTCAGGTCTTTGATGCTCAGAATTGTTTGCTTCTGCCCGGACTGATAGATGCCCACGCCCATCTTCGTGAACCTGGTTTTGAATACAAGGAGGATATCCAAAGCGGATTGCAGGCTGCAGCTGCCGGGGGATTCAGCCGAGTAATGGCCATGGCCAATACTGACCCGGTCAATGACCAGGCAGAAGTCACTGCCTTTATGCTGCATCAAGCTTGCCAGCACTGGCCCCAGGGTCCCTGGCTGCACCCGGTGGGCGCATTGAGTAAAGGCCTTAAAGGCCGGGAATTATCCCCAATGCAGGAATTGGCTGTAGCTGGCTGTGTGGCGTTTTCCAATGATGGCCTGCCTTTGGCGGGCAGTGAGTTTCTGCGCAGGGCACTGGAATACAGTTCAGACCTGGGTCTTAAGGTCATTGATCATTGCGAGGATCCCAGCCTGGCTCCGGGTTGGGTCATGAACGAAGGCAGGCTCAGCGCCAGGCTGGGGCTTAAAGGACAGCCCAGCATAGGGGAGAGTATCCAGGTAGCTCGGGATATTCTGCTTTGTTCTTACCTGGAGATGCCCATGCACCTGGCCCATATTAGTTGTCGGGAATCAGTGGAATTAATTTATCAGGCCAGGCGCAAAGGCCTGGCTATAACAGCCGAGACCTGTCCTCATTACCTGGTCTGGGACGAGGGGCAAGTCAATGGTTACAATACCCTGGCCAAGGTTAGCCCGCCTTTACGTACTGCGGACGACGTTTTGGCTTTGCAACAGGCAATCCGGGAAGGCGTGCTACAGATCTTGGCCACAGACCATGCTCCCCATGCAGATTACGAAAAAGAGTTGCCATTTGCCCAGGCCCTAAATGGCATTTCTGGGCTGGATACAGCTTTGTCTCTGCTTTGGTCCCTTGTGATGGACAATATTCTTGAATTGGACAATATCCTAAGTGCTTTTTGCTACAATCCTGGGCATATTTTCAACCTGCCCTATAACCGGATGCAGAATAATGATCAAGCAGACTTTATCCTGTTCGACCCTGATCAGAAGTGGAATGTCAGTAAGCAGACCATGTATTCCAGGGGCAAGAACACCCCATGCTTAGGCCGGACTCTGCCTGGGGTAGTCACAGCCAATTTTGTGCAGGGCAAGCTGGTTTATGAGCTGCAATCTGATAATAACCGCTTGTTTTGATTGAAGTTATGGCTCAAATTCTGATAGTAGACGATGACTGCAGTTTGCGGGATGTTTTGGAGGTCGCTTTGGAGGCCCATGGTCACAAGGCCTTTAGCGTGTCCTGTATTGCAGAAGCATGGCAATATCTACAGCAGAAACTGTTGGACCTGGTCCTTTTGGACCTGCGCCTGGGCCGTGAGAGCGGAATCGACTTGTTGCAGCAGATCAAAGAGAAATGGCCGCAGATCCCAGTAATGATGATTACTGCTTATGCGGATACCCAAAGCGCTGTCCAGGCTATGAAGCTGGGAGCCAGAGACTATATTGCCAAGCCTTTTGATGTGGAGGAGCTTTTGCTGCAGGTAGACAGGCTGTTGGAAAGCTCAAAATTGGCTGAAGAAAATCAATGGCTCAGGCAGCAGATCAAGGCCAAATTCGGGCCTATTATCGGCCAAAGCTCCAAGATCAGCGAAGTATTTAATCTAGTACAAAAGATTGCTCCCACCAACATTAATGTTTTGATCAGCGGGGAATCAGGGACTGGCAAGGAGCTTATTGCCCGGGCCATCCATGATAACAGCCCCAGGCAGGATAAGCCATTTATGGTCATTAATTGTGGAGGTGTGCCCGAGAACCTGGTGGAGAGTGAACTTTTTGGCTACCGCAAAGGGGCTTTTACTGGAGCTGAAAGACCCAAAAAGGGGCTGCTGGAAAAAGCGGACAAAGGGTCATTTCTCCTGGATGAAGTAGGCGAGCTGCAGACAAGTACCCAGGTGAAACTTTTGCGTTGTATCCAGGACGGCAGCTTCATGCCCCTGGGGGGCACAGAGGCAGTCCAGGTCAATGTACGATTTATTGCAGCGACAAACAGGATAATTGAAAAGGAGGTGGCTGCGGCCAGATTCAGGGAAGATCTTTTCTACCGTTTAAGCGGAGTAATCATCAAAGTGCCTCCTTTGCGGGAAAGGGAGGATGACCTTCTGCTGTTGGCGGAATATTTCTTGCGTCGATTTTGTCGCGAACAAAATAAAGAGATCTCTGGTTTCAGCACTCAGGCCCTGGATAAATTAAAAAAATACCACTATCCTGGTAATATCCGGGAGTTGGAAAATATTATGGAAAGAGCTGTGGCCCTGGAATCAGCATCTAGGATCAGCTCATCCTCTTTAATCATTTATGATCAAACCCATCCAGAAATTAGATCTGGCCCGGAAAAGGTGCTTCAAGGGCGCATAAGCATAGACCAGTATTTAGAGGAACAGGACCGTAATATTCTGCAGCATGCTTTGCAGCGAACAGGGGGGCACAAGGCCAAGGCTGCAGAGTTGGTAGGCCTTAGCTTCCGCCAGTTCAGATACAGATTGCACAAATATGATTTTGGACAAGGCTAGACAAAGAAAAATGGCATTTGCTCTGCCGTGAGCTTATTAAGCAGGTTCTGTTATGTTTAGACAAGGAGTAGACCAGGGGTCACCGTTAATTGATCCTGAAATTGAGCTAAAAGAAGAGGAGGGTGGAGGTGCGCGCCTTTTGTGCAGCGTGTGCAGGCAGCCAGTGACCAGTAAGGGCCAGCGCAGGGAAATAGCCGGAAAGATGAGCCATGTTTGCGCAAATCCGCATGGTTTTGTTTTCGAGATCGGATGCTTTGCACAGGCCTGGGGCTGCAGGGGGGTTGGACCGTACACCACAGAATACTCATGGTTTCCAGGATACGCCTGGCAGATCGTGCAATGCAGACAATGCAGCAGTCATCTGGGTTGGAGGTTTACTCCAGTCCAGACTGAGGGTCCAGGATTTTACGGTCTGATCATGGACAGACTGGTGGAGGAGCAGAATAATTAATTAAGGCAATAAATTCAGGCTGACAGGCTGAGAAGATAAAGACAAATTCAGACAGTTAGAGGCTTGAATATAGTCAGTAAAAACAGCTTGTTACTAAAGAAGTTTTGACTGCCCAGGAACACTAGAAATTTTTAGTTATTACGGTATATATAGGTGCGTACCCTCTTCAAGCATGATCCGGCCAAACCCTTTCAATTGGTTAAATTCCTTTCTTGGAGTTCCCTGATCCTGATTTTGACCAGCAGTATTTTTCTGGTGGTGGTGCTGGGAAATTACGCCAAGAGAACAGTGCTGCAAAAGGACAAAGAATTTGCGTTGCTTTTGGCGGAAAATTTGAACCACCAGATTTATCAGCGCTTCACCCTGCCTACTGTGCTAGGTTTCGGCAGGGTACGCCTCAGGGATGAGGCCCAGTATGAAAGGCTGGACCAGGTAGTGCAGTCGACCATACATGGCTTTAAAGTGCTTCAAGTCCGGGTCTTTGATCTGCAGGGCAAGGTTTCTTATAGCACTGAACAAGAAGCTCTGGGCCAGGAGGATGTGGGAGGCAGGGCGGTAAAAGAGGGAATACAGGGCAAACGCGGCTTCGAGGTGCTGGAGAGTGGAGTCTCAAAATGGGCTTTTTGGAGGTTTTCCCTGCCCGAGGAGAGCTATGTGCTGCGCACCACCTTTCCTTTACGTACGGAAAGAAGCCTGGTAGCCAAACATCAGGGGCCTATTGTGGGTGTTTTGCAGTTTACTCAGGATGTAACAGGAGATTTTGAGACAATAGCTTATTTTCAGCTGTTGATAGCTGTGGTCGCCTTGAGTTCTTCGCTGATTTTGTTTTTGCTTTTGTATATGATTATTTTGAGGGCTGACAGGATCCTGGCCGAGCGTTTCCAGGAAAAGGAGAAGCTGGAACGTAGGCTGCATCAGAACGAAAAATTGGCCAGTATGGGCAGGATGGTAGCCAGCATCTCTCATGAGATTCGCAATCCACTAGGCATTATTCAGGGCAGCGCTGAACTCTTGCAAAAAAAGGTTGGCCAGGAGAGTACGCCTAGTCAAAGACTGGCCAAGGCCATTTATGAGGAATCCCAGCGCCTGAGCCGGACAGTAAACGACTTTCTGGATTATGCCCGGCCTAAACAACCCAACTGGCAAAGTATCAACTTAAGCAATCTGCTGCAGCAGTGTCTTAGCTTTATTGAACCAGAGCTGCGTAAAAAAGATGTCAGCGTGCACTGGCAAATGCCTGAGCAACTACAGATGCAGGGCGACAGTGATCTCTTGTACAGAGCCTTTTATAATATTCTGGCGAATTCGGCCCAGGCCATAGACAGTGCCGGCGGCAGCATAGCCATCATCTGGCAGGAGGCCAGCAGGCAGCTGGTGATCCGGGACAGCGGCCCTGGATTTGACCCGGACCTGGCAGAGCGTTATCTGGAGCCGTTTTATACCACTAAGGACTACGGTACAGGCCTGGGCCTAGCCATTGTACACAATATACTACAAAACCATGAAGCTCAGCTGCAGCTGGGTTCGGCCCCTAACGGCGGCGGGCAGGTGGTAATAACCTTTAAGCACTAAACGCTATGTCTACTCATATCTTGGTTATAGACGACGAACAGAACTATTTACTACTCTTGGATACCCTGCTTGAAGAGGAGGGTTATAGTGTAACCTCTTTACAAGATCCGGAATTGGCCTTGGATTATCTGGCTGAGTCCGAAGTAGACGTAGTCATCACTGACATGAAGATGCCCAAGCTCAGCGGACAGGAGATACTGGAGCAGGTCAGAAAGAAATATCCACATGTACCGGTTTTGATCATGACTGCTTACGGCAGCATAGATGGGGCTGTAGAAGCCATGAAATGCGGAGCTTTTGACTATATTAGCAAGCCATTCTCCAATAGTGAACTGTTACTGTCTGTAAGCAAGGCAGCCAAGATGAGCCAGGCAGAACGGCAAAATCGTCTTTTACGCCAGTCCCTGCAGGATAAATATGGGGTGCATCAGATCATCGGTCGCAGCAAACCCATGCGTCAAGTTCTAGACCTAGTGAGCAGAGTGGGACCCAGCAGCAGCAATGTGCTGATTACCGGAGAGTCTGGCACAGGGAAAGAACTTATAGCCCAAGCCTTGCATTATTCATCATCCAGGTCCAAGGGGCCTTTTGTCTCCGTGAATTGTATGGCCTTGAATCCGGGCTTGCTGGAAAGTGAACTTTTTGGCCACGAAAAGGGATCTTTCACCGGGGCTGTAGTCAAGAAAAGGGGTAGATTTGAGATCGCGCATCAGGGCACACTTTTTTTGGATGAAATCGGGGAGCTGGCTCCAGATCTTCAAATAAAACTGCTTAGGGTTTTACAGGAACACAAGTTCGAAAGGGTGGGTGGTGAGAAGTCGGTACAGGTGGATATCCGCTTGATTACAGCTACCAATAAGGATTTGGCTCGGGAAGTGGCGCAAGGCGAGTTCCGAGAGGATCTTTTTTATCGACTTAATGTGGTTAATATTCACTTGCCGCCACTCAGGGAACGGGCAGAGGACATTCCTCTCTTGGCTGCCAATTTTCTGCACAAATACTCTGAACAGAACAATAAACAAGTCACAGGCTTTAACTCAGATGCCCTGCAGGCCTTGATTGCTTATTCCTGGCCCGGTAATGTCAGACAGCTGGAGAATGTGGTGGAACGCAGTGTGGTATTGGCCAGAGAACAATTGATAAACTATGAGGATCTGCCTGCTGAGCTCAAGGGGGAATCTGAGCAGTTTAAAAGCGCTGCTGATCTTCTGCCCTCTGAAGTCAACCTAGGAGAAACCCTGGAAAAAATTGAAGCCGCCTTGATCAGAAGGGCTTTGGTTAGAAGTGACTTTGTACAGGTCAAGGCAGCGGATATGCTGGGCATTTCTAAAAGCCTGTTGCAGTATAAGCTGAAAAAATACAGTATTTCAGGTAAATGAGCTCCCGGAGCAAAGGAGGCCCAAAGGGAGCCTGCCCGGCTTGCTTATAAAGGAGAATGCATGGGCAATGTGCCCAAGTTTATACAGGGATTAAAGCAAAACCAGCGCCTGGGTGCCCAGGTGGTGCATATTCAGGATTTGCCAGCGCATGAAGCCAGGTTTCAGGATCTGGATCAGCCTTGGTTATCAGGTATAGATGGTCTGCTGCAGGGCATGGGCATAAATGGCCTTTACAGCCACCAGGCTCAGGCCCTAAATCATATCCGGGCCGGACAACATACAGTGGTCTCTACCCCCACAGCAAGCGGTAAGTCACTAATCTACAATTTGCCTGTCTGGGAGAGCATTCTTCAAGATCCCAGAAACAAAAGCCTATATCTTTTTCCCCTGAAGGCTCTGGCCCAGGATCAGCTGCGTAATATGCAAGAGGACTTGGAGTACTGGAGTCATTCCTCCAGACCTCAAGTTGCAGTATACGACGGGGATACTCCCAGCCAGACCAGAACCAGGCTCAGGTCCAATCCTCCGCACATCCTGCTCAGCAATCCTGAGATGCTGCACCTGGGCATTATGCCTTACCATCAACAATGGAAGGAGTTCCTCTGTAGTCTGAAGTTCGTGGTGGTGGACGAAGTGCATACTTATCGGGGAATAATGGGTTCCAATATGGCCTGGGTTTTCAGGAGGTTACTGCGCATCTGCAATTTTTACGGCTCCAAGCCAACTTTTATTTTCTGTTCAGCCACTGTGGGTAATCCTCAGCAGCTGGCTGAGGAGTTAAGCGGACTGCAAGTTTGCGCAATAAGTGCAAGCGGCGCTCCCCAAGGCCCTAGACAGATAGTCTTTTTTAACCCTTTACAGGGCGCAGCCCGGGGAGCACTGGATCTTTTGCATTCAGCCCTGGATTGTGGCTTGCGCAGCATAGTTTACACTCAGTCCAGGAAAATGACTGAGTTGATAGCCCTTTGGAGCAAGCAGCGCTGCAAGGGATATGCCTCCAAGATCAGCGCCTATCGTTCAGGCTTCCTGCCCCAGGAGCGGCGCAAGATTGAATCAGCTCTGAGCCGGGGTAATTTGCTGGCGGTTATTTCCACCAGCGCCTTAGAGCTGGGTATAGACATTGGTGAGCTGGATCTTTGTATTTTGGTGGGCTATCCAGGCTCGGTCATGGCTACCTGGCAAAGGGGAGGGCGAGTGGGCCGCCAACAACAACCCAGTGCAGTAGTGCTGGTTGGCCATGAAAACAGCTTGGATCAGTATTTTATGACCCATCCAAAGGAATTTTTTAACCTGGCCCCGGAAAAAGCAGTAATAAATCCCTTTAACCCTGTCATTATGGGCAGGCATTTGCAATGCGCTGCTGCGGATCTCTCTCTGGAGTTCAGCGAGGCCTGGTTGCAGCAAACAGAAGTCCAGGGCAAGGTACAGGAAATGCTGCAGCAGGGGCTGCTATTACAAAGCAGTTGCGGGAGGTTTTTCTGCAGCAGCAAAAAGACCCCTCAGCAGGAAGTCAATCTGCGCGGGTCAGGTCGGGTGCTGCAGATCAGGGATGCAGATACAGGCAAAGATATCGGCAGTATCGACTATTATCGCTCCTTTCACGAAACCCATCCAGGAGCGGTCTACCTGCACTGGGGCCGGAGCTATGTGATCCAGGACCTGCAGCCGGAGCAAGGCCTGGTCTTTGCCAGAGCCAGGAAGGTAAATTATTTTACCCGGGTCAGGACCAGCAAGCAGACCGAGATACTGGAAGTCTTTCAAAGCAGGGACCTGGGCAGAGCCAGACTATCCTGGGGCAGGCTCAGGGTGCAGGAAGAGATCACAGGGTATGAGCAGCGGCAGGTTAAGGGCCAGATCTTGACGCGGGTGGAGCCTCTGGATCTGGGACCTCTGATTTTTGAGACACAGGGGATCTGGCTGGAGATGCCTGCAGGCTCCAAACAGGAGTGCGACCGCAGGCAGCTGCACTTCATGGGCGGGCTGCACGCCCTGGAGCATGTTTTTATCGGTTGTCTGCCCCTGATCATTTTAACAGACAGGAGCGATCTGGGCGGTATTGCCCAACCAGCAAGGCAGACAGGTACAGTGTTTATTTATGATGGACATCCAGGTGGGGTGGGCCTTGCCAGGCAGATCTATGCCACCTTCCAGGATCTTGTGCAGCGCACCAGTCAGGTGTTGGGCTCCTGTAGCTGCGAACTGGGCTGTCCGGCCTGCGTGCATTCGCCCAAGTGCGGCTCAGGCAACCGTCCACTGGATAAAGATGCCGCACTTTTTCAGCTGCAAAGCCTCTCTTTTTCCAATATGGCCTCGGACACTGAAGCAATCAGCGCTGTCAGGACAAGAAAGAACATTGAAAAAAGCAGTTTAGCAGTATCCAGTGCTAAGCCTGAATCAGGTGGGCATAGCAGGAATACAACTCCGCCTAAGCATATGTCCCAGGAATACGGGGTACTGGATCTGGAGACCCAGAGATCAGCCCAGGAAATCGGGGGCTGGCACCAGGCGCACAGGATGGGTATTAGCTGTGCAGTGCTCTGGGATAGCAGGCAGGGCAAGCATTTTTCCTATCTGGAGGCGCAGGTGCCTGAGCTTTTGGACCATCTCCTGGATCTGCCGCTTGTGGTAGGTTTTAATCTGCTGCGCTTTGATTATCAGGTCCTGCGGGGCTATAAAGATATCAACTACCAACAGCTGCCTACCCTGGATATCCTGCAGGAAATCTACACTAAACTTGGTTTTCGCCTCTCCCTGGACCATTTGGCCCGGGCCACTCTGGGGGTGGAGAAAAGCGCCAGCGGCCGGCAGGCCCTTATTTGGTGGCAGCAGGGAGAGCTGGAAAAGATAATGGAGTACTGCCGCCAGGATGTTATGATCACCCAGGGGATATACGAGTTCGGCCGCAACCAGGGGTATTTGCTGTACAGGAATAAGGCCAAAGATTTGGTTCGCCTGCCTGTAAAGTGGTAGGGGCAAGGTCCCTGCAGCTTGTTTCAGGGTCCTGATATATATTGGCCGGGCAAAAGCAAGTGGAACTATATAGGTCCAGGGGGCGGGGTTGGTGCTCAATGCCCAGCCTGGACAAGCTCGGACCTGATACGCTGGGAGAGGTCTCTGGTCAATTGCATGACCTTGCTGGCCTGTTCCAGAGTCAAGGAGCCGGTACCGCAACTAGGGGTAATCAGGGATTGTTCCAAAAGACGCGACCTGTTAAGTCCTGCATCCTGCAATTGTTTGAGTTTGTCCTGGAACTTTTGGTACAGGGAATCCACACTTTCCTGCTGGATATCAGCAGGATCCAGGGTAGGCACAATACCCCAGGCAATGATTCCTCCCTGCTGCAGGAACTCTTGCAGCTCCCGGATGTAAAGGAGCAGCTTATCAAAGTATGAGTAAGCATCAAAGCTGAGCACGTCTGCGCCAGATTCCAGGATCAGGGACCAGTCTGCATTAGCACAGACATGTATGCCGGCCAGGCCTTGGCGGTTTTGGACCTGGGCTATGACTTCAGCAAAACAACTTTGTACGTCTGCTTTGCTGATACTGATGAATTCAGAAGAACCAAATCCGGCCAGGGCTGGTTCGTCAAAGAACATGATCACCGGCAGCTTCAGGACTTTCAACCTTTCCACCTGCCAGGCTGCCTTCAGGCCCAAGAGTTTGACTGCAGCGTCCCGTAGTTGTTCATCATAGAAGATAGCCCTTTTCTGGTCATCTTTGACCCCGGTGGCAAATGTTACCGGGCCAGTGATCTGGCCCTTGACTGCCTGCAAATCAGAAGTTGCCTCCTGGAGTTTATCCAGAAGCACAAAAAAGCCTCGGGCCCTGTGCTCATCCAGCTTGAACCTGCTGTTTCCCAGGTCCTGGCCTGCTTCGGTGACAGCCATGTACTCCTCATAGAAAGCCAAGAGCTGCTGATCAAAGTCCTGGCTGGCAGTATCTATCAATTCTTTTTGATTTTGCTGCACATACCCTGGAAGGCCGGGCAGAAATTGGGAAAGCATGCCTTCTCCAGGCAGGGAGGGCAGTTGGACCCAAAGCGGGATCTGCGCAGTGTATTCCAGGATCAAATCTGTGGCCTGGGCATGATCCTGCATGGGGATACTGCCGATGAGCAGAGGCAGGGCCTGAGGTTTGAAGTCGTTCTGCATGTTGAAATTCCCTTTGTTTCTAGTCAGAGGTTTACTAAGGCTTACGGAAATGGAAGATTCCCCAGGTCAGGTGGCCATAAGTACCTCCCATGACCCAGTTTTTCAGGCCTTGTTTCATATGTTCCAGATATTCCTGGCTGACGCCATTGCTGCGCAGCTCTTCTTCCCGGGCCTGGGTCTCCTGGAGCACTTTGGCATAGTGATTGGCCAGTTGGACCTGCAGATGCTCAAAATCCTGCTCTTCTAAGCCAAGCTCCAGGGCTGTCTGCTTATAGAAGCTGGGCGTGGCCAAAGATTCCAGATGGATACGTTTTAAGATGGGATCCAGGTATTCTGGAAATGCATCCTCGGTCTGCATGGGGTCGGTAAAAATCAGCTCTCCCCCGGACTTTAGCACGCGAACCGCCTCCTGCAGGACCTTTATGCGCTCTGGGCTGTGCAGAAAAGCGTCCTGGGACCAGACCAAATCAAAGTTTTGATCTTCATAGGGCAATTTTTCAAAATTGCCGTCCACCACGCTTATCAGATGATCCAGGCCTTGTTCCTGGTTCATGTTGCGGTGTCTTTGGTTTTCTGTCTCACTCAAATTCAGGGCCACCACCTGACAACCATATTGCCGGGCCAAATGACGCGCAGTCCCCCCTATCCCTGAACCCAGGTCCAGAACCTGGACCTGGGTTTTTTTGTCCTTTAGATTTTTGGAATAAGAGGCCATACGATCCACGGTACGCCTGCTGGCCTCAAAAATGGAATCTTCAGGCCTGCGGTATATGCCCAGATGCAAGTCCTCGCCGCCCCAGATAGTAAAATAGAAAGTATGGGCGTCATGGCTGTCATAATATTTCTTTGCAGTTTCAATCACTGTAGATTGTTCGTTGGCCATGGCTTTACCTCCTTGATCAGGTTTAAGTAAATAATGTAGTGCCCCTCAGGCGGTTTCCTGCAGGAACCAGCGCTGTTGGACCTGTTCTCCGGGTTTTAGCAGGTAAAACTTCTGTCCATCATAGGGGCCAAACAAGATCTGGCGCAGATAGTTCAGATCTACATTTATCTCCATATATTGCTTTCCAAAAAAATCCGCATTTTCCCGGGCCCTGGAACGCAGTTCTTGTTCGGGATCCAGACCAGTATCTATGAATACAAAATGCGTATAATGCTTGAGTTCTTCCTTGGCCCCCCACTTTGCTGTCTCCCTGCCTAGTCTGGGCACATACTCGTTTTCCATGGTGCCCAGGGGATCCTTGTTTTCTTCTATCCAGCCCCGGGTCAGGTAATAGGATCCTGGAAATTGCCTGCTCAGGCGGTTATATTCTTGGACTGAACCCAAAAAAAGGGCTATGCAGTCATGGGCTTTGCTCAGGATCAGGCCTTGCTCCGGGGCTTTGACCCCGACAATACCATTGGAGCAAAGGCCGTAGCAAAGCACTATCTGCTTGGCCTGGACCGCAGCCTGGTCCACCTGCTCTTGGATCCTGTCCGGCATCAGGTGTGGAGCGCGGTGCATGCTCTGCTCCAGGTAAATAATCTGCACTGCAGATCCTTGTTCCTGGCGCAAATGCTCCAGTTCAGGCTTAAAAATTGCACAAGCGATTATAGTTCGCTGTTCCTGGGCCTGAAAGACTGTGTCCTGGGGGTAAGGCATGGCTGTTTCTAAGGGTCTTAAAGCTCAAGCCTGCCAGACCTATAGCCATCCAGGTAGTTTGCGCAAAAAGGGTCCCGGCCTGCTAAGGCCTCAGCCGCTAAAATACTGGCTATCATGGCTTTATCCAGGGGGTTGAGAATTGCGCTATCCAGACCTTTAAGCACTGCCATAACCACAAAGCTCTGATTCAAAAGCTGTCTATGGGGTAGTCCGTAAGAGATGTTGGACAGGCCGCACACTGTGTGCACACCATCCAGTCTGGACATAATCATCTCAATGGAATTCAGGAATTCCAATCCATAGTAATCATTGGTGGATACAGGCTGTACCAGGGGGTCCACATAGATGTCACCTGGATTTTTGCCCTTTTTAACCAGGGCGTTGACCAGTTTTTCGGCGATTGAGAAGCGATCTTGTGCTGACTCGGGCATGCCCTCATCGCTCATGCAAAGGGCGACCACCTTGCATTCGCTGCTGGCCACCACAGGCAAAAGGGCCTCATATCGCTCAGACTCCAGAGAGATGGAATTTACTAACGGCGTACCCTGATGCAGGGACAGAGCAGACTCTACAACATCCGGGTCAGGGCTATCTATGCAGCACGGGGCATTTGTAGCTTGTTGTACATTTTCGATCAGCCAATTCATGTACATTTTTTCTTTGCCTACAAATATGCCGGCATTGACATCTATGAAATCTGCGCCGTGATCCAGCTGCTGTTTGGCGATGTCCTGGATGAAGCTTGTATCCTGAGCCTTTATTGCTTCTGCGATCTTTTTTCTGCTGGCGTTGATCAGTTCTCCGATGATTTGCATTAGTTCCTCCATGGGCTTTTTATAAAATGACCTGGCCAGGGCAATAAACTAGCAGCAGGCCTTATGTTAAGGATAAACCTGCACTGCCTTGCTGGCCAGAAATGATTTGCAGCCTGCAGCATTGATGGCTTTATTGTGGTCTAAGCCCGGCACTGGGCTTTGTAAAATAAGCATAAGTCTTTGCTTCATGTCATACGCCCTACACAGCTTCCTGCTTAAAACTCCATACTCTCTGCGTAGAGCTCCATAAATTTGGGGGACTGGGCTATGGAAACATGTTCAATTTTCTGGATATTCTCCTCTAAAAAGCGGCGGTAAGAGATGTCTGTCAGCAGCCAGGCACAGCCACTGCGGCAGGCATTGCCAGTAAAAATCACCTTGTCCTGACAGTTGGCAGGAATAAGCCCTATGGTTTCCAGGTTCTGGGCATCCAGAAAGAATCCAAAACCGCCTGCAATGTAGATGCTGTCCAGTTCACTTGCCTTGCATCCTGCCTCCTGGAGCAGGACATCTATTCCGGCTCGGACAGCGCCCTTGGCTAGTTGTACCTGGCGTACATCGCGCTGGGTGAATCCGGAGTCCTGGCCCAGGACAAAGTAAGTTTGATCATCCCGGTTTTGGATCCTGGAACGGATCGCAGCTGGCAAATGGTCTGAGACAGGATTTTGGAATTTGCCCGTAGGGTCTAGAATGCCTAAACGCAGCAAGACCGCCACCAGGTCTACAATGCCGCTGCCGCAGATGCCCCGGGCAGGTGCGGCACCAACTGTGGATATGGTCAAGACATTTTGGTCCAAACGCACTGATTCTACAGCTCCCAGGGAGGCCCGCATCCCAGAAGAAAGCCCCATGCCTTCAAAGGCGGGTCCGGCAGCTGTGGAGCAGGCCATACGTTTGCCCCAGGCATTCAAGGCGATCTCGCCGTTAGTACCCACATCCGCAAACAGCACGGCTTTTTCATCCTGGAAAAAATCACCGTGTACCAGCAGTCCAGCGCTGATGTCTGAGCCTATAAAGGCGTGCAGGATCGGGGGCACATAGACCCGGGCTGCAGGATTAATCTGTAAGCCCATGCGGGCCACAGGATAGCTGATTCCGGTCTGCATGTCCACGGTAAAAGGTATTTGGCCCAAGGGAGTGGGATCTATGGCTGAGATAAGCTGCAACATAGTTGTGTTGCCCCCTAGAACAACATCCAGGATTTCTGTGGTTGCGGATCCGGAATCCTCACAGACTTCCTCGATAAGCTCGTTGATCCCTTGCTGTACACTCAGAGCTAATGCGAGCAAGCCCTCTTGAGTGGAAGCGTGCTGGATTCTGGTCATTATATCATGACCGAATCTGATCTGGGGATTGAGCCTGGAGGCAGTAGCTAGTTCCTTGCCGCTGCTAAGGGAAATCAGGGTGACCACAATAGTGGTAGTGCCTAAATCAATGGCCAGGCCCTTGGGTCCATAGTGTTGCTGCCAGTCATGAAGTTGGCTAATGCCTTGCAGATTGTCGTAGCGCATCCAGGTTCGCCCATCTTGGCTGCTTAGTTTAACCGCACTGACCAGGCGGGCAGTAGGGGCCAGGTCGCCCTCCAGGATATTCTGAGACTCTCGCACACGCTTGGCGTCCTGCACAAATTCCATAGGCAGCCTGATGCTCAGGTCCTGGTTTATTTCCAGTTGGCAGCTGAGCCGGCAGCCCTGCTCAGCATCTGCTGCTGAAATGCTTTCATGAGGGGTCTGCTCCAGGTCAGGGTCAGTGATCCAAACTCGGCATCCACCGCAGACTCCCTTGCCGTTGCAGGGGCTCTCCAGATAGATACCGTTATTCTGTAAAACATCCCGCAGGTTTTGGCCTGGGCTGCTCTCCAGACAAATATCAATGGGCTGTACTGTGATCTTGGGCATAACTTGCCTGCTAAAATCAGAGTGAACGGCTTTTGCTGTGTATTGGGTCTAATGGGTGCTTATTCATTTTTTCTGGTCAGAGTTATGGTTTCCTCAAGGTCTTCGGCCAGCACCTCCAGATCCCGGCGCAGAGAGTGTCCGTTCAGTTCCCTGGGCAACTCGATTTCCATGCGCATCATGAACTGGGGCTGTTTGATTCCTGGACGGCGCTCAACTTTGGTATTTAGCTGCAAGATGTTGATACCCCTGGAAGCCAATAGGTTGGAGGTGCGATAGATAATACCGGCCTTGTCCACCCCGCGCACTCTGATTTGATAATGTGGTTCCGCCTTTTGCTCCCTGGAAAGCTCTATATCCTGTTTTTGCAAGGGGAAGATATGGATTTTGATGTCGCTTGCATTTTGCAGGCTTTGACAACTGCTTAGCAGAGACTGATATACGTCCTGGCCTTGTCCACTGATATGAATCATGAGGCTAAAGTGCTGCCCCAGCAAGGTCATAAAGGAGTTCTCTATGTTGCATTTTGCGTGGTAGAGGAGTTCTGTGATTTGGGCCACAATCCCTATGCGGTTGCTGCCCACGGCAGTTAGCATGTACTGATATTGCATTTGTATATTTTAAACCTGGTGTTGATGAATGTTTGATTTAACCGAATTGCTCAGCAAGCCTGGGATTGCCCACTGCCCTGGCCAGGATACGCTGCAGGGCGCCTTCGGTTTTTTGCCTGAGCTGTAGTTGGGGTTCGTCTGCGCCTGCTTCTTCAGCAGCCTCCCATGCAGCCCTGCTTACTGTTTTCCGGGCATATTCCAATGCTTCTTCCAGTTCTATAAAAGACTTTTTATGATTTTCAAACTGCACTATGAAAACCCTTTCTTCATCTGTTTCCTGGACATAGACCAAGGCCTCCTTATCTACTACAACTGATCCAGCCACAGCACCCACAGCATTGGCTACATGAGGGTGATCAGGCAGTTCAAAGCGGGCATGCAGGTTGCGGGCCACCCTGCGTACAAATATTTCTGCTGGGGCTCCAATGCCTATTATGGGAAATCTGCCGGCAATGGTCACGGAAACGTGGGGATTGCTTGCCCCCAGGGCCTGTTCATAGAGCCAGCGCGACCAGATCCCGTCCAGCTCCTCAGGCAACTGCAACTCGTTTTGCCGGGCCAGGAAGATAACAGCCTCTTCAGTCATTCTGGAAACAATATATTCCAATATGTGGTCCGCTAGTTCCCCTGGTTTGAGATTATGCACACTACAGATGAATTTCAGGGCCTGGGAGGCAGCCTGACTATGACCGATATCCAACTCTCCCTTGAAATGTAAAAGATCAGTGGGAGTCAGGGTGGACAATCCAATATACCCCTTTTGCAGCAGCCCATCCATATTGAGTTGGATCTGATGGTTGACCTGCATTTTGTCCAGTACAGCCTGCAGGCTTTGAGGTCCCTGGCCCAACAAATTCAGCAATGCCTTTTGCAAGGACTGGGCTTCGACGTCCTGCATGTCTTGTATTTGCCTGCCCAAAAACAGATATTCTATGTCTGCCTGGCTTCTGCCGGTGCGGCGTGTGCTTGCCACCTGAAGCAATTCCTGGGCCACTTCTGGATGGAGGTGCGCCAGGCGGGACAAAGGCACTACCCTGTTGGGCCCAACCTGGAACTCCTTGGGGGAGGTTATATTCACCCTGCTGTCACAGCCTAAGCAGACGGTTCTAATGCGTGCGGCCTGGACAGCTGTTTCAATGTCGCCCACCCGGGCTCCTTGATCAGTGACAGCAATACTGCCTTCTTCAATCAGGGCCATGTCCGTAGTTGTGCCTCCCACATCAATGACCAGGGCATTGTTGCGTCCGGAAAGAAAACGGCCGCCAATGGTGCTGGCTGCTGGTCCGGAGAGCACTGTTTCCACAGGTTTTAGGGCAGCCTCTGTATAAGGCATCAAGGAGCCGTCGCCTTTGACTATCATTAATGGAGCTTTAAATCCCAGTTCTTTGAGGGATTGCTTCACAGCCTGGATGAATTCGTTCATGACTGCCACCAGGGAGGCGTTCAAAGCTGCAGTGGCAGCACGCTTCACAGAGTCGAGTTTGGTGGAGAGCTGGTGCCCCAGCACAACAGGTATATCCGTGAAATCCTGCAAGGCTTCCAGGATTTGTTCCTCGTGTTCCGGATTCAGTGGGCTGAAATAACTGGAGACAGCCAGGGCTTCCATATTGGCGCTATTTTCGCGGACCCAATTGGTCACACCCTGCAGGTCCAGGGGGAGCTGCTCTTCGCCCTGGGCATTGTGTCCTCCCTGGAAGTAGGCAAAAGTGCTTGTAGCGAATTTGGACTCCAGGCCGTAGCTTTGCAGCAGATTTTGATCATAGCCGATCAAGGCCAGGCCCACGGGCTTGATGTTGCCTTCGGCAATGGAGTTGGTGGCCAGGGTGCTGGATATGCCTACCAGTTTGACCTGGTGCGGGGTCTCGATGCGCAGCTCTTTGAGTACAGAGATAATGCCCCTGGTCAGGCGCCCGTAGGTGGTCAAGGTCTTGGCTGAGGCCAGGACTTTGCGGGTCTGGTAATCCAGAAGCACTCCATCAGTGTAAGTGCCTCCGGTATCAATACCTACCACATAATCTGCATCAGATTTATGTCCTATTGGCCTGGCCCTGAATTGCCTGAGGTCTTTTTTGTCTATCCTAGCCATGGTATTTGGCTGGTTTAACAAACCAGCAGCTGGTCCTGAATCGGCACGGCGTATTGCGCGGATTTGCCTGATTAGACCTTGATGTCAGAGATAAAATGGTTTTAATAAAACAAGTTTTACTGTTTTCAGGGGCAAAGCAGGCAAGCTGCTTGGCCCCTTTGTCGGCAATGGACTTAATTTCGTGCACTTAATCTGAATTATTTCTCTCTGGGTGCAAGTTTGTATTCTATCAGAGACCTTCTCTTTGCACCCTCTGCACAGCCCCATCTATCACTTTCTGGATATCTTTGCGTACATCCTGAGGTACTTTGGAGATCGGGCCTTCATGAGTTTCCAGGATCTCTCTGGTCTTATTGATGATCCTGTCCTTCATGGTCAGACGGCCTGATTTATCCCAGTCTTCATAACTTTGACGATCCATCAGGGTGGGTCTCCAATGTTTGCGGAACCATTTCATGGTGTGGTCTTCATACAGGTAATGTCCACCTGAGCCCACATTGTTAATCACGTCTACGGCCAGGGTCTCTTCGTTGACCTCGATACCTTGTTCCATGATGCGGGCCATGCCGATGATTTCATCATCCATAACTGTCTGGAAGATGTCTCCGGTTTTGCCGGATTCTGTGTAGCCGCAATCGTGCACAAAGTTTGCGCCGGTGAGCATGGAGGTGTGGATCTGCAAAGCAGCCTCGATTCCGGATTGGATCTCCATGACTTTGGTATCTGTGCAGCCTGCAGTGCCGAACATGGGCAGGCCGCAGTAGCGGGCCATCTCGGTCAGTCCACCGCAGAGCACGTTCAGTTCAGGAGCGCCGTATGAGTATATACCCCGGCGCATATCCAGGGGAGATTGTACACCGCCCAGGATGATGCAGCTCCCAGGATTTATGAGCTGGGATAAGACCACGCCTACCATGGATTCAGACAATGCCACTACGATTTGGCCGGCATGGGTGGCAGGCACAGTAGCCCCGCCAATGGCGCAGGGACTGTAGTCTTGGGGTATGCCCTGTTCAGCGCAGTACATGAGCTTGTCTATAGCATGGAAGTCGCTGACCAGAGGCGAAATAGGCTCGCTGTAAAGAATATAGTTGGGCTTTTTCTTGAAAGCCTCTTCTCCGCCGGCCATGATACAGCCGATGCGGTGCAGGTCCTTGGCCCCACCCCTGTGATAGGCCCAGGCCATTATCGGTGTGGTGGTGTTCTGGATCATATCCGCGAACTCATAGACATCATCAGTGCCTCTGGGTACATCACTGATGGTGATCAATCCTTCCACAAATCCTATGTTGGGCAAGGCATCGCAGACCCTGGCCACTGTGGTAGCGTCCTTGCGCAGACATTTCCTGCGCTCCAGAGTGTCAGGATCCCGGAAATAGACCAGGGTAGGCCCAGGACCGAAGTAGCTGCGGTTCTCCTCTACATAGATGCGGGGGTTGCCTTCCCAGTCAAAAATTGTGGTCATCAAAGGTACACTCTGCAAGGCCTGACGCACCAGGTTGGGCGGGATACGTACTCTGACTCCGTCCACTTTGCTGCCGTGTTTTTTGAAAATCTCTCTGGCCTGTTCGTGGTGCACATCAGCCCCTGTATCCTGCAATACTTTCAACATCCCGTGAAATATGGTTTCTTTTTGGTCCTCAGAAAGAAAAGCAAATTGAGGACTGCGATTCACAGTATAATTGGCTCTTACACTGGGCATAAATATCCTCCTTGGCGTATTTGCCCAAGACCGGCCATCTAAAGATTTCCGGTCGACTGGCTAAGGTTATTTGGAGTGACGTTTATCTGCGTCCTGCACGATCTTTTTCAGTTCTTGGTGCAGTTTGTCCTCAATAGGATCAGGCTGGTGCTCCTTGAGGATGCGCTCTGTCTCTTCCTGGATCCGATCCGCCATGACTTTCTTACCTTCCCGGACCCAGGTTTCATAATCCGAGCGGTCCTGCAGCTTGGGTTGAAACCATTCCTTGTAATGCTGCAGGGTATGCTCAGTGGTTAAGAACTCACCCCCAGGGCCGATCTGATCAATAAGCTCCAGGGCCAGATATTCATCTTCAGTATTGATGCCTTTGCCGATTTGTTTGATCATGGCAATGATCTCATCGTTCATGACCAGGCTCTCTAAGGAGGCGTTTACTCCACCGTCTATATAGCCCACGTCGTGCACCAGGTTGGCCCCGGATAAATAAGCGTAGTAAAGGCTGGTGGCGGATTCGATAGCTGCCTGCTCATCCAGGATCTTGGCGTCAGTACAGCCGCCAGTTGAGAACATGGGCAGCCCCAGCCACTTAGAGACATCAGTGTTGGCAGCCGAGGCCAAGGAGAGTTCAGGAGCGCCGTAAGAGTAAGATGTAGTGATCATGTCCAGGACAGTAGTCACTCCACCCATGACCAAAGGCATGCCGGGCTTTTTGAGGTAAGTAAGCACAGAAGCCATCAAAGTTTCAGCCAGAGACTGTACAATCATGCCAGCCATGGTGGCTGGGGCAGTAGCGCCTGAGCTGGGGCAGGGTGTATACATGCAGGGAATACCCTTTTCTGCACTGAACAAAAGTTTTTCCACTGCAGTCCTGTCGTTTAACAGCGGCGAGATAGGTTCAATATAGGTAATGAACATGGGGTTCAGTCTATATTCCTTCTCGTCCCCTCTGAATTGAACACACATCTTCCAAAGATCCTCCAGGCCCTCACCGTTTACGCTGGTCAGCACCATGGGTTTGGTACAGCCTTCCAGCATGGCCAGGCACTGGTGCCGGTCATAGGTCTGGGTGTTGGGACAGTCCTGGACTATGCCGTGAGACATGAAGAAATCCAAGTTGGGCAGGTAATCCACAATACGGCCGGCATCATAGACATCTTGGTACTGTGTACGCCTGCGTTTTCCTGTTTTGCGGTCATAGGTAAAGGGCAGGTCTGATCCAGTCCCAAAACTGACCATGTCCTTGTCCAGCTCGATGCTGTACTGGCCTGTGCGGCCAGTGAGATTGATCCTTCTGGGGTGAGACTTGATGGCCTGTTCTACCAGGGACAGCGGCACCCGGACCAGGTTACCGTCAGTGACCACGGCATCACTTTTCTTGAAGAGCTCCAAGGCCTCCTCGTGATGAAAACGGGCCCCGGTGCGCTGGATGACCTCTACTGCTGCAGAGAATATCATCTCGATCTGATCATCTGACAAAACCCGAAATTGCGGTGTCTTGTATATAGTCTGATTGATTTTGGGCATAACTCGACTCCTGCGTATACGTTTTCAAGAAGGGAAAAGATCCAAATTAACCCTGGATCAGTTCCAGGGCTTTTTCTGTGCCAATGGAGGCGTTAGGGGCGTAAGCATCTGCGCCTATTTCCTCGGCAAAATCGTCTGTTACTGGGGCACCGCCAATCATAACCTTGATTTGATCCCTGATACCAGCTTCTTTCAATGCGTTGATCACTTCACCCATCTTGGGCATAGTCGTAGTAAGCAGGGCGGATAACCCCAAAATCTGAGGTTTATGTTCCTTAACTGCCTGCACTATGTCTTCGGTTTTTTGGTCAATACCCATGTCGATGACATTGAATCCAGATCCTTCCATCATCATGCCTGCCAGGTTTTTGCCAATATCATGCAGGTCACCCTGCACCGTGGCCATGACCACAGTTCCAGCCTTGGAGCTGCTGGACTCTGAGAGCACAGGCCGCAATTTTTCCATGGCCCCGTGCATGGCCTTGGCCGAACGCAGGACCTCAGGAATAAACATCTGGCAGTCTTTGAACTTTTTACTGACTACGTCCATTCCTGCGAAAAGGCCCTTTTGCAGGACTTCTTCCGGATCTGTGCCTTCATCCAGCAACTCTTGGGTTAGTTTGCTTACTTCTTCAATATTACCTGCCAACAAACCTTCAGCTATTTTTCCTAATTTCTCAGACATGGATGTCCTCCTTGTTTCTTTGTTGAACTATTATAAATTGTGCTTAGCAAATACACATCAAAGTTTAATTGTTTTAGGCAATTAGAGAGCTTTATCTCAGCAAGTATAAAACTTGATTGGCAGCAGCGATGTAAGAGGTGAAATAGGTTAGGGCCTCAAGTTGCTTTTAGTGGACCATAGTTGGCTTCGAAACGCTGCCAGAAATCTCGAGGCGAAAAAAAATGTTCCTGGGTACCTTTTTTTTCCACCGCATAGCAGGCACATATCGAACCGAGATGCGCGGCCTGATAAAGGTCCAGACCCATGGTCAGTCCTTTTATTAATCCTGAACGGAAAGCATCGCCAGCCCCGGTGGGATCCTCTGGTTTTTGCACTTTAGCCGCAGGGATCTTTTGTTCCTCTTGTCCTTTTTGCAGCAACAAGGAGCCTTTTTCGCCCAGAGTGGTGATCACTGTCCGGGTCAGGCCTAGTAAGCCGTATTTATCCAGGCCGGTAGCCTCCATGATCAGGCTAAGTTCGTAGTCATTGACAATCAAAGCCCTGGAGTCCTGGAGCATGGATTTTAATTGTTTACCATCAAAGGCAGGGATGTTCTGCCCTGGATCCAGAATAAAAGGGATACCCAGATCGCGGTATATTTTGGGAAACTGCTGCATATCTTCCAGATTGCCTGGAGATACAACGGCCAGGCTGTTTTCTGTAGCAAAATCCATGAACTCTCCATTACAGGCAAAG
>CAZLUR010000020.1:0-27966 GCA_964562725.1 uncultured Desulfohalobiaceae bacterium | reverse complement strand
GATCCAGTTGAGTAAGGCTGAACAGTTGGCCTTGCGGGTAGGACAGGCTATTGCAGTGGCCCATCCCTACCCTGAGACCTTGCACGCCCTGGAGATCTGGGCAGAGGATCGGCAGAGGGGAGTTGAGTTGGTCAGAATAAGCGATTTGATACAGGAAAATTAACCAGGAGGAAACATGAGCGAGCAGACGCTTTGCATAATAAAACCTGATGCGTTGCAAAGGGACCTGGCAGGGGAGATCCTGGCCCACATTCAGTCCCAAGGCCTGAAACTGCGGGCTTTGAAAATGGTCCAGCTTACCCAGGAGCAGGCCCAGGGGTTCTACAAGGTACATCAGGATAAGCCTTTTTTTCAGAGCTTGACTGAGTATATGAGCTCAGGTCCTGCTGTGGTGGCAGTTTTGCAGGCAGAAAATGCAGTGCAGAAATATAGGGAGATAATGGGAGCTACTAACCCTGAGCAGGCCAAAGAGGGCACACTTCGTAAAAAATATGCCCTAGACATTGAAAAAAATGCAGTACACGGCTCAGATAGTATAGAAAACGCCGGAGTTGAGATCAACTATTTCTTCAATCAACTGGAAATAATTCGGCAATAATGATCATGGTCCTGTGCAGGATCCAATCAGAATCCAGGAGAATGCTTCAATTCCGTCATTCCTGGTGCTGGACCACGATCCAGTGCCGGGGTGATGGAATTGACAATTAGGCATTTGAAGAGTTCAAAGCAGGCAAAAACCGGATAAACCTTAAATACGTCATTGAACTTAAGGATTAGGAAACTAAAATGAGTAGTCCTCGAAGATAGATATTATTAATAAGGAGGTCCAGTATGCATGGATATTGTGGCAAGCTCTTGCGGGTCAATCTGACTTCAGGAGATATTAGAGAAGAAATATTGGATCCCCAGGTCTGTAAAGACTATATTGGAGGCCGGGGGCTGGGAATCTATTATCTGAACCAGGAACTTGATCCCGGAGTGGATCCTTTGTCTGAGAATAATATGCTGGTCATGGCAACTGGGCCTCTGACCGGGACCGGCACCCCTACTGGTTCCAGATATATGGTGATGACCAAATCTCCCTTGACCGGAGCCATTACCTGTTCCAACTCCGGGGGCATGTTTCCGACACATCTCAAGCGCAGCGGCCTGGATGGAATAATATTTACAGGTAAAGCCCGGGAGCCGGTTTATCTCTGGATTAATGACGGTCAGTACGAGCTGCGTAAAGCCAGCCATCTTTGGGGTTTGAGCACCCATGAGACCACTGATCACCTTTTGTTGGAGACCGATGATAAGGCCAGGGTATCCTGTATAGGTCCTGCAGGCGAACTTGGAGTGCTTTTTGCCTCGATCATGAATGACAAGGACCGTGCAGCCGGCAGGTCCGGAGTGGGTGCAGTCATGGGTGCCAAAAATTTAAAGGCCATTGCCGTCAAAGGGTCCGGCAAAATCAGCCTGGCAGATCCAGAGGGCTTCAAGGCCTTTAACAAAAAGATCTTGGATGGATTTAAGGCAGCCACCAAGGAGACCCCTCTTGGCCTGACTGTAAACGGCACTGCCGGAGTGGTGGCAGTAACCCAGAGTTATGGATGCTTACCTACTAAAAACTGGCAAAATGGCACTTTTGAAGGTTGGGAAGCCGTGCAGGGAGCCACCTTGACCAAGAAATATCTTCTGGATAACAAGGCCTGCTTTGCCTGTCCTATAGGCTGCGGCCGCAAAACCCGGGTGGAAGACCCGGATTTTGCCGGGGAGGGAGAAGGACCGGAATACGAAACAGTCTATGCCCTGGGGCCCAACTGTATGGTGGATAATCTGGCGGCGATCATTAAAGCCAATTATATCTGCAATGAACTCGGCCTGGACACCATTTCCATGGGTGTAACTATTTCCTGCGCCATGGAACTCTTTGACCGGGGGTATCTCCCGGAGAGCGATGTGGGCCGGAAACTTCCCTGGGGGGATGGCCAGGCCCTGGTGGAGTTGACCAGAAAAACCGGATACAGGGAAGGCTTTGGAGATCTATTGGCCCAGGGCAGTTATCGGCTGGCTGAGCGTTATGGACATCCAGAACTGGCCATGGTCAGCAAGAAACAGGAATTTCCCGGTTATGAGCCCCGGGGAGAGCAGGCCATGGGGCTGGCCTATGCCACATCACCAATCGGTGGCTCTCATATGCGGGGAGATCCAGCCTATTTTGAACTTTTTGGGGTGCCTAAGCATGTCGACCCCCAAAAGTGGGAGGGTAAAGCCAGGATTACCAAGGATTATCAGAATCTGTCCGCGGCTATTGATGCTGCCGGAATCTGCATTTTCTTTTCTGTTCGCAATCTGGCCGGTAAAGAGCTGGATGTTCCTCCCACCGGGATATTAGAATATTTAAATACTGCCACAGGGTTAAACTATACCCTGGAGGAGCTGATCCAGGCTACTGAGCGGATTATTAATGCAGAAAGGGTATTTTTAACTGCAGCAGGATTTGGGCGCCAGGAAGACAGCCTGCCCAGACGTTTGACCGAGGAACCTATGCCTGCAGGACCAGCTAAAGGTCTGGTCTGCAGACTGGAGGATATGCTCAAGGAGTATTACCAGATCCGCAACTGGGATGAAGAGGGCAGGCCTACCCAGGAAAGACTGAGGGAATTGGGCCTGGTAAAAGACTGAATAGTGGCTGGGCAAGACAGATCTTCCAGGCCGGATGTGGTTTGAGGGTGATTATGCAGATTCAGATTGCCATCTATGGCCAGGTCAATAAGCAGTTGTCTGGTAATGACCAGCCTTTTGATCTGCAGATTCCTGCAGGTTCCAGTGTAGCCTTTATTCTGGATGAGCTGGGACTGAAAGACACAGAAGAGTATATTGTCTTGATCAATGGCCGGCCAGCAACCCGGCAGAGTGTGCCAAACGACGGTGATCTGATGGTGGTGCTGCCAGCCATTGAAGGGGGCTAGCAGAGGCTTGCAGCAGGCCATGTTTGGGACCGGATCTTGGTTTCGTCCTCGGTAAAAATTCTCCGGGCACAGTAGATGGTGAACAACTACGTGCTGGATTGGGATAAATGCTGGAAAACTTGCAAGGAGGAAACTATGCAGCAATATAAGATAGCCCTGATACCAGGGGATGGGATCGGTCCTGAGGTGATTCGGGAAGGGCAAAAAGTTGTGCAAGCCGTAGGAGAAAATTTCAATTTTACTGTAGACTGGCACAGTTATGACCTGGGTGGTGAGAGATATATGCGTACCGGTGAGATCATGCCGGATTCAGTCCTGGAGGAACTAAAAAACTTCCAGGCCATTTACCTAGGGGCCATAGGTCATCCCCTGGTCAAGTCGGGTATTCTGGAGCAGGGGATTTTGCTCAAAACTAGATTTGCTCTGGATCAATACATCAACCTGCGGCCTATCAAGCTCTACCCAGGAGTGCATTGCCCCCTTAAGGACAAAGGCCCGGAACATATAGATTATATTGTGGTCCGGGAGAACACAGAAGGGCTTTACGCCGGCAGTGGAGGCTGGCTGCGCCGGGGCACAAAACAGGAAGTAGCAGTGCAGGAGTCAATCAATACCTATCTGGGTGTTGAACGCTGTTTGCGCTATGCCTTTGAATTGGCTTTACGCAGGCCTAGGCGCAAGTTGACATTATGCGGCAAGACCAATGTCCTGACCTATGCCTTTGGTCTTTGGGAGAGGGTCTTTCGGGAGATGGCCCAGGATTATCCAGAGGTGGAAACTGATTATTCCCACGTGGACGCCACTTGTATGTGGATGGTCAAGAGCCCGGAATGGTTTGATGTCATTGTCACAGACAATATGTTTGGAGACATTATTACTGACCTGGGGGCCATTACCCAGGGCGGACTGGGCATAGCAGCCGGGGGCAATATCAACCCCAACGGGGTATCAATGTTTGAACCTATTGGCGGTTCAGCGCCCAAGTATGCCGGGCAGAACATAGCCAACCCTGTGGCCACTATCCTGGCCGCACAATTGATGCTGGATGAACTGGGCCAAACCAAGGCAGCCCAAGCTGTGGAGGAAGCTGTGCAAAAAGTTTTGCCCCGCATGTCCAGTCAATCCGCAGGGCAGATGGGCATGAGTACCAGCGAAGTGGGGGACGCTATCGCCAAGGAGATTGGGTGAGCTTTGAGTCATTAAACTCAATTGCTTACGCAGGCAAAAGTTCTTGGGTAAGAAGCAGACTTGCTTAGACCTCCAGATCTGACAGGACCCAAGGCAGGAGCTCCTGGCCCCTTTCTATGAACAGTTCAGTGTGAGCAGCGGTTTGTTCATTAAAGGTCTGCAGCCCGTTGCGGGCCGGTTTTAAGGGATTATAAAAAAGGAAAGGCACTGGATCCGGACTGTGGGTACGCATGGCAATCGGGGTCAAATGGTCGCAGGCCACAAGGCAAGCAGTGCCTTGACGATTCAATTCCGGCAGCAAGGGCCCTAAAATCTTCTGATCGAAGTACTGGATGGCCGTAATTTTATCCTGAATATTTCCGGCATGGGAGCATTCGTCAGGTGCTTCCAGATGCAGGTAGACAAAGCCTCCATTTTGCAAAAATCTGCTGGCAGCTTCAGCCTTGCCCTGGTAATTAGTATCCAACAGGCCTGTTGCACCGGGGACCTGAAGGACTTCGAGGTTGCAGGCCCGGGCCAGGCCTTTGATAAGATCCACTGCAGAGATCACTCCGCCCTTTAGTTGGAAATGCCCTTGAAAGTCAGGCAGTTGCAGAGCACCGCCCTGTCCCCAAGGCCAGAAGGCGTTGGCCTGGGTCTGGTTCCAGGATTGGCCCAGTATGAGGGAGGATTGTTGCAAAAAATTCCACAAAATGCTACTTCGGGCATATTTCGCCAGGTCTGCCTGCAGGCCCTGGTCCAGGATGTCATGGGGCGGAGTTAGCTGTAGTTTGGATTCCTGGGCCTGCAGGCCTCGTTTTTGGATCAGCAGGTGCCTGTATTGCATTCCGCAGACCAGTTGCAGGTGTTCATTTAGACCCTGGGAGCTCAGCTTGTTAATTATTGCTTTGGCCTGTTCGGTGCTGATGTGTCCAGCGCAGTAATCCAGCATGCGGCCCTGGGGGGAAAACTCTGAGACAGTACACAGATTAAGTCTGTAGATCAGGTCGTCCGGCTCCAGGTTAAGGCCCAGTGCAGCCGCTTCAATTGGTCCGCGACCGGTGTGGTATTGCAGAGGGTCAAAGCCCAGCAGGGCCATATTGGCTATGTCTGAACCAGGCGGGCATTGGTCCGGGATAGTCTTGCACAGTCCCTGTATGGATTTGGGGGCCAACCAGTCCAAATTGGGAGTCAGGGCGACCTGCAAGGGGGTTTGGCCCTGCAGGTCAGGCAAGGGATGGTCCCCCATGCCGTCTGCTATGAGGTATATCAGTTTTTGACGCATGTACGCTGGTCAAAATGGTTAAAGGATACGGTAATGCGCAATCGGGGCCTTTATGAACTCCAGTCTCTCAATTTCCTGCAAGGCAGACAGTACATCATGCATCTGGGCCTTGTGGGTCAAAAAGACTACAGGCACCAATTTGCCGTTGGCCTCTTGTTTTTGAACTACCTGGGCGATACTGATGTTTCTTTCACCCATGATTCCGGATAATTCTGAGAGTACTCCTGGTCTGTCCTGGACTGTGAATCTGAAATAATGCTTGCATGTAGTGAGTCGGTTCTCCAGGATTGCAGCCATTGATAGTCTGGATTGCAGAAAACCTGTATTGTTGTAAAAGGCGCTGTGATTAGTCATGGCCATGATGTCAGCCAATACGGCGCTTCCTGTGGGCAGATCCCCGGCACCCTGGCCATAAAGCATGATGGGACCCACAGCATTACCTTCCAAAAGGATGGCGTTGAAGGCACCCTCCACCTTGGCCAGCATGTGCTCCGCAGGGACTAAGGCAGGGAAGACGCCGGCCTGGAGTTGTCCGGACTTTTCCTTGACCTGGGCGATAAGTTTGAGGCGATATCCAAATTCTCCAGCCCTGGAGATGTCAAAAGGCTGGATATCCCTTATGCCCTGTACCGGCATCTTTTGCAGGGGATAGTCCTGACCATAGGCAACGCGAACCAGGATGGCCAGCTTGTGGGCCGCATCCAGGCCATCCACATCCAACGAGGGGTCAGCTTCGGCATAGCCTTTTTCCTGAGCTTTGGACAGGGCCTGGGTAAAACTGACCTGTTTTTGAGTCATCTCCGAAAGAATATAATTGGCTGTGCCGTTCAAGATAGCGGTCAAGGATTTGATCTTGTTTCCGGCCAGGCTTTCCTTCAAGGTCTGTACAATGGGTATGCCTCCAGCAACACTGGCCTCGTAGTAAAGGCCCAGATTCTTTCGGGCTGCAATCTCGAAAAGCTCTGGACCCGTTTCCGCCAGCAAGGCCTTGTTTGCAGTAACAACAGACTTGCCGGCCTGCAGAGAACCTTTGATCAATGCATACGCGGTATCTGTACCACCAATGAGTTCCACAATAATATCCAAATCAGGATTATTTATCAGATCCTGGTAATCCCCGGTCAGTTTGGTTTCTGGTCCGGGGATACCTGTTCTGATTTTGTTTAGGTCTCGTACCAGGATGCTGGATACCTGCAATTCTTTGCCTAGCCGCTTGTATATCCAATCCCTGTTATGTTCCAGTATGTTAAGCAGACCGGCACCTACAGTGCCAAATCCGGCCAAGCCGATCCGGATAATACTTTTGTCCATGCTCTACCCCAACCTATTTTAAGCCTATTGATTCAATATACAATCAAGCAATGAGAGCTGATTTAAACTTGGATCTTGGGCCTTAGAATTTGAAATTTGCCAAAGAATGTTTGGATGCCTCAAGTTCAGGCCATGATTTTTTTCAAGCCTCTTACGGCCTGATTGATCCTGTGCCGGTTTTCTACCAGGGCAAAGCGGACATGATCGTCTCCATAGTGTCCAAAGCCAAGGCCAGGTGAGACTGCAACCTGGGCTTCGCGCAGGGCCAGTTTGCAGAATTCCACAGAGCCCATGGATCTGTATTTTTCCGGAATCCTGGCCCAGACGAACATAGTCGCCAATGGGGGCTCTATATCCCAACCGATGCGGTTTAACCCACTGACCAGGCAATCTCTGCGCATTTTATATTCCTGGACGATTTCCTGCACGCAGTCCTGTGGCCCGTTCAAGGCCACTATAGTAGCGATTTGTATTGGCTGGAAAATGCCGTAGTCCAAATAGCTCTTGAGTCTGGTTAAGGCCTGAACAATATTCGGGTTGCCGCAGCAGAATCCCACCCGCCAGCCAGCCATAGAATAGCTTTTGGACATGGAAAAGAATTCCACACCCACCTCTTTGGCGCCCTTGGCCTGCAGGAAGCTGGGGGGAGCATAGTTGTCAAAGGCCAGGTCAGCATAGGCCAGGTCATGGATAACATGGATATTGTGTTCCCGGGCAAAATCCACTATTTTTTCAAAAAAATCAAGATCCACAACCGTAGTGGTTGGATTGTGTGGAAAAGAGATAATCAGCAGCTTGGGCAGAGGCCATGTCTGCTTGGTGGCTAGAAGCAAATCCTGGAAAAAGTCCCTGTCCTTACCTATGGGTATACGTCTGACATCTGCCCCGGCAATAATTGCACTGTAAGTATGAATGGGATAGGTCGGGTCCGGGGCAAACACGACATCACCAGGGCTGAGCATGGCCAGGGTTAGATGGGACAGACCTTCCTTGGCCCCGATGGTTACTACTGCTTCAGTTTCTGGATCCAGCTCTACTGCATACCTGCGGTCGTACCAGTCGCAGATAGCCCTGCGCAGGTTGGGAATGCCTTTGGAGGCTGAATATCTGTGGTTGACAGCTTTGGGTGCGGCTTCTATCAACTTGTCTACAATGTGCCTGGGGGTGGGCAAGTCAGGGTTGCCCATGCCCAAATCTACGATATCCGCCCCTTGCCGTCTGAGCTGCATCTTTAAATCATTGACTACTGCAAAGACATAAGGCGGCAAGCGCTGCATGCGGGGAAACATAGTCATATCCCTGCTCCTGAGTGGATTGTCTGTTTGGAGATAATAAATATCGGATCAAGCTGTTTTATATTTATCCGCGAACTAGGCTTTATGTCAAAGGGGCAAAATGCAGATCTTCGAGTTCAAAGCTTTTGGGGACTAAAATATTGTTGACATTTTTCAAGCACTGCTTACAAAATATTTATTTAATATTGTTTTTAAAACGAATCATTAGCAGCCAGATGCAGGAGCAGGCCATGCATAGACAAGCTGATAATCCCTGGTTGGAGATCCAGGGCATGAAACAAAAGATGGACAAACTCATGGATGAAGTGCGAGAGAGGTTCGATTTGGAAAGAGAAACCAGGGAGCGGGTAGCTTTGTGGCAGCCTGTGACTGATGCTTATGAGACTGAAGCAGAGTATATTATTCAGATGGAGTTGCCCGGATTGAATAAGGAAGACATAGTCCTGGAAACCAAAAGCCAGGAGTTGTGGATTTATGGGGAAAGAAGGATGGTCAAAGAGGCCACTGGCAGCAATTACCATGTGCTGGAGAGATCTTACGGCCCCTTTGCCAGAAAGTTCTTGTTGCCGGAGCAGGCGGATCAGAACAGAGTGCAGGCTTCTTTTCTTGACGGGCTTTTGACCATCAGTATACCCAAGGTACATACCAAGCCTCGCTACCAACATATTGAAGTCAACAACGATTAGATAAAATCAGGAATAGTAATCACCTGTGGCAGAGCAAACTTCCTTTTTGCAGCAAAGCCATTCCTATACTTTTCTTTTATCCGCCAGTAGGGCAGACCTGGTTTGCCTCGTTATTTTTTTCACTTGACAGAATCAACTTGTTAAGTATAAAACGCAGTGGTTCAGAGCAAACTGAAATATCTCAGATAGACAACAGCCTTCTGTTATTAATTATTCCTAAAAGGGTGTTAATTTTGTCAGGGCCTGAAACCGAGAACCTGAACAAATTGCTCAGGGAAAGCAAGGAGGATCTGCTTAAATCCTGGTTTGAGGCAGTAGCTGGCACCTACCCGCAACAGACCTCCAGATTTCTAACGGTGCAAAAGGACCAATTTTCCAATCCAGTGGGCGCTACTGTATCCAGGGAACTGGAGCATATTTTCCAGGAGCTACTGTTAGACCAATCCTCTCCAGAGCTAAATCAGCATCTGGACGCTTTACTGCGTATCCGTGCTGTACAGAGTTTTGCTCCTTCCCGGGCGGTAGGTTTTGTTGGGGAGCTGAAGCATATTGTGCGCAGCCGGCTAGAATCAGAGGTCGAGGCAAGAGGTTTGCAGGATGAACTGCTACTTTTTGAGCACAGGATTGACCAACTCACCTTACTGGCCTTTGATGTTTATATGCATTGCCGGGAAAAAATTTGGGAGCTAAAGGCCAAAGAGGCCCAAAACAGGACTAAAAACCTGCTGCGCAAAAGAGCAGGCGTGGAATGGACATCATCCGAGGGGACTTCGGAATAGTTTCTCAACTAACCTGAAGCTCGGGAAAAGAGGAAGCGAGGTGAGGCAGTATGAACGCTCTTTATTCACTGATAATGGTCTTGGCCCTGATAGTGATAGCTTTGCTGGGGGCCGGGGCTGCTAGTTTGCATTTTCTGTTCGGGGTGGTGATACCTTATCTGGCGATAATTGCTTTTGCCGCGGGCTTTATCTACCGCGTCCTGGATTGGGGTCGTTCTGCAGTCCCTTTTCGTATTCCCACCACAGGCGGGCAGCAATTGAGTCACTCCTGGATCAAGCCTTCCAGACTGGATAATCCCTACACAACAGGCGGGGTGTTGGGCAGGATGATTCTAGAGATCTTTTTGTTTCGCTCTCTTTTCCGCAATACAAGAATGCAGTTGCATGCAGGTCCCAAACTTAGCTATGGCTCTACCAAATGGCTCTGGTTGGGGGCTATAGCCTTTCATGCTACTTTTTTTCTGATTTTGCTCCGGCACATGCGTTATTTTACCGAGCCTGTGCCTGGAATTTTTACCTGGATGGACTTCCTGGACGGGATCTTGCAGGTGGGCTCGCCAGCACTCTATGTGAGCAATATAATCATTTTGCTGGCCTTGCTTTTTTTGTTTCTGCGCAGAGTTGCGGAGCCCAATCTGCGCTATATTTCATTACCTGCCGATTATTTCCCTCTTTTCCTGCTGCTGGGCATCGTGGCCTCTGGCATGCTCATGCGGTATTTTGCACACACTGATATCATTAATATCAAGATCCTGGCCATGGGCCTGGTTACTTTCAATCCAGTAATCCCGGAAAATATCGGGGCCACCTTTTATGTGCATCTGTTTTTGGTTTGCGTGCTTTTGGCCTATTTCCCCTGGAGCAAGCTGATGCATCTGGCAGGGGTCTTTTTGAGCCCGACCAGAAACCTGGCCAATAACAACAGGATGCAGCGCCATGTCAATCCCTGGAATTACCCGGTTAAAGTGCACACATATCAAGAATGGGAAGACGATTATCGAGAGGGCATGAAAGAAGCAGGTATTCCTGTGGAAAAGGAGTAAGATATGTCAAAGTTATCCACACCAGATCAACTGGCAGCCTCTATAGATCATAGACCTCCGGGCAAGGACTGGATGGATGTAGAGCCCCACTTCAGACCAGGAACATGGAGTTACCCTGGCCATCCTAAGAACTTAAAGATTCTGGATTTTCCCAACCCCAGGGAATGGTCGCCTACTGATGAAGACTGGAAATTGCCTGAAAACTGGCAGGAGATTATTCACGAGGGGTTTAGGGATCGTCTGCACAAGTATCGCTCTTTGAAGGTGTTCATGGATATTTGTGTGCGTTGCGGGGCCTGCGCAGACAAATGCCATTACTTTATCGGCTCTGGTGATCCTAAAAATATGCCTGTACTCAGGGCAGAGCTTTTGCGCTCAGTGTACCGTAAGGACTTTACTACTGCGGGTAAGATTCTGGGTAAGTTTTCAGGGTCCAGGGCTCTGACTGAGAATGTGCTTAAGGAGTGGTTTCTCTATTTCTTTCAGTGCTCTGAGTGCAGGCGTTGTTCATTATATTGCCCCTATGGGATTGACACTGCAGAAGTGACCATGATGGCCAGGGAGCTTTTGAATCTGGTAGGCTTGAATATCAATTGGGTCATGGAGCCTGTGGCCAATTGCTTCAAGGTGGGCAATCATTTAGGCATCCCTCCGCATACATTGAAGGATATTATAGACTTCATGTGTGAGGATATCGAGGATATCACCGGCGTCCAACTGGATGTGCCCTTGAATAAAAAGGGGGCGGAAATTCTGTTTGTCACTCCTTCCGGAGACTATTTCGCGGATCCGGGTACCTATACTTTTATGGGCTATTTGATGTTGTTTCATGAGTTGGGTCTGGACTATACCATGAGTGCTTATGCTTCAGAAGGGGGCAATTTTGGCCTGTTTACCTCGGCAGAGGCCATGAAACGGCTCAATGCCAAGATCTATGCCGAGGCCAAGAGGCTGGGGGTCAAGTGGATCCTGGGCGGTGAGTGCGGGCACATGTGGCGAGTTTTGCATCAATATATGGACACTATGAACGGGCCGGCTGATTTCTTGCAAGTACCGCGCAACCCTGTGACCGGCACTGTGTTTGAGAATGCCAGATCCACTAAAATGGTGCATATCACTGAATTTACCTCAGATCTGATAAAAAACAAAGTTTTGAATTTAGATCCCAGCCGCAATGATCATTTAAAGGTCACTTATCATGACTCCTGTAATCCATCCAGGGCCATGGGCCTGTTGGAAGAGCCCAGGTACATATTAAAGAATGTCTGCAACAATTTTTACGAAATGCCGGAGCAGACCATTCGGGAGCAAACATTTTGCTGTGGCTCGGGCGCTGGCCTGAACAACGAGGAATTCATGGAGATGCGCATGTGCGGCGGATTGCCCCGGGCCAATGCTGTGAGGCATGTGCACGATAAATACGGAGTGAATATGCTGAGCTGTGTTTGTGCCATTGACCGGGCTGCCTTGCCTCCGCTCATGGAATACTGGGTGCCTGAAGTGGATGTGACCGGAGTGCACGAGCTGGTGGCCAACGCTCTGGTCATGTGCGGGGAAAAAGAAAGGGAGACTGACCTGCGCGGTGAACCCCTACCCGGGAAGGAGGGTTAATTCATGTACGATGGCGGGAAAATTATTGCCGGCTTGGTTGTCTTCTTTGTTCTGCTGACCTTTCCGGTTTGGTATAACGTGGGTGGCGCCCCATACCAGGAGCCGGAACTGGAGTTGCCTGAGGATGAGACAGAATGCATCGAACCCACGCAATGGATTAGGGACAACCATATGAAGCTGCTGGACGAGTGGAGGGACATTTTTGTCCGGGATAAAGGCAAAACCATGTATATCAGCAGCACAGGAAAAGAAGTGGAGATGAGCCTGCAAAAGACATGCATGGGTTGTCATACCACTTTTGACAACTTTTGCGACAAGTGCCACGCCACTGCCTCGGTGAACGTCTATTGCTGGGATTGTCATGTAGCCCCTGAGGAGGTCTCCAATGCACAATAACAGGAGGAAATTTCTCAAAATAGCCGGCTTGACTGCTGCTTTGACCGCCCTGGGCAGCGGCTCAGTACATAGCGCTTTGCGGCCCAAGCGGGAGAGTTATATCGGACGCGCAGAGGCCCTGCAAGCCAAACGCTGGGGAATGTTGATAGACAGCAGCAGGTTCCAAAGTGAGCAGGATTTCCAGAAGGTTATTGAAGCCTGTCATTCCGTGCATAATGTGCCCCAGGATCTGCCCAATTCCAAACAGGAGATCAAGTGGATCTGGACTGAAGTATTCCATCATCTTTTCCCCTCTCAGGAAAACCCTTATCTGGCGCAGAAGCTGGAGGAAGGGCGTTATTTGACTCTTTGCAATCACTGTGACAATCCTCCCTGTGTCAGGGTCTGCCCCACAAAGGCTACCTTCAAGAGGGCAGACGGCATAGTTATGATGGATTTTCATCGCTGTATAGGCTGCAGGTACTGCATGGCAGGTTGTCCTTATGGTTCCCGCAGTTTCAATTTTCGGGATCCAGCCCCTTATGTTCAGGAGCTCAATCCAGATTATCCGACCAGAACCAGAGGTGTGGTGGAAAAATGCACCTTTTGCGTGGATCGCTTGGAGCAAGGAATAATGCCGGCCTGTGTGGAGGCCAGCGATGGGGCCATCCTGTTTGGAGATCTGGAAGATCCTAAATCTGAGATCCGCCAAAAACTTAGGGAACATTTTAGCCTGCGGCGCAAAGTGGAGCTGGGCACCAATCCTTGTGTTTACTACCTAGTTTAGGGGGCGCATATGCTGGAAAAAGCTTTATACGGGAACAAAATTTACTGGGCGTGGGTTATCTTTCTGCTGGCTCTAATAGGGCTGGGCAGCATATTTTATCTGATACAGCTCACCCAGGGCTTGACCGTAACCGGCATGAGCCGCGATGTTTCCTGGGGATTTTATATTGCCCAGTTCACTTATCTGGTTGGAGTTGCAGCTTCAGCAGTTATGCTGGTTTTGCCCTTTTACCTGCATGACTACAAAAAATTCGAGAAGATGATGATCCTGGGCGAATTCATGGCTGTAGCCGCTGTAGTCATGTGTCTGGGATTTATTGTGGTGGATCTGGGTCAGCCTCAAAGGCTGATGAATGTCATTTTGCACCCTACACCCAATTCTATTTTATTTTGGGATATGGTGGTACTTAATGGCTATCTGCTATTGAACATTCTGATCGGCTGGACTAATCTGCGGGCCGAACATATGGGCCTGCGTCATCCTGGTTGGCTTAAGCCGCTGATTTATGTCTCCATTGTCTGGGCCTTTAGTATTCATACAGTGACTGCTTTTCTGTACCAGGGTTTGCCTGGCAGGCACTACTGGTTGACCGCGATTTTAGCGGCCAGGTTTTTATCTTCAGCTTTTTGTTCAGGGCCTGCGATTTTGCTCTTGTTGTCCCTGGTAGTGAAAAAGATCGCCAATTATGATCCTGGCAAAGAAGCAATCCAGACCTTGGCCAAGATTATCGCTTATGCCATGGTGGCCAATGTATTTTTGTTTCTCCTGGAATTATTTACCGCATTTTACAGTAATATTCCCGGACACATGCATACCAAGACTTATCTGTTCATGGGCCTTCATGGCTCCGGGGCCCTGGTGGCCTGGATGTGGATCATGGCGGCTGCCGGTATTTTGTCCCTGGTAATCCTCATCCCTCCTCAATTCAGGAATAACAACGAAATGCTTGTGGTGGGCCTGGTGCTCTTGATTATGGCCACCTGGATTGACAAGGGTATGGCGCTTGTTGTCGGTGGATTTATACCCAATCCATTCGAGACAATTACCGAGTATATGCCTACTGTGCCTGAACTTATGATATCCATGATGGTTTATGCCTCTGGTGCTTTGGTCTTGACAGTGCTCTGGAAAGTGGCTATCGGAGTCAAAAAAGAAATCGGAGCTGCTTGACGTGTTATTGATCGTTACTTTTTGGAACTTGGCCGGGATGAATCTTTCTTGGCTGCAAATTAAAAACAACATTTAGGAGGTAGTAATGCCAAGGGTAATTATTGACGAAGAAAAATGTGAAGGTTGTGAAGAGTGCGTAGATACCTGTCCAGCCGAAGTGTTGGAGATGCAAAACGGCAAGGCAGTAGTAGTTAATGAGGAAGAATGTCTGGAATGTGAATCCTGCGTGGAAGTTTGTGAGCAGGATGCTATTACCCTGGAAACTGATTAAGGCTTGTCCAGCTGGAGCTTGACTAGTATGCTATTTAGCAGGCAAACGCACAGACATTGAGCTTAATCCAAGCTAATTGCTTGCACCCTACAATGGCCAGCTTTATAGCCCCTGGTATATTCAATATATTAGGGGCTTTTTATTTTAAGGCTTGTTTTTAGTGAAGGCAGTCAGTTTGACTCTTTGCAGACTTTTAGGCAATATTGCCCAGCAAGGAGTTCAGATCTGCCCAGAAAGGACAGGCTAGGATATATTTCTGCTCCAATTCTTAAGATGGGGATCACAAATGCATTACGAGTTCAGTCCCTTTTTTGGCCAGTACGAGGCATTGGTGCAGGAGGTGGACAGGATATTCGAAAAGGTGAAGCAGGCCTGTCCCCAGGAGGTTATCTGTTATTTGGGCTGTAGCGAGTGCTGCTATGCTATGTTTGATTTGACTCTGGTGGAGGCCATGTATATCAACAGTAAATTCCAGGAGCATTTACCAGAGCAGCAGCGAGTGTCAATCCTGGAGAAAGCTGACCAAGCAGATCGCCAGGCCCACCGCATCAAGCGTCAGATCTACAGATCCCAGCAAAAGGGCAAGGATACGGACAGCATTCTGGATGAAGTGGGCAGGAAAAGGGTGCGCTGCCCCTTGTTGTCCCAGCAAGACCAATGTCTGCTCTATGCCTATAGGCCCATCACCTGCAGACTGTACGGAATACCCATGTCCATGGATGGTGTGGTCAGTACCTGTGCCCATTCCGGCTTTGAGCAAGGGGGGAGATATCCCACGGTATATATGGAAAAGATCTACAAGCGATTGCAGGATATCAACCAGGCCCTGGTACAAAGTCTTCCTACCAAGAATACCCAGTTGCCTGAAGTCCTTGTGCCTTTGTCCATGGCTTTATTGAATACATATGATGCTGAGTATCTGGGCATTGTGCAGACCCAAAAAAAGGAAGCCTCGGAGGGCAGGCCAGCTCAGTGGACCCTGCCCGGGGCAGAGGATGAGTAAGGCCATGCAGAACCAGGATCCCAAAAAAGCCATTTATGATCGTCTATCCTCCAGGAGAAAGAAGTTTATAGACCGCATAGGATACCAAAACTGGGATCCTTTCCAGGAGCCCAACCATCCCATTGATATCCGCAAGGACATAACCAAGCGCACTGCCAGGCAGCTTGTGCATGAGTTTATGCAGGCCACAGGAGGAGACAGGCAAAGTGGTGCCTATGGCAGGGGAGTACATGAATTCTGTATGGGCATGATGGCCTCTGATGATCGTTATAAGGCCATGTTTGATTTTTGTATGTGGTATTTTGAGCAATTGCAGGCCCAGGGTATAAACCCTAGACAGGTCTGGCAGAGATAAAATCTAAATCCAGTCTAAAGGCATATCAATGAGCGAGAATTATCAGTCAATGCAGGAATATATCCAGGAGCTGGAGAATAGGCTGCAACAGGAGCCAAACAATGGCCTGCTGCACTATAATATGGGTTGTGTGCTTATTGGGCGTAATAAGTATCAGGAGGCTCAACAAGAGCTGAAAAAAGCCATCCAGCTGCAGCCGGATCTGGCAGAGGCTTATGTGCAGCTGGGGGGTCTGGCCTTGCGCAAAGGGGATCTAGAGACATGCCTTAGCTTCAACCAGCAGGCCAGCAAGCTCAGGCCTAGATTTGCGGTGCCCCATGGCAATATCGGTTTTGTGTTGCTGCAGCAGGGCAATGTGGATGAGGCTATTAAGGCCCTGCGTAGGGCGCTTTCCTTTGATCCCAAATTTGTACAGGCCAGAAGCACCTTAGGCAGTGCCTATCTCATGGAGGGAGATCCGGAAGGCTGTATAGAAGAGTGTCAAAAAGCGATACAAGAACAGCCTTCTTTTGGACCAGCATATAATAACCTGATGCTGGCCTATATGCAGCTAGGGGAGTATGAACAGGCAGTACAGAATTGTGATATGGCAATTAAATACGGCTATGAGGTCCCAGTCGAGATTCTACAGGAGTTGCAGGCTTACAGGTAGAAGGATCCTTAGCTTGTAAAAAAGCTCGTTCAGCCCAGGGCTGCTGTTTTTTATCCTTGACAAAGAAAACAACTTGTACCTAAAATCACAAATGTTTGTTTCGCAATTAGTGCAAAAATCCAGGTAGCAGATGGAAGTAAGTCAGTAAAATTGACCAACCTTATCCTAACAAGGAGGCTATGTAATGGCAAAACGTGAAACCCCACTGCTGGATCAGTTGGAAAGTGGGCCCTGGCCAAGCTTTGTGGCCGATTTAAAGAGGCAGTCTGAACACAGGCACCAAAACCCGAATAATGTTGAATACCAGATCCCAGAGGATGTAGTGGATGATTTGCTGGGTGTCTTGGAACTCTCTTACAAAGAAAGGGAAGTACACTGGAAGCATGGCGGTATTGTGGGAGTCTTTGGTTACGGCGGAGGAGTTATTGGCCGTTATTGTGATCAGCCTGAGATGTTCCCTGGTGTGGCACATTTTCATACTATGCGTGTCAATCAACCCAACGGCAAGTATTACACCACTGAATACCTGCGACAGATCTGCGATTTGTGGGATTTTAGGGGCAGCGGTATAATGAATATGCACGGCTCCACCGGGGATATCATCTTCTTGGGAACCAGGACAGAGCAATTGGAAGAGATCTTTTATGAAATGACGCACAGATTGAATCAGGATCTGGGCGGGTCAGGCTCGAATTTAAGGACCCCTGCCTGTTGTCTGGGCGAGTCCAGGTGTGAATGGTCCTGCTACAACACCCAGGAGCTGTGTTATCAACTGACCCATGAGTATCAGGATGAGCTGCACAGGCCGGCCTTCCCCTACAAATTCAAATTCAAGTTTGACGGTTGCCCCAACGGTTGCGTGGCCTCCATAGCCCGGGCTGACATGTCTTTTATCGGTACCTGGCGCGATGCGATCCAGATCGACCAGGAGGCTGTGCAGGCCTATATCGGCGGGGAATTTCCCCCGAATGGCGGGGCCCATGCAGGCAGGGACTGGGGGCCTTTTGATATTCAAAAGGAGGTCCTGGATCTTTGCCCCACCAAATGCATGTGGATGGAAGGCAAGACACTGAAGATCAACAATAAGGAGTGCACCAGGTGCATGCACTGCATTAATGTAATGCCTAGGGCCCTGAGGCCCGGCAAGGACAAGGGCCTGTCCATTCTGGTGGGGGCCAAGGCCCCGATTTTGGACGGCGCACAGATGAGTTCCATGCTGGTGCCTTTCATGAAGGTGGAAGAGCCCTATGACGAGATCAAGGAAGTCATTGAGAATATCTGGGATTGGTGGATGGAAGAAGGCAAGAACCGAGAACGGCTGGGCGAGCTGATCAAGAGGCAGAGCTTCCAGAAGCTGTTGCAGGTAACCGGTCTGAAGTCAATCGCCCAACACGTGCAGGAGCCCAGGCATAATCCCTACATCTACTGGTATGAAGAAGAAGTGCCCGGGGGCTGGCCTGTGAATAAAGGCGATCTGCAGGACTTCAGGACCCGCCATAAACGCTAAGCATTACTATTTAAGGAGGACCAGATATGGCTTTTGTTTCATCCGGATACAATCCAGACCAACCAATGGAAGATCGGATTACCGATATTGGGAACAGGTACTATGGAGAGTTCCTGCCCCCGGTGATCAAGAACAACTTCGGCCAGTGGCTCTGGCATGAGATTTTGGAGCCGGGCGTGCTGATGCACAAGGCCCAGAGCGGAGACGAGGTGTATACCATCCGCTGCGGGACACCCAGGCTGGCAAGCGTGGAATTTGTGCGGGAACTCTGCGAGATTGCTGACAAACATTGCGACGGCTATGTGCGCTGGACCACCAGGAACAATGTGGAGTTCATGGTGGACAGCAAGGACAAGGTGGAGCCCTTGAAGCAGGATTTGCAAAGCCGCAAATATGAGTCCGGCAGCCATAAGTTCCCAATTGGGGGCACAGGAGCAGGCCTGACCAATATTATCCACACCCAGGGCTGGATCCACTGCCATACCCCTGCCACGGACGCCTCAGGCACAGTGAAAGTGGTCCTGGATGAGCTCTTTGAGGAATTCCAGAACATGAGGTTCCCTGCCCAGCTCAGGATCTCCATGGCCTGCTGCCTGAACATGTGCGGTGCTGTACATTGTTCTGATATTGCGATCTTGGGCTATCACCGCAAGCCACCACTGGTAGATGATGAGTACATTGACAACCTGTGCGAGCTGCCTTTGGCCATTGCAGCCTGTCCAGTAGCTGCTGTAAAGCCCAAGAAAAAGACTGTTGTCTCTGAGAAGGACGGGCAGGAAAAAGAAGTGAAGTCAGTGGAGATCAATTGGGATAAGTGTATGTTTTGCGGTAATTGCTATACAATGTGCCCTTCACTGCCTTTGGCAGATGCAGAAGGTGACGGTCTGGTGCTCATGGCCGGGGGCAAGGTCTCCAACCGCATCAGCGAGCCCAAGTTCTCCAAAGTGGTGGTGGCTTTTATTCCTAATGAGACACCGCGCTGGCCCAGTCTGGCCAAAGCCATCCGGCAGATCGTGGATGCTTATGCCAAAGACGCCAAGAAATACGAACGGCTGGGAGACTGGGCAGAAAGGATCGGCTGGGAACGCTTTTTTGAAAAATGCGGTTTGGAGTTTTCCCATCATCTGATTGACGACTTCCGCGATCCTGCTTACTATACCTGGAGACAGACAACCAACTTCAAGTTCACTGATGTCAAGGATTACGCAGATATGAAGAAGGATTAATATATTGCTGGCAGGGGAGGTGGTGAACTGCCTCCCCTGTTTTTCAAGGCATTTCAAAGGGGGGGGATTAAGATCATGGCTAACGAAGAGGCCAAACAAAAGGTAATTGATGAACTGCAAAGAAAGTCCAAGACTAAGACCAAGTTTTATTTTAGCGATTTGGCCAATATGCTGGAATTAAAGCCCAGAGAAGCTAAAAAGATCATCAACGAGATGGTGACAGAAAGATCTTTGGTTTACTGGTCCAGCGGTAGTACCACCATGTATTCTTTGCCTGGAGTGGGCAAGCAGGCAGCCAGTGAAGGTGAAGACAAATAGCCTGGATTGGCTTTGAAGCTGATTTGTGCTGCACATACCAAGATTTGTTTTAGCTGGTCTTAGAGGGGGGTCTGGCAAGACTATTATCAGCCTGGGATTGGCCAGGCATTTTCTGGATCAGAATATTCGGGTCAAGCCCTTTAAGAAGGGTCCGGATTATATAGATGCTGTTTGGCTGGGCAGGGCTGCTGGCCATACAGCTACTAATCTGGACCCTTTTCTTATGCCTGCTCAAGTTTTGCAGGCCCTGTTCCAGGAACAGGGCCAAGGGGCAGAGCTTTGCCTAGTGGAAGGCAATAGGGGCTTATTCGACGGACTGGACCTGGAAGGTTCTTCCTCAACTGCTGTACTGGCCAAGCAACTGCAAGCCCCAGTGGTTTTAGTCCTGGATTGTACCAAAATGACCAGGACAGCTGCTGCCTTGGTCCTGGGCTGCCAGAGCTTTGAGCCTGAGCTTGATCTGGCTGGTGTTATATTCAATCAGACCGCCGGCCAGAGGCATCGCAGTATCCTGCGTAACTGCCTAGAAAAATACAGTGATATCCCTGTCCTGGGTGCTTTGCCTAAACTGCGGCAGACCCCGATCCCGGAGAGGCATATGGGCCTGATCTCGGACCAGGAGTTCCAGGCTGAACAGGTCCTGGATCATCTTGGGCAGCTAGTTGCAGAATGCCTGGATACAAATCGGGTTCTGGATATAGCTCGCAGTGCCCTAGCATTAAAGCAAAGCAATACACCGCTTTGGCCGAGGCAGGCTTTGAGCTCAGACAAGGTACATATTGCTGTGGTCAGGGATGCCAGTCTCTGGTTTTATTATCCGGAAAATCTGGAAGCCCTGCGCAGGAGCGGGGCGAATATCCAGCTGGTCAGCCTCTTGGAGAAGGAACCCTGGCCTGAGATCCACGGCCTATATCTGGGCGGGGGGTTTCCAGAGACCCAAGCCAAGGAACTTTCTAGGAATCAGGCTGTCAAGGAGCTGGTTTTGAGACTGGCCAGACAGGGCTTGCCCATATATGCGGAATGTGGAGGACTTATGTATCTATGCTCATCCTTGACAGTCTCTGGAGAGAGATTTTCCATGGTAGGCCTGTTTAAGGCTGATACAGAGCTTTGCCCCAAACCCCAGGGCCATGGCTATACTAGAAGCAGGGTAGTAGGCAAGAACCCCTTCCATCCCTCGGACCTCGAATTCTACGGACATGAGTTTCATTATTCCCAGTGCAGCTTCCCTGCCGGGCCGCCTCAGAGCACCTGCCTGCGCATGCTCAGGGGAAAAGGCCTAGGGCAGGGAATGGACGGGCTAATTGTCAAGAACAGCTTTGCATCCTATACCCATTTGCATGCCTTGAGTGTTCCCACCTGGGCAGAGAATTTCGTACAGGCAGCAAGGAAGTATAAGCAGGCCATGCAGACTGGCCTGCCTAGCTGTCCTGATCTGGAAGCTGAATAACCCCTTCAGGAGGCTTGGTTCTCTGCAGTGGCTGAAGCCTGCTGCTGTTCAGTCATGGCCTGAATGCAGATCTGAAGAAAATCCCCAAGTTCCAAGCCCAGCTTTTCACACTCCCGGATTCTATCTCTGCTGACATTGGCTGCAAAGCTTTTGTCCTGCATTTTCTTCTTCAGACTTTTAGGCTTCATGCCTTGCATGCCCTGGGGCCTGACTAAAGCGTTGGCCCAAATTAGCCCGGTTACACTTTCCCCGCAACGCAGAGCAAAATCCAGTATTCTTTCAGGTTGGGTGCTGTTCATTTCGCTGTTGTGGGCCTTGATGGCCTGCACCGCCTCCTGGGGCAGGAGGTCCTGAAGTATATTTGCAGAAAGCAGGCCATGCTTTTCAGGCTTTTCCTTGGTCTGGGCATAGTCCAGATCATGCAAAAGCCCAGCCAAGGACCACAGCTCATGGTCCTGTCCCAGGCGCTTGGCTAGATGGCCCATAACAGCCTCTGTTTGCAATGAGTGTTGCAAAAGCTGGGGCTCAGGGCAGTGGTCCTGTAATAGCTGGTAGGCCTGATCTCTGGTCATGTTTAAGCCTCCCTGGTGTTTTGCTCTAGCAAATTCACATCTTGCGTTTGCGGATAATGTCTATAATGACCCAAAAAGCCACACAGGCAGAAAGCAGATACCCCACCAGGCCCAGGGCTGGATAACCAAATAATAAGGGCTCCACTCCGGTAGTAATGATCATGGAGGAGCCAATAATCATTGCTGCGGTGATTAAGCCCAGGGTCAGCCTGTTTGCTATATGGTTCATGGTCTGGCGCAGTCCTTCCAATTTTTTGTGCTCAAACCCAATGGAGAGCTCTCCGCGCTCCATCTTGGCCAAGATCTGATTTACCTGCCAGGGAAATTCCTGCTGCATCTGCCAGAAACTGCTCAGATTGTTCTTGATGAGCCTCCAGATATTTTTGGGGGCATATTTCTGGAGGGCCAACTCCCGGACAAAAGGTTCAGCCTCAGCTACTATATTCAGATCTGGGTATAGGAATCTAGCCGTACCTTCGCTGGTGACCAGGGCCTTGATCATGATAGCCAGCTCTGATCTGAGGCGGATTCTATGCTGTTGGAAGATTTGGGTCATGTCCGAGAGAAGATGGCCCAGGTTGAGATCCTTCAGGGGTACAGAGTGAAAATCGTCAAGAATGTCCATTATCTCCCGGTGCAAAACTTCTTTTTGTACGGTACTGTCTTGGCTAGAAAGGGCCAGCAGGACATTTAGCACTGTCTCGCTGTCTTTGTCCACCAGGGCCTCGATCAGAGTGATCAGTTTGAACCTGGTGCTCGGAGTCAATCTGCCCACCATACCCCAGTCTAAGAGACAGAATTTGCCTTGCTCCAGGATCAAGATATTTCCGGGATGAGGGTCTGCATGGAAGAAGCCATCCTGCAGTATCTGTTTCAAGGAAGCCTGAATGCCGTTTCTGGCCAGCTGTATTTTTTCCTGATCAGCGATTGTCTGAATATCTTTTAGTTTTCTGCCCTGGACCAGCTCCATGACCAGTAGCCTAGGATTGCTGACGTCCATGAAGACTCGGGGCAGGCGCAAGTTGGGATTGTCCAGGGCATTGGCCTGGGCCAGGCGTATATTGCGGCCTTCTTTTTCAAAGTCCAGTTCCTGTTCCAAAAGTCTTCTAATCTCCTGGACCAGAAGGGGCAGGTCATAGACCTGTAAAGTTTCTACTCGCTCATGTACTCTTTTGGCCAGGCCAGCCAGGATATTCAAGTCGTTATTGATTGTGGTTCTAATGCCAGGCCTTTGCACTTTGACCGCAACCACTTCTTGGTTCACAGCCAGCTGGGCTCTATGCACCTGGGCCAGGGAAGCAGCAGCCAAGGGCCGGGGCTCGAACTCTGAAAAAACTTCCTGCAAAGGCCTGTCTAAAGATTCCTCTACTTGTTTTTTTATTTTCTTAAAGTCCTCTGCCGGCACTGCATCCTGGAGTTTGCTCAGTTCATGTATTAAAGGTGCCGGCACCAGATCTGGCCTTAGGCTGAGCAATTGGCCCAGCTTGACAAAGGTTGGGCCCAATTCTTCTACTGCCATGCGTATCCTTTCCCAGGTGGAATACCTGGCGGTGGCAGTCTTGCGAATTCTTAAAGGCAAAAACTTTTCCTGCAGGTCCAGGCGGGTAATGATATCCCCGAAACCGCATTTGATCAGGATAAAGATGATGTCCTTGAAGCGGTTTAAGCGGGATATAGTCTTGAAATCCACAATAATTGCCCCGAATTTTACTGATCATTTTCAGAGTTTCGAATTTTCTCCTGGAGCAAATCCATTCTTTTTTCCAGGTTTTGGACTTTATCCGCCAGCTGCTGCAGTTCATCCTTCTTGGCCAGATTTAGCTGGGCCGAGAATTCCTGCAGGTTTTTCAGGGTCTCCTGGCGCAACTCATTAAATTCTTTTTCCCCGGCCTCAATAAGTTCCTGGGAATATTTTTCTGCTTCTTCAGTGCTTAACTTGCCTTGTTCCACTAAATTGTGCATGGTTTCCTTGATTTTGCTGCGAGTGACTACGGCTGTGCCCAGTCCTGCCAGTATGGTTTTTTTGATCAGTTCCATGATGGTCTCCTTTTTTAAATTATCAGGCTTAAAAGATTGTTGGGTTATTTGCTGTTAATGGTCTTTATGGCCTTTTGACCTAGCCAGTACTGAGCAGTATATGCTGAGCACTGAAAAAATGAAGATCTGGGCTTGATCTGAGCTACAGGTATAAAGGATCAGATCCCAGAGGCCAAAGTATGTGCATCAACATCGATTCAAGGAGGAGAAACATGCTTAGCTATCGTCAAGAAATCTGGTTTGAGGTTAAGGGTAGACGCGAATTCATCAATATAACCCCCCAAGTAGCAAAATGCATCCAAGAAAGTCAAATACAGGAAGGCTTTGTTTTGGTCAATGCCATGCATATTACTGCTTCGGTTTTTGTCAATGATGATGAGCCAGGCCTGCATCAGGATTATGATCAGTGGTTGGAAAAATTGGCCCCGCACGAGCCTGTTGCCCAATATAAACATAATGTGGGCGAGGATAATGCTGATGCGCACATGAAACGCCAGGTCATGGGCCGGGAAGCAGTGGTGGCCATCACCAAAGGCAGGCTGGATTTCGGGCCCTGGGAGCAGATTTTCTATGGGGAATTTGATGGAGGCCGCAAGAAAAGGGTCTTGGTCAAGATCATTGGTGAATAGCAAGCTGGTCAGAAAGTACCCAAAAGCATTCTGCCGGAAAAAGGACTGCATAGAATGGAGAATAAAAGCGGGATTAGTGCATTATTTGCCAGTTGTGCTGTAATGTTCTGGATCGGGACTTTCATATTTGGTTTGCCTGGAGTAATGGCTCCCTACTGGCAGGAAACCCTGGAAGTGGGACGCAGCAGTGTATCCCAGGTGCAGTTCTGGATCCTTTTGGCCTTGGGCGTGTGTATGTTCGGGGTAGGCAAGCTGCAGGAACGATTGGGTCCAGGGATCATGGTGGCCATAGGGGCATTGGTCATGGGAGCTGGAATTGTGAGCTTGGGATTCAGCAATAGTTTATGGGCCATATATGGGTGGGGTTTTGCCATGGGCACAGCTTCCAGCTTTTTGTATATACCAGCCCTGACTGTGGTCCAGGGTTGGTACCCCTTACGCAAAGGATTAGTGGTGGGCTTGGTCAATATGAGTTTTGGCCTCTCTGCTTCGATCATGGTCCCGGTTTATAACTGGGTTCTAATCAAGGCAGGGGTGTTAGTCCTGACCTCAATATTTGGGAGCCTGTCATTGGTTATGGGTCTTATGCTTGCTCCATTCTTGAAATTTTATAAGCCAAGCAGGGCTGAACCTGGAGCAGGGCAAGGGCAGACCAGCAGAGCAGGTGGAGCCAGGCAAAGCTTGCGCAGTATCAATTTTTGGTTGATCTGGACTGTATGGGCCTTGGCAGGTGGGGCCGGCTTCTCCATGGTCACCCTGTCCACCATGTTCGGCACTGCCAGGGGGCTCGCACCGGATCAGGCAGTTATAATACTCTCGGCCTTTGGGTTGACCAACGGGCTGAGCAGGTTCTGCAGCGGCTATCTTTCAGACAGCCTGGGCCGGGTGTCCACCATGACTGCAAGCTTTTTGGCCGCGGGCATAGCGTATATACTTATGCCCCATGTACATGGGCTGATCCTGTGGTCTATCCTGGCAGGAATGATAGGCTATGGGTTTGGGACCCTGTTTGCAGTCTCAGCTCCCTTGGTAGCGGAATGTTTCGGATTGATCAATTTTGGGGCAGTTTTTGGGATGGTTTTCACAGCTTACGGTTTCCTAGCCGGTCCTTTGGGGCCATGGCTGGGAGGCTATTTGCTGGATGTAACCGGTGATGCCTTTGAAATTGTATTTACCTACTTAGGACTGTGCCTGCTGTTGGCTGCTTTTTTGATCTCCAGGGTGCGCATCCAGGTGGATACTGCTTGAGTCAGGATACTTGATTTCTGATTTATCTAAATGAAGAAAAGGCAGGTTGGGTTTCAGATCTTGGTAGCGGATATTCTATAGGGAATTTGACAGCGTGCCAAAGAATCTGGCCAAGATTCTTTGGAGAAGGATGCAATTCAAAGGTGAGCTGTGATGCGTATAATTATTATTGGTGCCGGAGAGGTGGGTTCTTATATTGCCTGGAGGCTGGTAGGCGAGGATAAGGAAGTGATAGTTGTGGACAAGGATGCGCAAGTACTGGCTAAGCTCTCTGAGCAGCTGGATGTGGAAACAGTGCAGGGCTCAGGGAGCAGTCCCCGTATCCTGGAACAGGCAGGGGTAAAATATACGGATTACCTGCTGGCGGTCACAGACAGTGACGAGATCAATCTTATCGCCTGTACTTTTTCCAATATTTTGGCTCCAGATCTGGTCAAGGTGGCCAGGATCCGTAACCTGGAATACACTGAGTATCAAGATATACTGGCCAAGGACTTATTACATATTGATATAGTTATTAATCCTGAACAGGAAGTGGTCAAATCCATAGAGAGACTGATGAGCGCTCCAGGGGCGGCTGAGATCAGTGAATTTCCTGATGTGCAGATCAGTCTGGCTGGCGTTTGGATCCATAAGGAGAGCAAGCTAAACAACTTGAATCTGATGCAGTTGAAGGCAAAACTGGATGTTGCCAATTTTATCGTGGCCGTAATTTTCCGCGGGGATAAAACTATCATCCCTGCAGGCAAAGACTTCATCCTGGCCGGGGACCTGGTTTATTTTATCTGCGCCAAACAAGATCTGGAGCAGATATTGCTGGCCTTTGGAGTTACTCCACGAGAACAGCATAATGTTTTGATCATTGGCGGGGGCAACATTGGATTCAAATTGGCCCAGGATCTGGAGCAGAAAAAAGGAATACAGGTCAAGCTTTTGGAAAAAGTCAAAGATAGATGCAATTTCTTGGCCCAGAGCCTGGATAAGACCATTGTGCTCCAGGGCGATGGGACTGATCAAAGCCTTTTGCAGCAGGAAAACATTAAAGATATGGATGTAGCGATCACTCTGACCGGAGATGAAGAAAATAATATACTTTGTTCCCTGCTGACCAGAAGCATGGGCGCCAAAATGACAATCACCAGGATAGACAAGAATGCTTATCTGCCGCTTATGCAGACAATAGGACTGGAGCATACAGTGAGCCCAAGGCTTTCTGCTGCCAATAGCATCCTGCGTTACGTGCGGCAAGGTACTGTTATATCCAGTATTTGCATCAAGGATAAGGCTGAAGCCTTGGAAGTGGAGGTCAGGGCAGATTCATTGCTTGCAAACAAGAAGCTTATGGACCTGCCATTTCCCAAAGAGGCCTTGGTGCTTTGCATCATCAGGGGCCAGAAAGTGATCATTCCCACTGGAGAGGATACGATCAGCTCCGGGGACAAGGTGGTTATTTTGAGCACCAGAAAGCAGATCTCCAAGGTGGAGAAAAAGCTTTTGGGCAACTCTGAGAAGTCCAAGGCCTGATATGCATTGGAAATTTGTACTGCGCACTATTGGTTTGATTATCTGTCTGATGGGTGTGCTGCAATTCCCGCTTTTGTTCTCCAGCTGGTATTTCCAGGATGGACAGGCCTTAACATTTTTGCAAGCCAGCGGCCTGGGCATAGCAGTAGGGCTTTTACTCTACCTGGGGTTCAGGTCCGGCAAGGTAGAGGCCATATCCATCCGGGAAGGCATGGCCATTGTCAGCCTAGGCTGGTTTGGAGCTGGACTGTTCGGGGCGCTGCCTTTTTATCTAAGCGGTCAGATCCCCTTGTTTACGGATTGTGTTTTCGAGACCTTCTCCGGGCTTACTACTACCGGGGCCTCTATACTGGATGATGTAGAAGCCCTAGCCCCCAGCCTTTTGCTCTGGAGGAGCCTTGCTCACTGGCTGGGAGGTATGGGTATTATTCTTTTATCTCTGGCAATTTTGCCTTTCCTGGGTGTAGGGGGCATGCAGCTCTATAAGGCAGAAGTCCCTGGACCGGCTCCGGATAAACTGCGGCCCAGGATTAGGGATACAGCAATGTTGCTCTGGAAGGTCTACCTGCTGCTTTCCTGTATTTTGTTTATACTTCTGGTGCTGGGAGGCATGAATGCCTTCCAGGCCTTGAATCATGCCTTTAGCACTATTGCTACTGGAGGGTTTTCCACCCAAAATGCCTCGGTAGGTCATTTTGACAGCCTGTACCT
>CAZLUR010000019.1:0-30297 GCA_964562725.1 uncultured Desulfohalobiaceae bacterium | reverse complement strand
CAAATTTCATTAATACATTCCATTACCCCAACCTTCGGTGTCTAACACAGGGCACTCCCAGTAAGCGAATCCCACCGTTAGGTTTGGGAATCTCAACCCGTCGCACTGGTTGAGTTTTATAAGCCCAACTTTCCAACTCATCCTTCAGTTATGATAATTCCTCCTCAAGACGGTTATCAAACTCTTTTATGGTTACTCTGTCAACACTGATTCTCCACCGTTATTGCGTACCGCTTTGCATCCGTCCCTGAGATAGTTTGAAAGGTAAAAAGAACAAGGACAAGGGTGCTAAAGATCAGCAGAATGATTTTTTTTGAAAGCATGGGTTCTCCATAGGATTAAAACAAAAAACGCCCGCTCCCACCATCAGGTGAAACGGGCGCAAATATTTAAAGCCTCAGTCTTGAAGCCTGGTTATAAAAAAGTTCAGAACATGATGAAACCAGGCGTCTAATTGAAATACCCGGCGGCGAGGGGGGATTTTGGCCATGCGCTGCTCAATTGCTTGATGGTTGAGGGAAGCTTAACTCAAGGGTTGTTGTTTCACTCAAAAGTTAAGCAGGATATAAGAAGCTGGTCAAAAAAAAGCTAAAAAAAGAACCCTCTTCTCTGCGTCCTTGGCGCCTCTGCGTGAGAAAACTCTTTGGCCTCTGTGTGAGAATCTTCTTGCCTCAGGCCTGTTGCGCAGAATGAACCGTTTTCAGCCAGTAAGGGGCAATTCAATTTCTTTTCCTGTCGCACTGTTGCAGAAAAAGACTCTTCCTGACTCATCTGATTCCAACTGTTCATTGGCATTCAGAAGCTCAATTCCGTATATCTGGCCGTCCGGTGCAAGATCCAGGACAATTTCGTCGCTGATCCTTAGAGATTCAACATCTTTCGATTTTGGACGAAAGCGGATATAGGCAATGTTGTACCGGGGATCATAGCTGAAATGCATTGTAACCTCTCTAAAAGAAACGGGTTATCACGGTTATGGCGAGCCAGCTCGTTCCTTCCTGGACCGCATAGACTTCAATTTGTTTCGAGTAATAGAATTTGCCCCTGAAATGGGCATTAAAAGCAAAATTCCGGCGAAATCCTGTTCTGCCATGCTTTGCTGGAAACGATTCTCCTTTCTCAATAGTGGCGACAACTTCATCCTCTTGGGCTTTTCTCTCCTGCATCCTCGCCAGTACGTGCGGATGAAACTTGACGCTCATTTTCGCATAATCTCCATATATCTTTCTGCAGCGCTCCTCTACGCCTCTGCGTGAGATACTCTTTTTCTTCTCACGGCAAGGCGTATTAAAGAATTTGCCTCACGCCAAGTCTTCCAGAAGAAATATCCTCACGCCAAGGCGCAGGGGCCGCAAAGAGAAGATTTTTCTTCTCTGCAAACCCGCGGCCTATAGCCAGGCTTGAATCAATCACCAATAAGTCCGGCATTCAAAAAAAGAAAATGCAGGGTCCAGGGTGACCAGGAGGAGCAATTCGAGTTCACTCTGGGCCGCAAGCATACGGTCAAAAGGATCGCGGTGATGAGCAGTATAAGACCCCGCCCTCAAACAATGGGTGTATGTTATGGGCAGATGAATGAATGCATCAGCAGCCACAAGCTCTGAAAACCTCTCCACAACCTCTGGCAGCCCATTTAGTTTGCCGATTCGAGTTTTGGTGGCGATTTCCCAGGCGCTGGCAGCGCTTACGAACACAGAATTGCTTTCCTGGACAATAGCTTCCCGTGCCCTGACCGAGAGCCTGGGGTCGTCTGTAAACCACCACAGCAAGGCATGAGTATCCAGCAACAGCTTCATGAACCTTCCCAGGCCGAAATCTCATCTTCAGGCAAGGGTTCAAAAAAAGCGTCAGGGATCTTGCCTGATAAACGCCCGGGCCTACGCTTCCCAGCGTCAGGAGGCAGGGGGCCAAGACGCGCGTAGGGTTTCCCCGCCTTGGCCAGGATGATCTCCTGACCGGCATGAGCCTGTTCCAGCAATTTGGAAAAATTTGTTTTAGCTTCGTGAACGTTTACAATCATAGGTGTACCCACTTTTTTATGGACTAAGCATATGGACTAATTTTTATTCATAACCTTGGAGGGCGTCAAGGCCAGGCTGTTTCTCCCTTTTATACATATGCCCCAGCATATTTAAAAATAAATACAATTTATTTATCATTTAAAAACAAACTAAAGTCAATTGGCTAATTTTAAAAAGTGAACAATACCAAAAAATAGGCACAAAAATTAAAAAGCCAAGGAAATCCCGGGCCCATAACAACCTACGCATGCCCGGACTCTACAAACCCCTGGCGCACTGTAGGCGGGGAGCTTACAGAGCAGACAGCCCCGCCCCGGGCCATCTCCGCTGGCACGGACTCCGCAGCTACAGGCACCGAGACCCACCACAGCCCGCCTTTATTGCGCATTCAGACCCAACTGCAGGCCGAAGGCAGCCTGGGGGCGACATACCTTGGCCAGAAGCCAGGCCTGATCCAAGGAACAAACCCCCGCACAGACCACAAACCCTGAAATGGACACCTGGGATACTGTAAACATAATGCTCCTCCTTGGTTTTTGGTTTCTGATTGTAAAAAAACTTTTTCTGCCCAAGCACGGTTTGGTTTTGGGCAGAATAAAGGACGACTACAGCTGACTGTCTTTAAAGCCCCTGGGGGTTTGGGGGATAAGTAAGGATCCTGACCATTCAAGGCATAAGGCTCTCAGGAATTGCCTGCAGCACAGGCGAGCAAAGATATGTCTCTAATAAGCGCGTACACGGTAACATTACCGCCCATCTGTCAGGATAGTTGTCGTGAATGACTAAAAAAGGGCTTTCGAGGAAACTCTCGAAAGCCCTGTCAATCAATGGTCGGGATGGCAGGATTTGAACCTGCGGCCCCTTGAACCCCATTCAAGTGCGCTTCCAGGCTGCGCTACATCCCGTAAATAAAAATTAGAACTAAAGCTTTGTCAGTTACTTGTCAAGGTTAAACCCTAATTTCTGGTTCAGACATCCACCACACACTGCGCCAGCCATAACTGCTGGTCCTGATAGACCATAAGCTCGCTAAAGGTGGCGCCCTTGACCTCCACTCCCTGCTGGTCTGGATCAGGTGAATATTTTGCGCCGTAAGCCCTGGTCTGCGCCTCAAACCCGGTAATTATCGTCTCAAATTTGCTAAAGACCATCTGCTGCAGATCAGCCTGGGTCAAAAGGGAGTTTAACCAGGCCACAAACAAAGACTCCAGATCATAGCCTGCTGCGCTGACAGTTATGCTATGTTCGGCCAAAAGTTTCTGCAGGTCCGGTCTGATCAGACTGAACATGGCCAGGGCTGCCTGGGCAAAGGCCTGCTCCAACTCCGGCCCCCAGCCCCTGACCCCTATATCTGCACCGTGCTCAAATGTCTCAAACCCTGCTTGCCTCATTTTGACTTGTCCTTGTTTTGTATATAACTTTCTGTTGCCCAGAGTACAGAACAAACCTGACAAAAACCAGGCCATAAGCATGAATAAACCTGAAATACTGGCCCCTGCCGGGGACAAAACCTCCTTCTTGGCAGCACTGGATGCTGGAGCAGACAGCATATACTGCGGGCTGAAAATTTTTTCCGCACGCATGCAGGCGGAAAATTTCAGTCTGCAGGAGCTTTTCGCCTTGAGCAAAATGGCCCGGGACCGAGGCTGCAAAGTATTCATAGCCCTAAACAGCCTGCTCAAGCCTGATGAGCTGGATCAGGCCGCAGATCTGCTGCACAGATTGAACCTGCAGGTCCAGCCCCAAGGTTTGATCTTGCAGGACCTGGCCCTGCTTGAGCTAGCCAGGCAGACTGGGCTGCAGGCAGAATTACAGCTTTCCACCCTGGCAGCCTGCAACTCCCCTAGGGCTTTGCAGGGTTTAAGAACAGATTTGGGCCTGAAACGGATAGTGCTGCCCAGGGAGCTGTCCCTGGATGAAATAAAAATGATTGCAGAATCCTGCCCTGGGGACCTTGGCCTGGAAGTCTTTGTACATGGGGCTTTATGCTATGCTGTGTCCGGGCGCTGCTATTGGAGCAGCTATCTGGGCGGCAAGAGCAGCCTGCGCGGCAGATGCGTGCAGCCCTGCAGGAGGATATACAATACAAGCCAGGGCCAAGGCCGCTACTTTTCCTGCCTGGATCTCAGCCTGGACGTACTGAGCAAAACCTTGCTGCAGATCCCGCAGATCAAGGCCTGGAAAATTGAGGGCCGCAAAAAGGGGGCCCACTATGTGTACTATACTGTTAAGGCCTATAAGCTTTTCAGGGATCACCCAGACGATCCTGCAGCCAAAAAGACCGCGCTGCAGCTGCTTCAGAACTGCCTGGGGCGCAAGGGCAGCCACTACTTTTTTCTGCCCCAGAGCCCTCATTCCCCTTTTGGCCAGCAACAGGAGAACTGTTCCGGGCTTTTCATCGGCCTGACTGACAAAAAAGGCAAAGGCCGAAGTAGCCTGCGCGCCAGAAGGGATCTTTTGCCCGGGGACCTGCTGCGCATTGGAGTCCAGGACCAGCCAGGCCACCATTTGTACCGGCTGACCAGCTTTACAGGCCAGGGCAAAAAGCTGCATCTGCCCAAGCAATGGAAAAACGTACAGTCCAGGACACCGGTATTCCTGGTGGACCGCCAGGAGCTCCAACTCAGGCAGCGCCTGCAAAAGCTAAAAAAACAACTAGCCCAGATTGAGCCCCAGGAACGAGATCTGCCTGCAGTTCAGGCCAAGCTGCCAGCAGCCCATACCAAGCAGAGTAAAGCCCAAATCATGAACGTCCTGCCAGCTGCGCCCCAGGGCAAGGTCCAGGGCTTGCTCGGTCTCTGGCTCAAGCCCAGTCTATTCTCCAGTCTGAAAAGCCGCAATTTGGCCAAATACTACTTTTGGCTACCCCCGGCGATCTGGCCCCAGGAAGAAAATGCCTGGACTGAGCTTGTATCCAGAGCTCTGAGTTGCGGCGCCCGGTATTTCGTACTCAATGCACCCTGGCAGACAGCCCTTTTCCCGGAAAATCAGAGCCTGGTGTTCTGGGCCGGGCCTTTTTGCAATCTGAGTAATGCCCTGGCCCTGCAGATCATAAAACAAATGGGATTTTCCGGCGCCTTTGCCAGCCCAGAACTGAACAAGACAAGCCTGCTGGAGTTAGCTGAGCAAAGCCCCTTGCCCCTAGGACTAATAATACAAGGTTTTTGGCCTTTTTGCATCTCCAGGGCCCTGCATCCCGAGTTGAAGCCCGGAACAGTGCTGCACAGCCCCAAAAATGAAACCTCCTGGATCAAGAAATCAGGGAGCAACTATTATCATTACCCCAATTGGGAACTGGATCTATGCAGTTATCAAACTGAGTTGAACCAGGCAGGGTTTTCTTTGTTCGCCATGCTCAGCAGCACCAAACCAAGCAAACTACCCTGGAGAAAAAAGGACTCAGACTTCAATTGGAATCTGGAGCTGGTTTAGCCTAGTTAGAAACCTGAAACAAAAAACGGTCTATAAAGGAGCTGGACAGCCTAGGCAAACAGCGCACCAGCAAGGACACCACCAGCAAAGAAAAGATCAACCTGGCAAAAAGAATCCCTGACAGGTGCCCGCCCAGCATGAGCAGGAGCAAGGTGTCTTCTATCAGGCTGTGCGTGAGCCCCATCAAGGTCACTGAAGCAAACACATCTTTGGGCTCCACCCTGCCTGACTTGGATTCCTGGATGATCAGCCCGCCACCATAAGTCAAACCCATGGTCATGCCTACTATGGTCAAAGGCGCTGCCTCCCGGCCAATGCCCAGAAACCTGAGCAAAGGCTGCAAAAGGCGCACCAGAAGCTCAGTGACCTGCAACCAATTTAAAAGGCGCATCAAGCAGATCAGGGCCAGGATAATGCCAAAAATAAATCCCAAGTTGCGTAACTGCACCAGCCCCCAAAGCAAAATCCCGGGCTTTTCCCTGACCTCGCCCTGCCAGAATATTAGGTGCTCTGCTTGCAGCCAACCGCTTAGAAAATAGAACCAGTTAAGGATTATACCCAGGATCAAGGCTCCAAATATCCGGATCAAGGCCTGAAACAAAAATCTGTTTCCGGACCTCTGGGCAATCTTGACTTCTATTGGCAGGGCATGCGCCACCAGAATCATGGTAGAGAGTACGGTGACCTGGGCCACGCTCAAATTGTGATCCGGGGCCAAAGATAGAAAGACCACAATTGAGCTGTAAATATTATTCACCAATGCAGTTGCCCAGACCAGACCCATTTCAGAAGGCAAACCCACCAGAGCCATTAAGGGTTCCAGAGGCCTGGCCAAATATACGATCCAACCCAGCTCCTGCAAGGCCTTAACCAGAATCAGTACTGGAATCATTATCTTAAACAGCTCCAGACTGACCTGAAAAGCTTCCTGAATCACGCGGCCGCAGGCTTGCAGACATTGCTCCACCCGGCTTGCAAGCAAATCAACTCCCCCTAAATCCAGATTTTGCCTTGCTCAGACCTGCTGCCAAGTACCTGCTTGATTCCAGACCGGAAATTTATGATCACTGACCTCGTAATTCCTGCGAGATTTCTTGCTCTTAAAACAACCTCTTGAGCACGTCCCCATCTAAATCAAGGCCATCAGGATCACCCTGGATTGAACCCTCTCTGCGGGCCTTTCTGCCAGGCGAAATCCTGGTGGGCTGAGTGCCCGCCTTAAAAGGCAAAACATAGCTCTGTTCAGTATATGGCCCGGCCAGAAGGCCATTTTCAGCATCCACCCGGGCCATAACTATGCCCTGTGGCCTTGAGAAATCCTGCACTGAGTAATCATTTTCCACCTCCTGCCTGTAGCCCAGCCAGATCGGAGCAGCTGCCCTGGAGCCTGTCTCGTATTTGCCCATGGGTCTTGGCTCGTCAAAACCCACAAACACCCCGGTCAAAAGATAAGGGGTATAGCCTAGAAACCAGGCATCTTTTTGCTCGTCAGTGGTGCCAGTCTTGCCTGCCACAGGCCTGCCCAAGGCTCTGGCCCGCCAGCCTGTGCCGTCCTGCACGACCTGCTGCAAAATATAGTTCATGATATAGGCATTCTGGGGGCTGATCACAGCCTGGCTCTTTATCTGGGATTCAAACATTTGCTGCCCCCAGGAGTCTTGAACAGATAACACCAGCCTGGGCTCTACCAAGGATCCGCCCCGGGCCAATACTGTATAGGCCCGGCATAATTCCAGCAAACTGCTGGAAGCAGTGCCCAGGCTTACGGACAGATTCCCCTCATAGTGTGTATCACGCAAACCCATATTTTTGGCCCTCTGGATCACCTTATCAATACCCAGTTCCCTGGCCACCCTGATAGTGATTAGATTCCTGGATTTGACCAGAGCAGTGCGCAGCAAAGTAGGACCAAAGGTCGTACGCTCGTAATTTTCTGGCTTCCAGGCATTGTCCCTGGTTCTGTCCGCATAGACCACAGGGGCGTCCAGTAAGATGGTTGCCGAGGTAAATCCGTTATCCAGAGCAGCAGAATAAACAATAGGCTTAAATGCTGATCCGGTCTGGCGCTTGGCCTGGGTGGCCCTGTTGAACTGGCTGTCCTGAAAACTGTAGCCGCCCACCAAGGCCCTAACCAGGCCTGTATCCGGATCCATAGAAAACAAAGCCCCCTGCACCCTTGGTTTCTGTTCCAGGGCCAGCACCAGGTCCTGGTCATTATCCCTGTCTTGCTCCAGAGAAGCCCAAACCACATCCCCTGCTTGCAGCACTTCTCTGGCATCGGCAATATCTTTTACATGCTCCGGGGCCTTTGCAGGGTCAGGCTCCCGGCACCAAGCCATGCTGGAGACATCCATCCAGGCCTGCTGATCAGCAAAAAGCACTTTTGCCCCTTGCCGGCTGACATCTTGGATCAAGACCTGGATCCATTCACCAGCACGCAGTCTATTCAAGGCTTCTTGATCCTGACCTTGCAAAAATGAAGAATACTCCTCCTGGACCAGCTGTTGGACAGGGCCTTGCCAGCCCCTGCGCTTGCTGGAAGCCTCCAGGCCCTTTTTCAAGGCCTGATCTGCTGCCTGCTGATGTTCAAGATCCACCGCGGTCTGGACCTGCAGTCCTCCAGTGTAAGCCAGCTCCTCTCCGAATCTATTTACCAGCCAGCGCCTGACCTCTTCTAAATAATAAGCCCCAAGCTGCCAGGAAGGATCCAGCATGGGCTTAAAATTCAGTTCCTGTTTTAGGGCCTTGGCATGCTGTTCCTGGCTGATCCATTCCTTAGCCAGCATCCTGTCCAGGACATACTTTTGCCTGGACTTGGCCCGCTCAGGGTGTTTATAGGGATTGTGCGAGGAAGGGGCCTTGGGCAATCCTGCCAAAAGAGCGGCTTCTGCCAGGTTCAGATCACCAGCCTGCTTGCCAAAATAGGTCCGGGCCGCGGCCTCCACCCCATAGGCCCTGTGGCCCATGTATATCTGATTCATATAAATAGTCAGGATCTCATCCTTATGCAGATACTTTTCGAGCCTGTAGGCCAAAATGGCCTCTTTTAGCTTCCTGGTATAGCTGCGCTCCGGAGTCAGCAGCAGAGACTTGATCACCTGCTGGGTGATAGTGCTGCCGCCCTGCACAATGGACCCGGCCTGCAGATTACGGAGAAATGCCCGTACAATACTTAGAAAATCTAGGCCTGCATGTTCGTAAAAGGAGCTGTCCTCAGCCGCCAGAAAGGCCAGGGGCAGGTCAGGGGTCATTTCGTGCAGGGAGGCCAAAAAACGGTTCTCTCGACTCAGGTAGCCCAGGACCTGTCCGTCCCGGGCATAGACAGTGGTGGTCAATGGGGGGGTATAGTCGGTAATCTGCTTTATCTTAGGCAGATCCCGGGCTGCCCAATAGTAGATCCCTGCTGCAGCGCCAAAACCTAATACTATCACTATCAGGATAAAAAGCAGCAAATACTTTAGAATCCTTGCCATAACTACTTGAAATTTAATTTTAAGTTATAAAGTTTAATTCTGTTCAACCAGGTTGGGCTCCTGGCACAGCCCGCCTAAGATCTATGCATCATTCATAACCTACAAAGTTGTTCAGCTTCAAGCTGCCTTTACCCAACAGATCATGCAGGTGGAGCACCCCTTGCAAGACTTGCTTCTGATCCACCACAGGCAGGACCATTATCGCTGATTTTTCCATCAAATCCAGAACATGGGCCCCTTTCTGGCCCAATTCTGCCAGTTTGGGATCTCTTGTCATATAATCCTGCACCTCTGTTTCCAGAAAAAACGTGTTGCGGCACAAAAGCCTGCGCACATCGCCATCTGTGAGAATACCCTGCACCTTGCGCTGTTCATCCAGAATAATAACTGTCCCCAAGCCGCCCTGGTCCAACACCTGCAAGGCAAAACGCAGGCTGTCCGTCAAGCCAGCCACAGGCAGGTCATCCCTGTGCATCAATCTACTTATGTCCATACTGAGTTGCCTGCCCAGCTCCCCTGCCGGATGTACGCGCTGAAAGTCCTCCCGGCCAAAGGCTTTCATCTCTATTAAGGCCACGGCCAGAGCATCCCCCAAGGCCAGAGTGGCTGTGGTGCTGGTGGTCGGGGCCAGCCCCAGAGTGCAGGCTTCCTTTGGGACATGTATATTCAATATCACATGGCAAAGCCTGGCCAGGTTCGAATCCAGCCTGCTGGTCATGCCGATCACCTGGGCCCCTAAAGAGATTAAAGCAGGAATGATATTGTTGAGTTCATCAGTCTCGCCGCTATTGGAAATAGCCAAAACCACATCACCCTGCCTGATCAGACCCAGATCTCCATGGGCGCCTTCCACAGGGTGCAGGAAATAGGCTGGAGTCCCGGTACTGCTTAATGTAGCAGCTATCTTGCGTCCCACCAATCCGGACTTGCCTACTCCACTGACCACTACCCTGCCCTGACAAGAAGCAAGCATATTTAAGGCCCGCACGAAGTCCTGATCCAGGTTGTGCTGTACTTCCTGGATTCCCTCCATCTCAATCTGCAGGACCTCTTTGGCCAGGGCAATCCATTCCTGATCCTTTCTGACTTGCATGGCTATCCAACTCAAGGATTCATTGTTCAAAACACAATTTTCCAAAGTCCGCCCCGGGCAATACTGGATAATCGCCCTGGAAGCAGGCCAGACAATAGCCATTTCTGGCCTGTACAGCCTGAAGCAGACCCTCCTGGCTCAAGTAATGCAAGGAGTCCAGGCCTATAAATTTGGCGATATCCGGCACAAAGTGGTTGGCTGCTATCAATTCACCCTTGGAGGAAAAGTCGATACCATAATAACAAGGGTAACAAATCGGAGGGCAACTGACCCTCAAATGCAGTTCCTTAGCCCCTAATTCACGCATTTTCTTGATCCTGGTGCGAATGGTAGTGCCTCGCACAATAGAATCTTCTATGATCACGATCCTTTTGCCCTTGATCATCTCCTTGACCGGGTTCAGTTTGACTCGGACCCCGAAGTCTCGCATATCCTGTGAAGGTTGAATAAAGGTACGGCCAACATAATGATTGCGGATCATGGCTGTCTCAAAGGGCAGCCCTGACTCCTGGGCATAGCCCACTGCAGCATAGACCCCTGAGTCAGGAAAGGGCATGCAGTAATCCGCATCTATAAAAGCCTCCTGGGCCAGGACCCGGCCCATATCCTTGCGCCTTTGATAGACATTTTGGGAAAAAATCACTGAATCAGGGCGCCCAAAATAGATCAGCTCAAAAATACAAGATTTTTTAGGGGGCTGAAAAGGCATGTACCAAGACTTGATCCTGCCCTCTTCTATGACCACAATCTCCCCGGGTTCAACCTCTCGCAGATATTCCGCCTCCAAAAGGTCAAGAGCACAGGTTTCAGAAGCCAGAACATAAGTCTTATCCACTCTGCCCAGGACCAAAGGCCTGAATCCCCAGGGGTCACGAATCCCCATCAGCTTGTTGTTGGCCTGCAGCAAAAAACAGTATGCGCCCTGTATCCGGCTGCAGGCCTGGAGCACAGCCTCCTCGAGGCTGCTGCAGCCATTGCTGTTTTTGGCCACTAAATGCATGAAGATTTCGCTGTCCATACTGGTCTGAAATAAAGAGCCCTGCCCTTCCAGTTCCTGACGCAACTGCACTGTGTTCACCAGATTGCCGTTGTGCGCAATAGCCATATGATAACCCTTGAAATGCACTAGAAAAGGCTGGGCGTTGCGCAGCAAAGAGGCCCCGGTGGTGGAATAGCGGATATGCCCCAGGGCCACTTTGCCCTTGAGTTCATGCCCCAGATGCCTTTCCTTAAACACGTCCGCCACCAGCCCCATGCCCTTTTGTTCCCTGAGCTTCTGACCGTCCCAAGTAACAATGCCCGCACTTTCCTGACCCCGGTGTTGCAGTGCGTACAGTCCGAAATAGGCCATTCTGGCCGCTTCATTGTGTCCGTAAACCCCAATCAATCCGCAATGATGCTTGATCATATTCTGCAATCCTTTAAGATGCCGCCCAATCAGTGCTGTGATATTCCTGCAGACAACAGACATCCAGGCCTTGGCCCTGCAGCTCCTGCAAGGCCTGGGCCAGGGCTTTAGCCCCGGCCACAGTGGTAGTGTATGGTATATTATAGATTATGGTGGCCTGCCGCAAAGAGGAGGAGTCCTGGATGGTCAGTTTGCCTGAAGAGGTATTGATCACCAGATCTATCTCTTTATTCTTGATCATATCGATCGCATTGGGTCGGCCTTCATAGACTTTGTTCACTTTCTGCGCACCAATCCCGTATCCGGCTAGATACTCCACCGTGCCCTGGGTAGCCACCAAGCGCAGGCCCAGCCTGGCAAAAGTGCGCGCTGGTTCCACTATATGCGGTTTGTCTCTGTCGTTGACTGAAATAAACACCGTGCCCTGGCTGGGCAAATGTTGGCCTGCAGCCAGCTGAGACTTGATAAAGGCCAGGCCGAAGCTGTGGTCTATGCCCATGACCTCTCCTGTGGAGCGCATCTCAGGACCGAGCAGAATATCCACCCCAGGGAACCGGTTGAAAGGCAGCACGGCCTCCTTGACTGAAATATAACCTGATCTCCTTAGAGACCAGGGAGCAATATCTTTTAGTTTACTGCCCAGCATGACCTGGGTGGCAATCTTGGCCAGAGGCACTCCAGTGGCCTTGCTCACAAAGGGCACTGTCCTGGAAGCCCTGGGATTGACCTCCAGAATATAGACCTCCTGATCCTTTATGGCATACTGGACATTCATCAACCCCTGGACCTGCAGTTCTCTGGCCAATGCCCTGGTTTGGGCCTCGATCTCCTGAATCAGGGTTGAAGAAATGGTGTGCGGTGGCAAAACACAGGCAGAATCACCAGAGTGAATCCCAGCTTCTTCGATGCGCTCCATTATCCTGCCGATATAGGTATCCTGGCCATCTGAAACCGCATCCACGTCCACTTCCACAGCATTTTCCATGAACTTGTCCAGCAAAATAGGATGATCCGGAGAAATAATCACTGCTTCCCGGAAATAGTTGAGCAGATCCTCCTCATCATAAACAATCTCCATGGCCCTGCCGCCCAGAACATAGGAAGGCCTGACCACAAGAGGATAACCAATGTCCCGGGCTATAAGCAATGCACCCTCTTCAGAGACTGCTGTTCCATTTTCAGGCTGCTTGAGATGCAGTTTGTTCAAAAGCTCTTGGAATCTTTCCCGATCTTCGGCTCTGTCAATACTGTCCGGGCTTGTGCCCAGAATGTGCACCTGGTTTCGCAAGAGGGGCACGGCCAGATTAAGCGGTGTCTGCCCCCCGAACTGTACGATCACCCCTTCTGGTTTTTCCTGCTCTATGATGTTCAGGGTATCCTCCAGGGTCAAAGGCTCAAAATAAAGACGATCAGAAGTATCATAGTCAGTGCTAACTGTTTCCGGATTGGAATTAACCATGATGGACTGCAGACCCATCTCCCGTAAAGCAAACGATGCATGCACGCAGCAGTAGTCAAATTCTATGCCCTGGCCGATCCTGTTTGGCCCTCCACCCAGAATAACCACCTTCCTGCCCTGACTGACCCTGGCCTCGTTTTCCTGCTCATAGCTGGAATAATAATAAGGGGTGTAGGCCTCGAACTCAGCAGCGCAGGTATCCACCAGCTTGTAAACTGCATTAATTCCCCAGCCCTGTCTTACCCTTCTAAACTCTTCCTCTTGCAGAGCCCACAGCCCTGCCAATTGCTTATCAGAAAAGCCCATGGCTTTGGCCTGCATTACAACCGGCGCAGACCCGTCTTTGTCCTGCAAAGCTGGATCCTGTTTGGCTGCCTGCAGCAAGTCTGCCTCAAAATCAACGATCTCCTTTATTTGCCTTAAAAACCAAGGGTCTATCCTTGAAGCCTGGAATATCTCAAACTCCGGTATACCCTGCAAACAGGCCAGGCGTAGATAAAACAAACGCTGGGAATTGGGCATGCGCAGCCTGGACATGATCAGTTCCTTATCTTGTAGTTCTGGATGAAAATCCTTTGCCAGCCCTGGCATACCGACCTCCAGAGAGCGCAACCCTTTTTGCAGGGCCTCCTTAAAAGTCCTGCCAATCGCCATGGTCTCGCCTACACTTTTCATGGAGGTGGTTAAAATGTCCTGGGCTTTGGAAAATTTTTCAAAGGTGAACCTGGGCACCTTGAGCACACAGTAGTCTATTGCCGGTTCGAAGCTAGCCACTGTCTCCCGGGTAATATCATTGGGTAACTCGTCCAGGGTATAGCCCACTGCCAGCTTGGCTGCAATTTTGGCAATGGGGAAGCCTGTAGCCTTGGAGGCCAGGGCCGAGGACCTGGAGACTCTGGGATTCATCTCGATAACTACCAATTCACCGTTTTCCGGATTTACAGCAAACTGCACATTAGAGCCCCCAGTCTCCACACCAATCTCCCTCATGATGGCCAATGAGGCGTCGCGCATCCTCTGATACTCCAAATCTGTTAAAGTCTGGGCAGGGGCTACAGTGATGGAATCCCCGGTATGCACACCCATGGGGTCCAGATTCTCTATGGAGCAGATGATTACACAATTGTCGTTTTTGTCCCGCATCACCTCCAGTTCGAATTCCTTCCAGCCCAAAAGGGATTCTTCCAGCATGACCTCACTGGTCATACTGGCGCTAAGACCTTGATAGGCAATTTTTTCCAAATCCTCCATATTATAGGCCACCCCTCCTCCAGTCCCGCCTAGAGTATAGGCAGGACGCACAATCACCGGAAAAGAAATCTCCTGCTTCAGATCCCTGACTTCAGTTAGAGATCGGGCAATCCCGCTCTTGGGCACAGCAAGCTGAATATTGGCCATGGCCTGCCTGAACAATTCCCTACTCTCTGCTTTTTGGATCACTGGCAAAGAAGCCCCGATCAATTCTACAGCATACTTGTCCAAAATCCCCATTTCAGACACTGCCACAGCAGTATTCAAACCGGTTTGTCCGCCCAAAGTGGGCAGTAGTGCATCTGGTCTCTCCCGGGCAATGATCTTGGCCACTGTTTCTGGAGTAACAGGCTCTACATAAGTCCTGGCTGCCAGATTGGGATCAGTCATGATCGTTGCCGGGTTGGAGTTGATCAAAACAACCTCGTAGTCCTCTTCCTTCAGGGCTTTCAAGGCCTGAGTCCCGGAATAATCAAACTCGCAGGCCTGGCCAATAACAATCGGCCCGGAACCAATAAGCATTATGCGTTTAATATCTGTTCTTTTCGGCATATCTGATAGTCACTTCGAATTTTAAAACCCGTCTGATCCATATTTAATCAAACCTTGATTCCCGTAAAAAAGCACAAGGTAGGATAAGTTATCTGTTGACAGGAAACAAGGCATTAATTATAGTAAAAAAATTAGGTGCACTAAACAATTTTAGAACTAAGGATCAGGCCTATGAATGCCTTTCCATTAAACCAATTTCCTGCTGGCAGCAAGCTCAAAATAGCTGAGCATAATGCTGGAGGAGCTGCCAGAGGCAAACTTTTAGCCCTGGGCTTAACCCCTGGCACTGAAGTAACCCTGACCGCAGTCGGCCAGGGACCCTGCCGAATGAAAGTCAGGGGCTGCGAACTGGTACTGGGCCAGGGCCTGGCCTCCAAGGTTCTGGCCCAGCTCAAGGAATAATCCAATTTGACTGTTTATAAACCTCAAAATCAAGGTCAACATGCACAAGAATACCGCCAGCCCCCAGGCCAAACAGGACCTGCAAGCAGACAAAGAGTATATAGGCCTGCGCTTTCTGGCCCAGGATCAAGAAGCCAGAATCGTTGCCCTGCAGGCCACAGGTGAACTGGGTAGAAGGATCAGAGATATGGGGCTCAGGCCAGGAGTACAGGTAAAGGTCATAGGCCGGGCCCCGCTCAAGGACCCTGTAGCTTTAAAGATAAACGATTTCACCCTTACCTTGCGCAACAACGAGGCGGATCATATCCTGGTGGAACCTTTGTAGCCTGCTGGGTCTAATATGCTGCAAAACCGCATCCAAAGGCTGGGAGAAAGCCTGTGGGAAATCGAGCCCCAGGAACAGATGAGGGTCCCGGCCCGGATTTTTGGCTCCAAGGAAATCCTAAACGATCTGGAACCCCAGGTCTTGCAACAGGCCTGCAATGTAGCCTGCCTGCCCGGCATAGCAGAAGCTGCCTTGATAATGCCTGATGCACATTGGGGCTACGGCTTCCCGATCGGAGGCGTAGCCGCTTTTGATCCGGAAAGGCAGGGAGTGATCTGCATGGGCGGTATTGGCTATGATATCTCCTGTGGAGTGCGCACCCTGTGCACTGGACTGTACAGATTGGAAGTGCAGAATCAATTGGAAAATCTGGCTGACAGCCTTTTCGCCCGCATACCTGCAGGCCTTGGCTCCCAGGGTTTATTAACTCTAAGCCAGAACAAACTGGAGCAGGTCCTGGTGCAAGGGGCGCTGTGGGCAGTACAAAACGGATTCGGCAGCGCACAGGACCTGCAATTCATAGAGGACCAAGGCCGCATCCAGGGCGCTAATCCAGATCTGGTCAGTCAGGAGGCTAAAAAGAGACAAAAAAAACAGATGGGTACTCTGGGCTCGGGCAATCACTACCTGGAAGTACAGTATGTACAGGAAGTATACGACTCCTTTACCGCCCAGGTCTTTGGCCTGGAAAAGGACGCAGTATGCATCTCTCTGCACTGCGGCTCCAGGGCCCTGGGACACCAGATAGGCAGCGACTACATTCAGGTCCTGGGCCGGGCTGCCCAAAAATACAATATCCAACTCCCGGTGCGGGACCTGGTCTGCGCACCCATCAAATCCCAGGAAGGCAGAGATTTCTACCAGGCAATGGCCTGCGGCATCAATTGCGCCTTGGCCAACAGGCAAATCCTGGGGCATTTGGTCCAGGAGGTGCTGCAGAAGATATTTCCTGGCTCCGCTCCCAGCCTGCTCTATGATGTCAGCCACAATACATGCAAAATTGAAGACCATCAGCTGCAAGGCAAAATGCGCAAGCTGTATGTCCACCGTAAAGGCGCTACCAGGGCCTTCGCACCTGGCAGCTCAGGCCTTCCCCAAAGATACAGCCAGGTAGGTCAACCGGTCCTCGTGGGAGGCACCATGGGTACCAGTTCCTATATCCTGGCCGGTCAGGAGGGAAATCAGGCCTGGGGCTCAGCCTGCCACGGAGCGGGCCGGTCTATGAGCAGAAGGCAGGCCAAGAAAAAATATAAGCCCCAGGGTGTGCTCAACAATCTTGCTCAACAAGGCATCCTGATCAGGGCTGCCAGCAAAAAAGGCGCTGCAGAAGAGGCCCCTGATGCATACAAGGATGTTGGGCTTGTGGTCCAGGCTACTCATGATTCTGGATTGGCCAGGAAGGTTGCCAAGCTCGCTCCCATGGCCAGCATCAAAGGTTAGACACTGGAGAGATGAAAGGTCAAACCAACTAATCTTAGCTGACCTTGCTGCCAAGCTTTACTTCCCTGACAGGAGAGATCAAGCTCAGGCCGGAACCATCTTGGGCAGCTAGAATCATACCTTGCGACTCTATCCCTCTGAACGAAACAGGCTGTAAGTTGGTCACCACCAAAACCTGCCTGCCCAGCAAATCAGAACAGGCATAATGCTCAGCCAAGCCAGCTACAATCTGTCTCTTATCCTCCTGACCCAGATCCACTTCCAGCACCAAGAGCCGGTCCGCCTTGGGATGGACATAAGCCGAATCTATCCTGCCCACCCGCAAATCTACACGGCGAAAATCAGATATATCCAACAACCCATCCGACTGCTCCACTGCATTATTTTTCTTTTTGGACAAAATCTCTTTGCCTTGTGCTGATCCTTTATTTTCCTCGCCCAGTTCCTGTCTGGGGAACAGGTTGGATTTTTCTGCCAAGCTGGCGCCGGCCTGTAAGAATTGCCACTCTTTGCTTTCCTGAAGTATATCCACTTTATTTTTTTGCAGTTCAAATCCCAATTGCCAGCACATCTGCCTGCTGGCATCAGGCATTACTGGCCACAAGGCCAGGGCAATCTTGCGTAATCCAGCCAGGACAATGGCCAGCATAGTGCTCAAGCGTTTGGTTGCTTTCTCCTTAAAAAGCTCCCAAGGGGCCTCACTGTCAATATATCTGTTCAGAGCTCTGATAAACTCCCAGATGCGCTCTAGACCCTGCGCAAATTCAAAATTCTGAAAATGCCGGACATAAGCCTGGAGAGAATCCAAACCCAGCTCCAACACTGCCTGGTCCTGGCTCAGATGCTCAGAGGCCTGCTCAGGGACCAGGCCTTGGTGATACTTCTTATTCATGGCCAAAGTCCGGTTGAACAAGTTGCCCAGATCATTGGCCAGATCTGAATTGAAGCGCTGCAGCAAGGCTTGTTCTGAAAAACTTCCATCCTGACCAAAGTGCATTTCCCGCAACAAGAAATAACGAAATCCATTTAATCCATACTTCTGACTAAGCTGCACAGGGTCCAGCACATTGCCCAGACTCTTGGACATCTTGGCTTCTTGTACCTTCCAGTAGCCGTGCACCCGCAAACCCTTATAGGGCTGCAAACCTGCAGATTTGAGCATGGTGGGCCAAAAAATTGCGTGCGGTTTCAGGATGTCCTTGGCCACCAAATGATGTGCAGCAGGCCAGAAAGTCTTATAGTGTTCACCCTGAGGCCAATCCAGGGCAGAGATGTAATTCAACAATGCATCAAACCAGACATAGGTTACGTACTGCTGGTCAAAAGGCAGCTCTATTCCCCAGTCCAGCCTTTGCTTAGGCCTGGATATGCATAAATCTTCCAGAGGCTCCCTAAGCATGGCCAGGACCTCCTTCCTGTATTGTTCAGGCCTGATAAAGTATGGATCATTCTGGATGTATTCCCGCAGCCAATCCTGATACTTTGACATCTGGAAAAAATAATTCTTTTCCTTGATGTATTCCGGCTCTTTGAGATGATCAGGGCACAGGCCGCCTTGCAGTTCCTTTTCCGTATAAAAGCGCTCGCAGCCAAAGCAATAGTACCCGCCATATTCGCCAAAATAAATATCTCCCCGCTCATATACCAACTGCAGAAAATCTTGTACGCACTTCTTGTGCCTGGATTCAGTAGTGCGCACAAACCGGTCGAACTCAACGCCAAGTCTGGGCCACAACTCCCTGAACTGAGCACTGATCAGGTCCACATAATCCTGTGTTGCCTGATTGTTTTCCTGAGCAGCTTGTACTATCTTGTCCCCGTGCTCGTCTGTTCCGGTCAAAAAAAAAGTCTGCAGCCCTTTCAACTGCTGAAAGCGACGCACACAATCAGCTACTATAGTGGTATAGGCATGTCCCAGATGTGGCTTGGCATTGACGTAATATATCGGGGTGGAAATAAAAAAGGAATTCAACCTACCCTCCGCAGTTGCAACCCTGGATATTGACAATCATTTCTTTTTTTTCCTGGACCTGTTTCTTCTCTTCCTGGATTTGCCGGTTGTGCTCTTTTTTCCCGGATTGGGATTTTGTGCGGCTTGGGCTTGGCCGGTTTCATTTTGCTGGGGCTTGGGCTGCTGATCCTGAGCAGCAGTATTTACTTGCTGCGTGCTATGTGCCTTGGACTTTGATTTGTTTTTTTGCTGCTGGCCTTGAATTCCAGGATCATCCTGGCCATTGCCGCTATCCTGAGCTGCTTCACTTTTATGCATCAGTTCAGCCCATTCCAGCAGGGTCATCTCCAACTCTTGTCCGTCCTTGCTGCCCACTACCAAAGAATCCCGAAACATATTGGCCCTGAGGATCTTGAGCTCCCCTTCTGCTGTCTCGTATTTCTTGCCGATTTTAGGACACTTGCGTTTAAAATCATCGTAGTTGGCCCTTTCAAAATTCAAACAGCAAAGCAGTCGCCCGCAAGAGCCGGAAATTTTGGAAGGATTTAAAAAGAGCTGCTGTTCCTTAGCCATCTTGATGGTCACCGGCTCAAATCTGCGCAGAAACTGGTGGCAGCAGCAGATCCGGCCGCAATTGCCGATTCCGCCCAAGATTTGGGCTTCATGGCGCACTCCTATCTGTCTTAGCTCAATCCTGGTCCGGTACTGACTGACCAAAACTTTGACCAGTTCCCGGAAATCAATCCTGGAGGGAGCAGTAAAATATAGCACGATTTTGCTCTGGTCAAAACGCACCTCTACATCCACCAGCTTCATTTCCAAATCCAGCTCCTGGATCTTCTGCTCACAAAAATCGAAGGCTTCCTGGCCCAGCAGATAGTTATCCTCTTGGATCTGGGAATCTTCTTCCCTAGCAGGCCGTTCAATTTCCTTAATGTTCTCCAGATCCAATTCCTCAGGAGCCTCGCACCTGGTGGTGACTACAGTGCCCAGTCCCTGGCCCTCCTCGGTACAAACCAGGACTTGGTCCCCAGGCTGCATTGGATCATGCCTGCATAAAAAAAAGTAAACATGCCCTTGTTTCCGGAATTTAACACCTATATATTGTCCCATATCTCTTCTATGCTTTAGCCTGCGCTCAGTCAGCAGGCCTAATAACGACTATCTGGCTCAATTTTGCTAGGCTCTTTTCGCCATAATGCGCACTGGTCTTTGCGCAAGACAAGGATCACTTTTGACCGACCAATGTCTTGAAACGCTCCAAAGCCTGCTCAATACCTTCAGGGTCAGGCCCTCCGGCCTGAGCCAAATCAGGCCTGCCCCCGCCGCTGCCCCCCACTTCCTGGGCTACTTCCCGGATCAGTTCTGGTGCGGTAAATCTGGAATGCAGGTCAGGGCTGACAAACAAAAGTAAAATTGCCTTTTCCTGGTGCTCGGCAGCCAGCAAGGCTGTTCCTTTGGGCATTTTACTGCGCAAATCATCCATTATTTTACGCAAACCCTCCATACCTGAATTTCCCGGTAATTCCATCCTGGAAGCCAGGACAGGGATGCCCTGTATTTCCTGCAACTGGTCCAGGATAGAGCCCTGCGCTGTTGTACCCTGCCTGGCCTGCAGCTGCTTTTTCTCTTCCTGAAGTATTTTCATTTCCTGCTTCAGGTCCTTAACCCTGGAAACCAGATGCTCGGGCCTGGTCTTCAGGCTCTGGCAGGCCTCCTGCAGCAAACTTTGTTCGGATCTAAAGTGCTCCAGGACTTTCCAGGCAGTAGCACCCTCTATCCTGCGTATCCCGGCTGCCACGCCTGCTTCTGAAAGAATACAAAACACACCGGCCTGGCCGGTTCTCTCCAGGTGCGTACCTCCGCAGAGCTCCCTGGATACTGAAGGCACTTCCACCACCCGGACCTGGTCTGAATATTTTTCCTGGAAAAGCCCTAAAGCCCCTTCTTCTTGGGCTTGGGCAAAGCTCATCTCCCTGGTTTGCACCTCCAGGTCGGCGAATATGACCCTGTTCACCTCATTTTCTATCTCTTGCAGCTCCCATGATTCCAGGGGGCTGATATGAGTGAAATCAAAGCGCAGGCGTTGCGCAGAAACCAAGGAGCCAGATTGCTGTACATGCCGGCCCAACACCTTGCGCAAGGCAGCATGCAGCAGATGGGTGCAGGTATGGTTCCTGGCACTGGCAATGCGCTGCCCCTCATCTACTTTAAGATTGACTTCCTGATCCTGTTTGAGCTCGCCCTGCAGAATCTTGGCCTTGTGCACTATAAAGGATTTGGCCGGCTTCAGGGTCTGCACTATATCCGCCAGGCCAGTATCCGAAAGCATCTGGCCCTGATCTCCGGCTTGACCGCCGGATTCGCCGTAAAAAGGAGTCCTGGCAGTGAGCACATAGACCTGGTCCCCGGCTCTGGTTTCTAAAAGCTTGTTGCCCTCCAGGTCCAGCAAGGCCACAATACGGCTGGAACACTGCAAATGCTCGTAACCCAGAAACTCTGTCTGCCAGCCGGCTTCCAGGTAGGAAGCAAACTCCCCAGCCAAGTCCACTTCCCCGCTGCCAGCCCAGGTAGCCTTGGATCTTCTTCTTTGTTCCTGCATCAATTGCTCAAAACCAGGCTCATCCACAGTAAAATTCTGCTTCTGGGCTATATCGCGCACAATATCCACAGGAAAACCGAATGTATCATACAGCTTGAAGACCACACTGCCGGGAATTGTATCCTGGCCTGCAGCCTGCAGCCTGTCCAGTTCCTGATCCAGAAGCTCCAAGCCCTTATCCAAGGTGTTGCTGAAATTCTCCTCTTCCTGCTGGACCACCTTGGTCATAAACTCTCCTGTCTGCGGCAGTTCAGGATAGGCCTGACCCATTTCACCCACTAATTGACCGCAGATCTGGTGCAAGAAGAGTTCTCCCAATCCCAGGAAGCGGCCAAATCTGTAAGCCCGTCGAATGAGCCTGCGCAGGACATAACCGCGGCCCTCATTGGCAGGCAGGATGCCGTCCGCGATCATAAAGCACACAGCCCGGCTGTGATCTGCTATCAAGCGCAAAGCCACATCTATCTCTGGATCTGCCCCATACTGGACCTGTGCCTTGTAGGCCATACTTTGAATCAGACCGGAAAAAAGGTCTGTATCAAAGTTGGAATAAACTCCCTGACATACTGCAGCCATTCGCTCCAGGCCCATGCCAGTGTCTATGCTTGGCCGGGGCAGGGAGGTCAGATCCCCGTTTTCATCTCGATTGAACTGCATAAAGACCAGATTCCAGAGTTCCAGGTACCGGTCGCACTCACAGACCCCGATCTCACAATCTGGTCCACAGGCCATCTGCTGCCCCTGGTCAATAAGTATCTCCGAGCAGGGGCCGCAAGGCCCTGTCTCGCCCATGGACCAGAAGTTATCCTTCTCGCCCAGCCTGTAAATCCTTTTCTCAGGCAGACCAATTTTATCCCGCCAAATGGCAAAAGCCTGGTCATCATCCCGAAAAACAGAAACATAAAGCTTATTTTCCGGCAAATTCAGCTCCTGGGTCAGATACTCCCAGGCCAGACGAATGGCTTCGTCCTTAAAATAGTCTCCAAAAGAAAAATTGCCCAACATCTCGAAAAAGGTATGATGCCTGGCGGTCCGGCCAACATTCTCCAAATCATTGTGCTTGCCGCCTACACGCAAACACTTCTGTGCTGTGACCGCCCTTTGGTAGCCCCTTTTCTCCAAGCCCTGGAAGACCTTCTTGAACTGCACCATGCCGGCATTGGTGAACAGCAAACTAGGGTCGTCCCTAGGGATCAAGGGCGAACTAGGCAGCACCTGATGCTGGTGGCGGGCAAAAAAATCCAAAAATGACCTGCGAATCTCTGACGCGCTACTCAAAAGCTACTCCTGGATGTTTACTAAGCACCTCTAAATCTGCTTTTGCAGAGTACAGCTGTTTGGTTTTTACTCTGCAGGACTATGCTCCATAGTCTCTTCCTGCGTAATGTCCTGCCTGATTTCCTTGAGCCCTAAGTGCTCCAGGATCTTATCCTCAATGGCTTGTCTTATTTCATGATTTTCCTGCAGAAACAGACGCACATTTTCCTTGCCCTGTCCCAGACGCTCAGAGCCAAAGGCGAACCAGGACCCGCTCTTGTCCAGGATGCCGTGCTGTACCCCCAGATCAATAAGCTCGCCTTCCTTGGAGACTCCTGTGCCGTAGAGGATATCGAACTGGGCCTCACGAAAGGGCGGGGCTACTTTGTTTTTGACCACTTTGACCCGCACCCGGTTGCCATAGGACTCCTCTTTGTCCTTCAGGGTCTGAATCCTGCGGATGTCCAAGCGGATGGAAGAATAAAACTTCAAGGCATTGCCCCCGGTGGTGGTCTCTGGGCTGCCAAACCCGGTCATGCCAATTTTCATCCGGATCTGGTTGATAAAAATCACTGAGGTCTTGGAACGATGAATGGACCCGGTCAATTTACGCATGGCATGGGACATGAGTCTGGCATGCCCCCCCACCTGAGTCTCGCCCATAGTGCCCTCCAGCTCTGCCTGGGGAATCAGGGCGGCCACAGAATCCACCACAATCACATCCACAGCCCCTGATCTGACCAAAAGGTCGCAGATTTCCAGGGCCTGCTCCCCATAGTCCGGCTGGGAGATCAGAAGTTCCTCAGTGTTCAGGCCGATACGCTGCGCATAATTGACATCTAAAGCATGCTCTGCATCCACAAAAGCCACAGTTCCTCCAGCTTTTTGGGCCTCAGCCAGAATCTGCAGGGATAATGTAGTCTTGCCCGAAGATTCCGTGCCATAGATCTCTATCACCCGGCCCCTGGGAATCCCTCCAACTCCCAGAGCCAGATCCAGGCCTATGGAGCCCGTGGATACGGCTGGTATCTGCTGGTGTGCCTGATCTGACAAGAACATGACCGAACCCTGACCATATTTGCGCTCTATAGTAGTCAAGGCGGTCTGCAGGGCTTCTTTGCGCATCTCCTGGCTGGATTGACTGGCTTTGCGTGCCATAAATATCTCCGCTGGTTATAAAGTCTAGGGCCCAGCATTTGACTGTGCCCAATCAAAGCTCTATCAGCTCGGGCTTTGAATTTTTATGATTTATAACAGATAGCCTGCCGCAGGGCAACATGTGTAGCCTTGCTTAAAACCTTCAAGATCTCCCCCCAGGATTATTGCAGATCTATCTTGCCCATTCATGTTTAGTGTATTAGTATATTAAGTTATGCACAAGACGTACGATTGCTTGGCACTCTTCTCCGGAGGTCTGGATAGCCTACTGGCCTGCAAATTGATCCAATCTCAAGGACTCAAGGTCCTGGGTCTGCATTTTGTTTCCCCTTTTTTTGGAAATCAGCTAAAAATAGAGCATTGGCAGAATTTATACTCAATAGACCTGCTGCCGGTGGATATCAGTCAGGAATTTACCGATTTACTACTGCAGGGCCCCCCCCACGGCCTGGGCAAATGGCTTAACCCCTGCGTAGACTGCAAAATTCTCATGTTAAACAAGACCAGGCAGATGCTGTCCCAGTTTCAGGCCAAGTTCATCATCAGCGGGGAGGTCCTGGGCCAAAGGCCCATGTCCCAACGCAAAGATATGCTGCATTTGATAAACAAGAAAGCCGGGACTAAGGATATACTACTCAGGCCTTTGTCTGCCCAAAACCTGCCTCCAACAACCATGGAACTCACAGGCCAGGTAGACCGCAGCCTCTTGCTGGCCCTGCAGGGCAGGGGCCGCAAAACACAGCTGAATTTAGCCCGGAAGCTGCGTTTACCAGAAATCCCCACTCCAGCAGGAGGGTGTCTGCTCACTGAACCCGAGACTGTAAAGAGAATCTGGCCTGTGCTGCAAAATGTACCCCACCCGGATCCTGTAGATTTCGAATTGTGCAAGGTCGGCCGCCAATACTGGGCTGATACACACTGGCTGATCATCGGCAGGAGCCGGGAGGACAATCAAAAACTGCTGGAGCTGATCCAGCCCAGGGATATCCTGTTCAAGCTCATGGACCTGCCCGGACCCATAGCCGTGGGCAGGCAACTGCACGGACCATGGTCGGCGCATACAGTTAAGTCTGCTGCACTGTTCATTCTGGGTTTTTCCAGTAAAGCCAGGCAAAACCTGGGGCCTGTAAGAGTGCGTGTAGGCGCCCCGGGAGACAGCGTACAGGAGTTAAGCCTGCTCCCTGACCAGAACACCCAGGATATAACCTGGAAGGAGGCCTCCTGGAAGGACTTTGAGGCAGCCAAGGCCTCAGGGCCCCTGCCTCTGTGGTCTTGAGCAAGTCTGCTTTGAATCATAAACGCTTCCATTCCTCGACCAGGCCTTGTTCCCACAAATACTGGGCAATGCTCATGACTCCTGTAAGCACCACCTCCCGGGAGTCTCCCTGCAAAGCCACCAGCAAGGGTACCCCCCGGTAGCCCCTGGCCCGAAAAAATTCCCTGGCCTTTTGTACCCGTTCTTCCAGCCTGTCAGACACCTGCAATGCCTGGATTTCTTTGCTGTTTGCCATTTGTTTGGCTTCCAGGATTATGGAAAACGGCTCCTGGTCCTGGTCTTGCTGTTCCAGCGCATAGGCCAGCCTGCGCAGATTCTGTCCTCCTTGGTCCAGGCTGCACAAGTACCAGTTGGCATCCTGGGGATCCTGCCTGGCCAGGTTGGCCAAAACTTCGGTACAATGCCCGCAATTCAGGCTGAAGAAAAGATACAGTTTTAACTCTTGCCCAGCGTTATTGGCCCTGTGCTGCATAAACCAGGTCTGCTCCAGGGCTGGGGGCTGAGCTGGGAACAAGAGCACTGCATTAGCGCTGCCTGCCCCGATCCAGACCGCCAGACCCAGGCAAAGCACCAGCACTGTCCTGCGCGCCAGAGATAAAAGTACCAGGCTGATTATCAGCCCCAGGGCCACAGCAATGCACAGCCAACAAACCAAATTCAACTCCAGGAATTGGTAGCCCAACAGCCCGCCGTCAAAAGCCAAGGCCCCCAGCAATAGCACCAGAGCCAGGTTCCAGGCCAGTTGTCCAGGCAAACGTGAGGCATAAAAACAAAGCCCAAAAAGGACCCAGAAAAAAATTGCTCCGGCCCAGACCAGGGCCTGTTCCCCAAAGCGCACAGACTGTGCAGCCAAAGCACAGTCTGTGCTGGGACAGACTGTGCTTTGCAGCCAATACTGCATTACCAGCTCCAGGCTGAGTCCCAGGGCTGCAATAAGCAATACCATTAGAAGCCAGCTCTCCCGGCTGATCCTTAAGCGCATACCTCCCCCTGATTGGCTGATACGAATTTCAAACCTTCCTTGCTTGCCAAGGTTCGGAGTTTTAGGCTAAAAAAGGCCAACCGATACTGGTTCTGCTCAAACCTTATGTCCTGAACCTAAACAAGCACAGCATTCTATGGCACATAAATTCCAACATGGAGGAAACATCCATAAACTGGCCCGGGAAACAGGTCAATCCATTGAGAATCTACTGGACTTTTCCGCCAGCATCAACCCCCTGGGCCCACCTGCCTGGCTGCAGACAAAAATGGTTCAGCTTTTGCAATATGTAAACCACTACCCTGATCCAGAGGCCCATGCCTTGCTACAGGCGGCCAGCCAGCGCTACAAATTGCCTATGCAATCACTGCTGGCTGCCAATGGCAGTACTGAAATACTTTACCAACTGCCCCGGGTCTGCAGTCACCTGACCAGGGCGGTCATCCCAGCTCCTGCCTATGTGGACTATGCAAAAATCTGCTGGCTAAGCGGTCTGCAAGTGGAGTATATCCGACTGGCCCTGGAGCAAGACTTCATTCTGGATCTGGAGAGATTGGCAGACAAACTGCATGAGCCTGCTTTGGTCTTTTTGGCCCAGCCCAACAACCCCACAGGACGCAGCCTGCCTGCTGACAAAATACTGGAACTAGCCCAAACTAATCCGCAAAGCTTATTTGTCCTGGATGAGGCCTTTGCTGATTTCCTGCCAGATCAAAACCGCCTTTATGCTCGCCAAGCGGATAATATTCTGGTCTTGCTCTCCCTGACCAAATTTTATGCCATACCCGGATTAAGGCTGGGGCTGGCCGCAGGCAATCCTGATCTAGTGCAACATTTACAGAAAATCATGCCCCCCTGGTCAGTGAACTGCCTGGCCCAGGAAATAGGGGCCTTGGCCTTACAGGACCTGCATTACCAGGAGCAATCCAGGAAAAGCACTACTGAGCTAAGGACAGGACTGCAGCAATTGCTGCAGGACATTCCCGGCCTGCAGATATTCTCCTCTGAAGCCAATTTCCTGCTCTGTCGACTGCTCTGGACAGACAAAACCGCAACCAGCCTGCAGCAGGAACTTGTGCAGCAAGGTATACTGATCAGGGACTGCTCAAATTTCCAGGAGCTGGGCCCTGAATTTATGCGCATTGCCGTGCGCAGCGCTCAGGAAAACCAAAAACTGGCCCAAGCCTTGGGGCAAGCCCTGAATACGCAACAAAGGACCCCTGTTATAAAAACCCCAGTAGCCGGTGCCTCCAAAAACAGCAAAACCCCAGCCCTGATGTTGCAGGGAGTATCCTCAAATGCGGGCAAGAGCATCCTGGCCACAGCCCTGTGCCGCATTCTGCTCCAGGACGGCTTCCAGCCTGCCCCTTTCAAGGCCCAAAACATGTCCCTGAATTCCTTTGTGACCAAGGCAGGAGGGGAAATGGGCCGGGCTCAAGTCCTACAGGCCCAGGCCTGCAGGCTGGATCCAGACGTGCTCATGAACCCGGTCCTGCTCAAACCCAATTCAGAGACCGGTTCCCAGGTCATAGTCCTGGGCAAGGCAGTGCGCAATATGGATGTCCAGGACTATATCCTCTTTAAGGAGCAAATCAAACACAAGACTCAACAGGCTTACGACCAGCTGGCTGCCCAGGCCCAAGTTATGGTCCTGGAAGGGGCAGGCAGTCCGGCTGAAATCAATCTCAAGGCCCATGACCTAACCAATATGAGCATGGCCAGGCACGCCCAGGCCCGCGTATTGCTGGTGGGTGACATTGACCGGGGCGGGGTATTTGCTTCCTTTGTAGGCACCATGGAACTTCTGGAAAAATGGGAACAAGAACTGCTCTGCGGATTTGTGATCAATAAATTCCGGGGGCAAAAAAAGCTTCTGGACCCAGCCCTGGATTTTACTTTGCAGCGCACAGGAAAACCTGTTCTGGGCATAGCTCCTTTTATCCCAGACCTGGGGCTTCCGGAAGAAGACTCAGTCAGCTTCAAGGCAGGCTGGGACAAAAATAAGAACCTGGATCGCAAAGAATGTGTTCACATTGCCTGCATTGACCTGCCCCATATCTCCAATTTCACTGACCTAGAGCCCCTGCTCCCTGAACCGGATGTCAAGCTAAGTATCGTCAAAAATCCAACAGGACTTAAAGAAGCTCCTGACTTACTGATACTGCCCGGCAGCAAAAACGTGCTCTCGGATCTTGATTTTTTACGCAAAACCGGTCTGGATCGGCTGATAAAAGAATTGGCCCGGGAAGGCAAAACCCAAATTTTGGGCATCTGCGGCGGATTCCAGATTCTGGGGGAAAAAGTTGCAGATCCCCTCGGAGTGGAGTCCAACCAGGAAGCTGCTTGGGGCTTGGGCCTTTTGCCGGTCATTACTGAAATGGGCCCGGATAAAACCCTGATCCAGGCCCAAGGAGTGCACTTGCCCTCGGGCCAGCCCCTGAGGGGCTATGAGATCCATCACGGTCAGACTAGAGTCACCAGCCAGGAGGCAGTGCAGACTGTGCTCAGCAATGATCACCGGCAGCTGGGTTTCGGCCACAGCAGGCATCCCATCTGGGGCACCTATCTGCACGGACTCTTTGATGCCGATCATTTCAGGCGCTGGCTGATTGATGGTCTACGCCTGCAAAAAGGCTTGGCTCCCCTGGAAAAGCAGCAGACTGTCTATGACCTGGAAGACAAGCTGGACCTGCTGGCAGATACAGTGCGCAACAACCTGGACCTGGACTTCATTTATCAACAGCTGGGACTATGCTGAACCAAGGTCAATAGACCCAGTCTGGCTCTGGAGCCGTGTAAGACTGGACAGCAGCTTAATGATATTAGATTAGATTAGATTAGATTAGATTTTAGAAGCCAAATGAGCCAGCGTACAATCCAAATCCCGCTCCTGCATAATAAAATAAAGCCGTTGCAAATATTCGTGCACCGGGCTTAGGCCCAGGGTCCTGGAGGCCAGGTTTTCATTTTCTGTATAAGCCCGGAAATCCTGCAATAACTTCAGGCAAGAGATGTTTACCGGAGATACAGCTGCAGAATAAGCCAAATCATTTTCCTGGCCCACACGCAATAAATAACCCAGACTGCAATGCACTTCCAGGATCTTTTGCACCAGGACCAGGGGCAAATCAAGCCTTTGGGCCAGTTCTTTGGCCCTGACCGGTGCTTGGCCTGCCTCAAAATCTTTTACTATCAAAAGCATGATACCCAGGGCCAGTTTTTCCTTGAGTTCCAGACCAAACTCCTCCAAGTTGTTGCCCAGGGAGAGTGACCTCCTGTTTTTCTCAAGGCTGGCGCCTATTGCCGCACCCAGCAGGACAATGACCCAGCTTATATAAAGCCAGATCAAAAATAGCGGCAGTTGAGCAAAACTGCCGTAAATCGCATTGTATTTGGTTACACCTATTTGGTAAGAAATAAATGTCTTTTGGCCCAGGTGCCACAATATGCCGGCGATCAAAGCGCCCAACAAGCAGCCTTTATTGCTGACTCGGCCGTTGGGCACCAGCTTGTAAATAAAAAACAAGGCCAATACGACCAATAAGATAGGCAGGTAATTAAGAAAAGCGAGATAAATATAGCTAAACACGGAATAAGCAAGAATCATCTGGACCAGGGTGGTGCTTTGCAAAGAGGCGGAAAAGCTGAAAGCAGAGATAACCAATAGTGGACAGACCAGCACCACTGAAAGATAATCCGAGAACTTCCTGGCCAGGGTCCGCTCCTGACGCACGCCCCAGATAGTATTGAAGGATTGCTCAATGCTGCTTAACAATGTAAACACAGTGAACAACAAAAAGGCAATGCCCACCACCCCCAGGGTGCCCACATTGGTCTGGTCTATATAGGTGATGATATTTTCCACAACTTCTTCCCGCCCGGCACTTATGCTGAGCAGGAAATTCCGGATATAAGGAGTATTCTGGAAACCAAAGCCTTTGGATATGGCAAAGGCCACAGCCAAGAGAGGCACTATGGATAAAGCCGTGGCAAAGGTTAGAGCAGAGGCCCGCAACAGACACTGATTTTCATTAAAGGACCGCCAGACATCAAGTATCCATTGCCAGAGCCAAAAAGAATATGCTTTAACCTGTTGCACAGACCGCCCCCTTAAGACATTTTTGAATTAGATTGTGCTCAAGATTTAGCCCATTAGATCTCAATCCATTTTAGCTCAAAGGCCTGAGCTTAAAAATATGTACGCGTCTAGATTAC
>CAZLUR010000018.1:0-31621 GCA_964562725.1 uncultured Desulfohalobiaceae bacterium | reverse complement strand
ACCCCGATAATACCAACTCTGCCCATATTACCTCCTCCTAAGTTATTTGCTGTAAATAAGATATATTATAACCACAAAATAACTACATGTCAATCATATTAAATGATTTCTGGATATTAGCACAGCCAAGCCTGCTGAGCATGAAGAGCAGGCTGAGTGTTGTATTCTGTTTTCTGAACCTAAGAGCAGTTTTGTCTTTGGATGCTAAAGAGATACACTGGATTCAGCTCCTTTAAACTGGCGTTGGAATCTGTTGCAGGTTTAGGCATGCTGGCTTTTTCCCTAAGATCTGGTTAAACTGCTGGCAAATGTTTAGCCGGTTTCCTGGAATTACTGAATATTGATTACAAGACCTTGCTTGCAGGCAGAGATAATCCAGATTGTAATTCAGAACAAGGAGAGTGGCATGAAGAAGTGGAAATGTACAGTCTGCGGGTATGTCCATGCAGGGAACACTATTTTGTCCAAATGTCCTGTGTAGAGCACATAAAAATAAATTCATAAATCATCAATTACTGAAATTTATGGCATAGTTTATTGACAAAGGCCAGCTGTTTGGTTACATACTCTATGTTTTAGATGCCGGGTAATTGTTGGATTTAATCAATTGAGGTTATTTTTAAAATATGGACTATCCCAGTAGTAGCCTGAATCAGAATAAAGAAATTGCGCGATCTACACTGCTTTTTATACAAATCCCGCCCTCAGGATCGGTCCGTCAAGGAAAAACAAGTCTGTCCTGACTTGTTATGATTCGCCTTGCACCGTCCCTGAGCGGACGGTGAATTCAGGAGGTGGATCATGAACGAAAATACCATTGCTCAAGCCAGGCACTTCCTGGATCCGGCCCTTGCCGGAGATGAAGAAAGCCAAGAAAATCTGATTTCCTGTCTGGACAGTTTGTTGGAAGAAAAAGATTCCAGTACCTTGCGTGATTTCTTACAAGAACTCCATCCTGCAGATTCAGCCCAACTCATTGAATTCTTTTCTATACAAAAGGCAGCAGTATTGATCGGATATCTGCACTTGGAGACCCAGGCCCAGATATTTAATTACCTGTCTGCAAACATGGAAGCCCAGTTGGCATCTATTCTGGGCCGTAAAGAGCTGGCCATGATCATTGGGGCCATGTCCCATGATGAGCGTGCGGATCTATTCAATAGACTCAGTGCGGATCAACAAGAGGAAATTCTGCCGGCCCTGGCCCAAGCAGAGCGAGAAGATATCCGCAAGCTGGCCTCTTACCCCGAGGGCAGCGCCGGAGCTGTAATGACTTCAGACTATGCCGCCCTGAGCACAGGACTGACTGCCTGGCAGGCCTTGGAAAAACTGCGACAGGAGGCCCCGGACAAGGAAACCATTTATCAATGCTATGTGGTGGATGAAGAGCGCAGGCTTGTGGGCGTGGTCTCCTTACGGGAATTGTTGATAGCTTCACCCAAATCGCTGGTCCAGGATATTATGAATGATAAGCCCATATTTGGTTATGCCCGTGATGACGCTGAAGATGTAGCCGATATCATGGCCAAATATGACTTGATGGCCATGCCCATCATCAATGGTGACAATAAATTGGTAGGCATTATCACCTTTGATGATGTGCATGACATCATCCAAGAAGAGGCTACAGAGGATTTCCATCGCATGGCCTCTGTATCCGGACCTGGAGAGAGCCTGGTGGGAGTGAGTTTCAGGGATGCAAGTCCCTGGCTGATTATCCAGAAAAGATTCCCATGGCTTTTGATCCTGATTTTTGTCAACCTGTTGTCAGGGGCTGGTATTGCTTTTTTTGAAAATACAATTGAAGCAGTGGTGGTCTTGGTCTTTTTTCTGCCTTTATTGATTGCCAGCGGGGGAAATGCAGGCTCTCAATCTTCTACTCTTATGGTGCGGGCCTTGGCCACAGGGGATGTACTGATGAAGGATTGGGCCCATCTCTTGCTCAAGGAGGTGGGTATTGCGTTAGCCCTGGGTACGGGTATGGCTTTTGCGGTCTCTTTTGTTGGCGTGATTAGGGGCGGGCCGGAAGTGGCCCTGGTGGTAGGCCTGGCCATGGCTGCAGTGGTCTTGTTTGGCAGCCTGATTGGCTGTTTATTGCCGTTTTTCCTGGCCAAGTTGCAGATCGATCCAGCCACGGCTAGTGTGCCGTTGATTACTTCTATTGCTGATGTGGGTGGGATACTGATCTATTTCAGTATTGCCACCTGGATCTTGGACATTCCTGCACATTAGACTTATTCCAGAAACCCTGCATGATATTTTGAACATTATTGGCCCTGACCTCTTAAATGTCTTGTTGTTGCAAAGAGCAAAAGACTTGGTCCAGGCCCTTTTTTTTAATTTTTTCTAATAAAGTTGTGCGTTTGAGGTTTAAATATTTTGCTGCCTGTTTTTTATTGCCATTGGTGGCAAGCAGGGCCTGTAAAATCAATCTGTCCTCAAAATCACTTAATTCAGCATTAAAATCTTTTTCTTGCTCAGATTCAGAGATAGCCTTCAGGAACTCTCTGCTAGTACTTGCAAGTTCGTCTTCTCCTGTTGCAACAGGTTTTTGCAGTTGCCCAAAGTGTAATTCCTGAGGCAAATCATTAAGCTTGATTACTGGTCCTTGATGCAGAACACATAGCCTTTGCACCAGATTCTTTAATTCCCGAACATTCCCTGGCCAGGAATAAGTTTTCAGGAATTGAACCGCTTCAGCAGAAAAGCGTTTTGGTTCGCTTTTTCTGCCTCTGTTGAAGAATAAAGAAAATTTTTCTAAAAGCAAAGGGATATCAGAGGGCCTTGTACGAAGGGCAGGGACATGCAAAGGAACTACGTTCAACCGATAAAACAGGTCTGATCGAAAGGTCTTATTTTGCACAGCTTCTGTCAAATCTACATTGGTCGCTGCAATGATCCGGGCATCAAACTTGACTGACTGTACTTTCCCGATGGGTTCAAATTCTCTTTCTTGAAGTACCCGGAGCAGTTTGGCCTGCAGAGCCGGCTGCATTTCGCTTATCTCATCTAAGAAAACAGTTCCTTCATGGGCATGGTGCATTCTGCCCTTTTTATTTTTAGTGGCCCCTGTAAAGGCGCCTTTTTCATGCCCAAACAGCTCGCTTTCCAAAAGGCTGTCTGGGATTGCAGCGCAATTGATGGGCACAAATGGTTTGCTTGCACGCAGACTGCATTTGTGCAAGGCTTTAGCCACTAGTTCCTTGCCTACACCACTTTCTCCCTGGATAAGCACAGTACTTTCACCCTCCTGGCCCAGACGGAGAATTAAGGAAAAAAGCTCGGTCATGGCAGAAGAAATACCCACCATTCCACAAAAACCATCACTATCCCGAAGCTCAAGATTGCTGTTATTGAAAGGAATTTGAATATTATTATTGCAGGTATTTAAGATTACCAGCTGGGCTTCTTCTTCATGTAAAGGACAGGCAAGTGTTGCATGAACGCCGTGGCGCAAGGCCTCTAGATATATACTGTGATCATCCGGGGGGATAAGGGCAATAAAAATCATATTGGGCTGAATTAATTGACTATGTTTTATAAAGTTAAGAGCTTGTTCCTGATCAGTGCTGATATCAATTATTGTCAGCTCAGGGTAGTGCTTAGTGACTATTGATAAAGCCTCAGGGATAGAATCCAATATTTGAGGCGGTTCTAATAGGATTTTTTTCAGGATGGATTTGACTTGGGAGCTCGTGGCCTTGTTTTGAGTAACTATGAGGGCAGAGACGTCTTTTATTTTCATAATGCTCTCAGTATGGTAAAGCTGAAAAATCCTTTTCAAGAATGTTTTTAAGACTCAGTAACCAAAAATCTCTGCTGATGTCAAGTTTTAAAAAACATATATTCCAGATTGTTAAAGAAATTAGTCAATTTGTTGACAGTTCATGTCAAAAGCCTTCTGGACAGCCGATTTTTCGTTTGTTCGTTTGAAAAGAGTAATGAAGTGGCCTGCGATAATGAGTTTAGCTATGCAAATATTGGGCCTGTCAGCCTGCCGGACTTTTTGGAAACATTTTGCTTTTGGATTATTCATGGCTTGAGTTTTGCAAAGGGGTATAGGCAGCTAACAGCAGGATAGTTGTAAGTGTCTTTTTGGGCAGGGCTGAATTTGGACCGCAGCCAATTCCTGTTGGGAACCTAATCGTGTCGGACTTCTGACATATGACAAACGAATCTTTGGAGCAATATACCCTAGAACCATCCGAGCCACAGACTTTATGGCATAGGATTTTACAATGGCCTAGATCAAGGCAGTTGAGCCTTTTGGCTGTGACTCTCTTGTGTTTCGGAGTGTTTGCTTACCTCATTTTGCAGGTCAGGGTAGCTGACTACCAGCTTTTGTATGCAGATCTAAGCCAAAAAGAAGCTTCTTCTGTCATCGATTGGTTGCAGGATAACAATATTGCATATGAATTGCGCGATCAGGGACAGGCTGTATATGTCCCTGCTGATATGGTTTACAAGCTGCGCTTGGATCTTGCAGGTGCGGGCCTGCCCCAAGGCCAAGGCATTGGTTTTGAAGTGTTTGATAAGCAGCGCTTTGGAGTTACAAAATTTACCCAGCAGGTCAATTATCAGCGCGCATTGCAAGGAGAACTGGCTCGCAGCGTGGCCAGCCTGGATGCAGTCAAAATAGCCAGAGTGCATTTGGTCCTGCCGGAAAAAAGAATTTTACAAGAATTGCAAGAAGAGCCCAAAGCCTCGGTTATGGTCAACCTGGATGGTGCTATGCGGCTGAGCCAAAAGCAAGTAAGCGGCATTGTGCATCTGATATCAGCCAGTGTGGAAGGGTTGCTGCCAAACCAGGTAACCTTGGTCACAGCTGACGGCCATGTGCTGCATGGGGATCAAAACAATGACAGTAATTCGCCTCTCTCACCGCTTAAGTTGGACTATAAAGGGCAGGTGGAGGCAACGCTTGAAAAAAGGGCTTCTGATTTGCTGGATAAGGTTCTGGGAGCTGGCAAGGCCATGGTCCGGGTTACAGCAGACATAGATTTTGTACAAAAAGACACTACGCAGGAAATATACGATGCAGACAGCTTGGTGCCCCGCAGTGAAAAGATAACTTCCAAGACTCGCGGACAACAGGTGGCCGGAGGCATTCCAGGGGCAGAATCCAATCTGGATATGGAGGAAGACAATTCCAGTTTTTCAATGCCCAGTCAAGAATCAAGTGAAGTGATCAATTATGAGATAAATCGAACTGTAAACAGGATCACCAAAGGCATGGGGGACATGAACAGTCTGTCTGTAGCTGTGCTCTTGCCGGAACAGTTCCTGGCAGCTGAAGCAAATCAATTCAGCCCTCAGGAACTTACCGAAGCAGTGCAGCGGCTTGTTTCCGGAGCCCTTGGCCTAAAAGAAGAAAGGGGGGACCGGATTGAAGTGGTATCCATGCCAATGAGTGCTGCTGATATGCAAGAAGGGGTTTCATCCGCAGAAGCAGCAGGTTATGATTATTTACCAATGCTAAGATACCTGCTTATTGCTTTAGGCTTTGTGCTGGCATACCTCTTCTTGCTGCGGCCAATCATTAAAGTTTTGCGTGCTGAAAAAGATGAATCTTATAAGACTGTTCAGGAGTTGGAATCTGATTATAGATATCAGCTTGATGAACGGAGGCAAAAGGACCCAACTGAGCAGTTAAGATTGGAAATTGCCCGTTCTGAAGTGACCCCGGCCCAGATAGTTAAAACCTGGCTTAAAGAAAAATAAAGATTTTTATTCGTTATGGCCAAAAGCATTAATCGTGATTTTGATAAATTATCCGGAGTGGAAAAAGCTGCAATGCTTTTGTTGTGTTTAGGGGAAAAAACTACCTCAGAGGTGTTTAAGGAGCTTTCAGATAATGAAGTGCGTATGATCAGCAGGGTCATGATGAAAATCGACCATGTGCCAGCTGAGATGGCTCAAAAGGTCCTGGATCGCTACAAGGAAGCCCAGCAGGAATATGCAGGCTTCTTTATCAATGGCGGGGAATTTATCCAGGGCGCTATTTATGCCACTGGAGATCCAGATCGAGTGGACAACCTTTTAGAAGAGGTTGTGTTTGGCAGTGGCGATCGCCCCTTAGAGACTATAGCCTTAATGGAGCCTGGGACCATTGCTGGTTTGCTGCAAAATGAGCATCCTCAAACAATTGCCCTGATCCTGTCCACCCAAAAAGCAGACCAAACCGGCCGGATTCTGCCTCATTTTTCAGAAGAGCTAAAATCAGATGTAATTTATCGTATTGCCAGAATTGACAAGGTTTCTCCTGAAGTTTTGAGCAAGATAGAAGAAGCGCTGCAAAGGGAAATTGGCGGAGTGGTCAACCAGGAACAACAACAAGTCGGGGGGGTGGACAAGGTTGTCGAGATTTTGACACAGATGGAAAAAGGCATTGATTTAAAAATATTAGAACATATTGAAGAGCAAGATCCTGAGATGGCAGAAGAAATCAGGAGAAAAATGTTTACATTCGATGATCTGGTGCAAATCGACAATCGAGGCATGCAGCTTGTTCTGCGCGAGGTGCGCAATGAAACTCTGACCTTGGCCCTTAAGACTGCGTCCAAAAAGGTCCAGGACAAGATATTCTCCAACATTAGTGAGCGAGCCAAAGATCTGATCCAGGAAGACCTGGAGGCCTTGGGACCGGTTAGACTTTCAGATGTGGAAGCTGCCCAACAGGGTATTGTGCAGCTTGCCCTGCGTTTAGAAGAAGAGGGCAAGATTGTTATTCCAGGCAGAGGAGGGGAGGAAGTCCTTGTCTAAAGTATTGCGCGGCAACATATCTTGCCTGGAGCGTATTCAGTTCAGAGATTTAGAAAGCGTTCCAGATTCTTCAGAAGAAAATGTTTTTGAAGTTGCTGCAGACTTGCCCTTAAAAGATACAGTTAATATGCAGCAGAAAGCTCAACAAAAAACAGAAAAAAATGCAGGAGAAAAACCTGCTAAGCTTAAAGCTCAGGATCAATCCCCAAAAAATGATATAGATATAGACTCTATTAAGGCTGAAGCTTATGACCAGGGCAGATCTGATGGCAGAAAGGAGATAATGAATGAGCTGGATTCAACTCTGAGAGCCTTTTCAAAAGCCGGTAAAGAACTAGATGGTATTCGGACCAATTTATTCAATAGACAAGGTGAAGACATGGTACGCCTGGCCATGGTGGTTGCTGAACAAATCATCAAAACAGAACTTTCCCTGAATGCGGAATTAGTGTTGAACATTGTGCATTCAGCCCTGAAATCAGCGTTGGAAGCTGATCAATATCATATCCGGGTTAATCCGGCTGATCTGGAAACTGTTCAAGAAAATAAGCCGTTATTTATGGCCAACATGAATGGATTGCAGCAGATTACGCTAGAAGGTGATGCAAGCATTACCAGAGGAGGGTGTATTGTTGAGTATGACAAAGGACAGGTTGATTCTAGATTGGAGATCAAGCTCTCTGAAATCCGGTATCAACTTCAACAGGCAGTAAGCACATAATGATGGATGCTTTATTTAATTCAGTCCGCAATTTTGATCCAGTCCGGGTTTGCGGCAAAGTGACCAATATCATCGGCATGCTGGTCCAAGGCTACTGCCCTCGGGTCTCTGTGGGTTCTTTGTGTGAAATATGGTCGGAAATGACTGAAGAGCCAATCTTGGCTGAAGTGGTAGGATTTCGTGACTCAATGGCTTTACTTATGCCTTTGGGCGAGCTGCAGGGCTTGGCTCCGGGCAATCTGATCAGATTGCGGGACAGCAGTGCCCGCCTGGCTGTCGGGGAGCAAATGCTGGGGCGTATTATAGATGCCATGGGACTACCCATTGATGATAAGCAGGGCCTTGATTGCCCAGAGCAGCGCCCTATTTATACCTTGCCACCAGGCCCGATGCAAAGGCAACGAATTGATACTGCTCTGGATCTGGGCATTCGAAGCATCAACGGCCTGTTGACCTGTGGGCTGGGGCAGCGCATGGCCATAATGGCCGGGTCTGGTGTAGGCAAAAGTACCCTGCTGGGGATGATGGCCAGAAATTCCAAGGCACCAATCAATGTCATCGCATTGATTGGTGAGCGGGGCAGGGAAGTGCGCGAATTTATAGAAAATGATCTGGGTCAGGAAGGTCTGCAAAGGTCTGTCTTGGTGGTAGCCACTTCAGACCAGTCTCCTGTCCTGCGCATGAGAGGGGTATTTGTGGCTACTACTATAGCTGAATATTTTGCTGACCAGGGCTATGATGTACTGTTTATGATGGATTCTGTGACCAGGTATGCCATTGCTGGCCGGGAAATAGGTCTGGCAGTAGGTGAACCTCCCACCACCAAAGGCTACCCGCCTTCAGTATTTGCCAAGATGCCAAAATTTCTGGAAAGAGCAGGAAATTATAAGGATAAGGGCAGCATAACTGGATTGTATACAGTCTTGGTGGAAGGAGATGATATGAATGAGCCTGTGGCAGATACAGTGCGTTCCATTCTTGATGGACATATAGTGCTGACCAGGAAGCTGGCCCATAAAAACCATTATCCTCCCATCGACATATTGCAGTCCAGCAGTCGGCTGATGAATGATATTGCTCCTGCTGAACAGTTGCAGCTTAGTGCAAAAATAAAAGAAATATTAGCAACTTATGCTGAATCAGAAGATCTGGTCACAATAGGCGCTTATACCCGGGGCAGCAGCAAGCAATTAGATCTGGCCCTGGATAAACTGCAGGGCGTAAATGAATTTTTGATGCAGGATAAAGAAGAAAAAGTATCCATTCAAGAAGCTTTGGATAGTATGCGGGATATATGTGCAGCTTAAAAATTTCTAGAGACAGGAGTTTAGGCGCATGACCAAATTTAAGTTGCAATCAGTGCTTGGCTACAGGAAAAACCTGGAAGAAATGGCTCAATTGGAATTGGCTCAAGCCAGGCAATATTACCTCTCTATCCAACAAAATATAGAAACTGAGCAGGAACATATTCAGGATTTGCGCAAGGCATACCAGCTATGCCAAGCCAAAGGGGCAGAGGCCATGATCTTGATTTTATACCAGCAATCCCTGGATAGTGCTCTGCATACGCTGCATAAACTGAAGTCAGAACTGACAAAGGCGGAACAAATGGTAAGCTGCAAAAAAGAAGCCTTGCAGGCAGCCAGCACTGATAAAAAACTTTTGCAAAAACTTAAAGAACGTCATGAGCAAAGAGATCGCATAGAGCAAGAGCGCCAGGAAACCATGTTTCTGGATGATTCTGCCTCTGCCTGCTGGAATCGAAATCGATGAACCGTGTTTTGGGGATTTGCTTGGATCCATTCACCACGCTGAGCTGAACTGGATGTATCCAATGCAATATATAACCCCGTAGTCATTGCCGGGTTTGATCCGGCAATACATCTATGTCTTAAGCCTACAAAGATATGGATCCCCCGGTCAAGCCGGGGAATGACGGAGGAGCAGAATGTCACGCCGGGAAATGACAAGCGAGCTGAATGTCAGGCCGGACTCCCTCTTCGTCATTCCCGCGCAGGCGGGAATCCAGGTATCTTTTTTCCTGGATTCCCAGGTCAGGCCGGGGAATGACCAAGATGGAGGGATGAGGAGCAGTTATGGCCACTAGTTACAAAATACAAATTATCTGCCTAGCCTGCTTGCTTGCTTGTGCATTATTGCTGAACTGCACATCCAGTTTATATGCCAAACAGAGCCAGGAAGAGGCCATTGATGCTGACGGTTTGAGTCTACAGGAAAAACGCATTGCTGCCCTTTTGCAGCAAAAAATCAAAGAGCTGGACCAAAAGGAGCAAGCTGTTCAGGCCAAAGAAAAAGAATTAAAGATTCTGGTTGATCATGTCGAAAATAAGTTATCCCAAATAAAACAAGCGCGGTTGGCCCTGCAAGAGTATATTGAGCAGAAGCAGGAGATCCAGGATAAAAAAGCAAAAGAGCTCAGTAGCATATATGAAAACATGCATCCTGCCAGGGCAGCCCAGGCCCTGCTCTCCATGCAGCGCGAACTGGCCATTGGCATCCTGTCCAATATGCGAAAAAAACTGGCCGGCAAAGTGCTGGATCAAATGCAAAGCGAGGAAGCCGCGGAGATAAGTCGGGATTACAGCAATCTGGGGGTTGGGATTAGACCCCCGTAAACTTTACAAAGATATTATGGGCCTTATTGACTGGTTATTCCTGCCATCAGATGCTAAGACATTGGCCCTGCACAGTAAACAGGTGCAGGCCTGTAAGGCAGCTGCCACAGAGTCTGATTTTGCCCGACTATTGAGCAGTGCTGAAAAAAACTCCACACCTGTAGATCAAGCCAAGCTACCTGAAGAATCAAACGACTTAATGTCGGCCTTAAATAAAATCCAAGCTGAAATGGATCCTGCCAAGCCCGCCGCCAGCAGCAGTGAGCCAGAAAATAAAGACACGGATTTATCCCGGACAGCAGCCCATAAGCCGGCTTTTCTTGCCTGGCAGTTCCTGGACAGTAACCCAGACTTGAGACAAGAGCTTATAGATAAAGCAGATGGACTGCAAAGATGGGCTGTGCATCCTGAGCAATCAAACGACTTAATGTCGGCCTTAAATAAAATCCAAGCTGAAATGGATCCTGCCAAGCCCGCCGCCAGCAGCAGTGAGCCAGAAAATAAAGACACGGATTTATCCCGGACAGCAGCCCATAAGCCGGCTTTTCTTGCCTGGCGGTTTCTGGAAAGTAACCCAGCCTTGAGACAAGTCCTTATAGATAAAGCAGATAGCCTGCAAGGATGGGTTGTGCATCCTGAGCAGTCAAACGACTTAATTTCGGCCTTAAATAAAATCCAAGCTGAAATGGATCCTGCCAAGTCCTCCGCCAGCAGCAGTGAGCCAGAAAATAAAGACACGGATTTATCCCAGGCAGCAGCCCTTAAGCTGGCCTTGCTTGCCTGGCGGTTTCTGGACAGTAATCCAGCCTTGAGACAAGACCTTGAGCTTAATCTGGACAGCAACAAGCAGGATATCCAAGGAACAACAGGCCGGGGCCAAGGGGATATTACAAAGCAGACAAGGCTGAATCCGGAATTAGTATCAAGCATTAGCCATTTGCTGCAACGCATTCAGGCCTTGCATGCTGGAGCGGAAGCTGCTCAAGGCGGTATAAATCCGCAAGCCAAAGCAGCAGATAAAAACTCTTGGACTGAGATGGTCCAGAGTTTGATGCAGATCAATCTGAAAACCGATTTAATCAAAGCTGAGTTGCATAAGCCAAGCGAACCAGCAGTTCATATTGTCCAGGCCGGGGCCAACCATGCAGGGACGAATAAAAGCGGGGAGCATGCCCGTTTAGAAGGAACTTTCCAGGGGGATGCTCTGTCTTTTGTATCTAAATCACTTTTCTCCGGCACAGATAAGGAAGCGCTCTCGGATCAGGGCCGGAATCTACTGGCAGGGACTGCTCTATTGCATACGAACTCTGCAGGCCAGGGGCAATCCGGTTCAGGGCCGGGATTAAATTTCGGTCATTACCTGCATTCAGCTGCGGATCAAGGCTCTGGGCCAGGTAGTATTACAGCAAATAATGGCAACAGCCCTGGGTTAAACCCACAAGGTCTGCCTGTGCAGGGTTTTGAGTCCAGGGCCTTTGCTGCACAACAGGTGTTTGAGCAAAATGTTATGGATCAGGTCAGGTTCCGTTTGCAGCAGGGACTGCGTTCAGGCCAGCAGGAAATTGTGGTGCGCATGCACCCTAGAGAGCTGGGTATGGTGCGTTTGAGCCTAGTTGCAGAAGATGGCAACCTGCGCGCACACTTGCATGTCCAGTCTCAAAATGTGCAGGATGTCCTGGAAAGAAACATGTCCAGACTGCGGGAGTCATTGGCTGAGCAAGGCCTTAATCTGCAGGATTTTGCATTCAGCAGTGAAGATCAGAGTAATACGAAGCAAGATAAAGAATTGCAGCATGAGCAATATGCCCGGTCCAAAGGCTCTGCGCGAGCACTTTCTGATTCTGAGCCTTTATACCATGGCAGGGATACTGCAACAAAGAATATTAGGGATGGCTTGAGTTTAAGAATCTAAAGATTGCATGGACACAATATAAGCCAGAGGAGGCAAAAATGGAGAGTTCCAGCGTAAATCAATTGAACGCTATGTTAACTACTGGGACTGATTCAGGCAATGCCCAAGGTTCGGATAATGTGCTGGGCAAAGATGATTTCATGATGTTGCTTGTAACCCAATTGGTGAATCAGGATCCTTTAAATCCCATGGACCCTGAACAGATGGCTACTCAATTGGCTGAATTCAGTTCCCTAGAGCAGCTGGTCAATCTTAATGAGTCAGTGGAAGAAGGTTTGAACCAGGTGATGCTAAGCCTGGATCAAGCTAACTCTTTGGACTTGTTGGGCAAGGTGGTCCGTCTGGAGGGCAATACTTTTTCCTTGAGCGAGGACGAGGTTACTTTACATTATAGGCTGCAGGACGAGGCAGATGAGGTTACAGTTTATGTGATGAATGAGGCAGGCGAGCAAGTTGCGGAAATCAGTGCTCAAGGCACCTCCCCAGGCGAGCATGCTGTGCTCTGGAATGGGGAAGATAAAAACGGCGAACAGTGCCCCCCAGGTCAGTATACCTTTGTGGTTGAAGCCCGCAAGGATGACCAGGTCCTAAGCACCGAGCCTTTGATCCTGGCTGAAGTAACAGGGGTGGATTATGCCGGCTCCGGGGTGCCTTTGCTGCAGACTACAGCTGGAGAAGTAGCCATGAGCCAGGTAAATTATGTACGTCCACCTGAATAAAAGAGCAAGTTAAGTCAGGGGGGCTGAAGTTTAGACCAGAGTAGTAACCTTGATTTGCTTTGCTGGAATAATTGAATAATACCTGGATATTTATTTTGCACAGAGAACAAGATTTAGAACATACAAGGGGGCATATATGGGAGTTCAGACTGCATTGTATACTGGTGTCAGCGGCTTAAACGCGACCACAAGCGCTATGAACGTGATCGGCGATAACCTGGCCAACAGCCAGACTACAGCCTTCAAAGGCAACCGGTCCTTGTTTTCAGACATTTTAGCTAGTGTTGTGTCCTCGGCCAGTGGCGTATCCCAGATTGGGCGCGGGGTAAGCTTGGCCACTGTAGACAGAATGTTCACCCAGGGCAGTTTTATGGGCACAGACATCAATACTGATATGGCCATTGATGGTTCTGGATTTTTCATGGTCAGCCACCCAGAGCAAGAGGGTACAAAGTATACCAGGGACGGGTCATTTCGCTTTGATGACCAGGGTTATTTGGTGAATCCCATGGGCTTTCGGGTGCAAGGTTATGATATTGACGTCAACGGCAATGCCAGCGGCCAATTAACAGATATAGCAGTGGATATGAATTCTGCGATTGAGCCTTCTGCAACAACTACAGCCTCATTTAACACCAATTTGAATCAGGATGCTGAGGCCATTGCTGGAGGTTTTGATGTTAATATCCCAAATGAGACCTCAAATTTTAGTACTTCGATCAATGTCTATGACTCTCTGGGAGATTCGCATCAGCTTACAATCTATTTTACTAAGACGGATGCGAATCAGTGGGAATATAATGTTGTAGCTCCAGGAGAGGATATTGAGGGCGGAGCTGCCGGAGAATTAGAGCTTATTGCAGATGGAGAGCTTGAATTTAATGATGATGGTTCGTTAGATGCCGCTGGATCGGGAGGTGTTGATGACAATGGGCTTTTTGATACAGGTGCGATTGAGTGGGCTAATGGGGCTGCTGATTCAGATATAGGCATCACCCTGGACTTGACCCAATATTCCGGCCAATCCTCCCTGGTCTCCAGATCCCAGAATGGATTTGCTTCCGGGGACCTGACTAATGTGAGTGTCGATGAATTAGGCATTATTACCGGTTCCTATTCCAATGGCCAGTCCAGACAGTTGGCTCAGGTGGCTCTGGCTGATTTTGCCAATCCCAATGGACTCTACCAGGACGGAAACAATCTATTTGTGGAAACCCAGGCCTCAGGCCTGGCTGCAACAGGCGCTCCAGGCTCAGGCGCCGGAACCATCCGGGCCAACTCCCTGGAACAGTCCAATGTGGATATTGCCAGACAATTTACAGACATGATCACCACGCAGAGAATGTATCAAGCAAATTCCAGGATCATCACCACCTCGGACGAGATGCTGCAGGAGGTAGTCAACCTCAAACGCTAGCAGGAGTCAATTTTGTGACTTGCAAATGCCGGCCTTATGGCCGGCATTTTTGTTTTTTAGTCCTGAATGTCAAATAGTTAGCCATATTGGCCAGGTATTTGCAGCAAATCGTCCAGGGCAAATGCGAATAAAAGTAGACGAAATTTTGGCAGTGCAGAAGTCAGCCGGCAGGAGCCCAGCAAAAGGGCACAGACAAGGCCTGTAATGCATAAAATGGATACTGGCATATAGATTGCTAGTTTATGGCCAGTTCAAACAAGCAAGAGATTATAAACCCATGCCACGTCTTGATTTTGCTACATTTTTGGGAATTATTTGCGCATTCACCCTTATGATAATGGCCATCACAAAGGGCGGAAGCCTAGGTCTGTTTGTGAATTTACCCGCCTTTATGATTGTGCTTGGCGGCACCTTCGGGGCCCTGCTGGTACATTTTCCATTTCGGGATGTGCTTAATTCTTTTGCTGTAGGCAAAAAAGCCTTCCTTTACCGGGAGTCTACTCCAAATGAGGTTATTAATAATCTTCTTGAATTTGCCACTAGGGCCAGGAAAGAGGGGCTGCTGGCCCTGGAGTCCGCAATCCATGAGGTCCAAGATAAGTTTCTGGCCAAAGGCTTACAAATGGCTGCAGACGGCCACGAACCAAGGGTCCTGGAAGAAACCTTGAACCGGGAAATTGAATGCATTGAGGACAGGCATGACAAAGGGGCTGATATTTTTGCCGCGTTAGGCGCATATTCTCCGGCCATGGGCATGATTGGCACATTAATCGGGCTGGTCCAGATGCTGAGGACGTTGGAGGACCCCTCCACAATCGGCCCGGCCATGGCCTTGGCCCTGATCACCACCCTGTACGGTTCTGTAATGGCCAATATCATTTTTTTGCCCATGTCTGGCAAGCTGCAAGCCCGCTCCCAATCAGAGGTTTTAAAGAAAACACTTATTCTGGAGGGCATGAAGTCTATTCTGGTTGGTGAGAATCCGCGCATTATGGAGCAAAAGCTCCATGCTTTCTTAGCACCCAAGGAACGCAGTGATAGGTTTAACCGTTGATGATGAGGCCTCATGACCCAAAGCAGAGCAACTAGAAAAAAAAACGGTAAAGCCAAGGGCACCCAAAGCTGGATGATCACCTACAGCGATATGGTCACCTTGTTGTTGACTTTTTTTGTGCTTTTAATCTCCATGTCAGACATAAATAAGATTAAATTTGTCAGAGCAGTCGGTTCTTTGCGGGGAGCATTGGGAGTTTTGGAAGCAGCTGAATTCAAAGAGGTTTCTACTGTAGCATTTTTAAGTAAACACACATTTTTTGATGAAAGGGTGCAAAAGGTCTATGAGCAGATTAAGAGCCGGATCCAGGATCTCAAACTAAATGAAGAGATAGAAGTGGTCAAAGACAGGGGAGCGGTTGTCCTGCGTCTGAATTCCTCAATATTGTTTGCTTCTGGTTCAAGTTCTTTAAAGCCCCAAGCCCATCCTGTTTTACGCAATATGGCAGAGTTGATGCGGCCCTTAGAGTTTGATGTACGCATCGAGGGACACACTGATGACACCCCTGTATACAACCCTGATTATTCAAACTGGGATCTTTCAGTAGACAGGGCCATGTCAGTGCTCAAATTCTTTGCTCAGAATCAGCTTTTGGCTTTGGATAGGCTTTCAGCTGCAGGATATGGTGAACAACGCCCAATAGCGCCTAATGATACTCCGGAAAATAAGGCTATGAATCGCAGGGTGGATCTGTATCTGGAACAGGGCAAGGATTATCGCCAAGAACTTCCTTATTTAATCGATACCAGACACCAGTTTCCCTTTTGATAGATTCCAGGCAGGACATGAAAGTTAATAAAAAAATGGAGAAAAGCAGAACATGCCCAAGAACCAAGAGGACAAAACTGAACCAACACCAAAAAAAGATTGGAAATTTTTGGTGATATTCCCTTTGGTTGCACTCTTGCTCATTTCAGCATTTGGGGCCGGAGGGTATTATTTAGGCCTGCGCAGTGCGTTAGATACAGGACAAGAGGAGCAGGGCGGCGAACAGGAGAAAAGACAATCCGCTTTTTCATTCGGATCTGATGATTACTTGGGACCCTTAGTAGAGTTGGAGAGTTTTGTGGTCAACATAACTGATGCTGATCAAACCAGGTATCTTAAAATTGGCATGACCATGGAAACATCTGATAAAAAGACCAAGGAGGAAATAAACCTGCGGCTGCCCCAGGTCCGGGATGCAGTTATATTTGAGCTGAGCGGCAAGACTTTTGATCAGCTCCGGGATTTGCAGGGCAAGAAGCAACTCCAGGCTGAACTGATCAAAAGCCTGAACGATCTATTGGACAAGGGACGTGTTGTCAGTCTGTTTTTTACGGAATTTGTGGTCCAGTAGGAGAGGGCTGTGCAGAAATATTTATCCCAGGCAGAAATCAATTCACTTTTGGAGGCTATTGAGTCCGGAGAAGTGGATATTGAGCAGGAAGCCAAGGAAGAGGCCCATAGGCATAGGGATTTAAACCGGCTGGATCTGTTTAAGGGCCAGACTTCCGCTAAATGGCGGGTGGCAAACTTTGATATCATACTTGATACCTTTGCCCGAAATAATGGCATCACCCTGGCCAATAGGTTTAGGCAAAGTGCATCGGTCAAGCGTGTGGCCTTGGAAAATGAAGATTTTGAGACTTTTTTACAGGACTTACAAGAACAAGCAGTAATTGGCATATTCCGTATAGAACAATTGGGCAGCGCTGGTTTGCTGATATTTGACTATCCTCTGTCATTTTGTCTGCTTGAGGCCATGCTGGGAGGGGTCAGCAACACAGGACTCACAGGGATTTCCATCCCGGACCGGGAGTTGACCGCTATAGAGGTCAATGTCTTGAAAAATGTAATGCAGGAGGTCTGTCAGGATTGGGACAAGGCCTTTGAACCTTTGGCAGAAATTGAAACCACTCTGGTCCAGGCGGAAATTAACCCGCGCCTGGTGAATATCGTTACTCCGGATACTGAAGTGCTCATTGCCCGATTCTCAGTCAAGGCCGGCAATATTTTCGGCCAGATGACTTTGGTTGTTCCATTTTTTGCCCTGGAGCCTTACAAGGAAAAGTTGAAAAACCGGATGTTTGACGTGATCAACGTCACTGGCGGCAGGCAGGTCTGGACCCATGTCCTGAAGAATGAGCTTATGAGTATCGAAACTGAAGTATCTGCTGTGTTTGCCACTTTTCAGCTGAACATTGATGAGATTCTGCACATGAGCAAGGGGGATGTCATTGAGCTGGATATTGGAAGCAACCAGGGTCAATTTTTAGCCCTGGAGGGTAAGCCAAAATTCAGGGTGGTATCAGGGGTTAAAAAGGGCAAACGGGCTGTGCGGATTGTAGACAAGATGGACACAAATCCAGGAGGATAGCATGGGCAATAATTCTGAAAAAGAAAAAACAAAAGAATCAGGTCCAGACTCAGAAGTATTCCAGGAAGATGATCAAAATGGCTTGCAGCATCTGGAAATGATTTTGGATGTTCCTTTGCAGGTCTCGGCTGAATTGGGCAGGTCCAAGGTATTGATTAAGGAATTGTTGCATCTCAGGGAAGGATCGGTCATTGAACTGGATAAATTGGCTGGCGAGCCCTTGGATGTATACGTCAATTCCAAGCTCATCGCCAGAGCAGAGGCTGTTATTGTCAATGAAAAGATTGGGTTGCGCTTAACAGATGTGGTCAGCCCTACTGAAAGGCTGGAGAGGTTGAAGTGAGCTACTGGTTTTCGCAGACTGTTTATTGGGCCGCTAGTGCTCTAAACTCAGGGCAATCCAGTGCAGATGCTCCTCAGTTTTGGCCTCTGCTGCTTAAGATGGGCACTGCCCTGGCCCTGGTAGTAGGCTTAATGCTTGTCTTAAGCGCTGGATATCGTTTTTTGCGTTTGGGCCGCAACACAGGCCAGGGCAATATTATCATCAAGGAAACAAGGGCACTGGGGGCCAGGAAGAGCCTTTGCCTGGTGGAAGTGCGAGGCCGAGAAATATTGCTGGGGATTACGCCTGAGCGCATTGTGCTGCTTTCTGCGCTGGAACAAAACATTGGCAATTCTTCGTTTGCCAAGGTCATGGATCAACAAAAAGACATAATGTGATGAGATACCTTTTCTTAGGCATACAGGCCGGTTTATGTGCTTTGTTTGTGTTTTCTGAAAGCGCGTTTGCAGTGCAGTTGCCGGAGATATCCCTTGATTTGGGCAGTACTGAACAACCTGAGCAAGTTTCTGTATTGCTGCAGATCTTGATCTTGCTTACTGTTTTGTCAGTAGCCCCAGCTATAATGCTCATGACAACCAGTTTTGTGCGCATTGTGATTGTGCTCTCTTTTATTCGCCAGGCCATGGGCACCCGGCAGATGCCTCCCAATCAGGTTGTCATTGGCTTGGCCCTGTTTCTGACATTTTTTATTATGGCCCCTGTCCTGGGCCAGATCAATACCCAGGCTATTCAACCCTACCTGAATAAAGAAATAGGAGACAAACAGGCACTGACCCAGGCTTTGGACCCGATGCGCGAATTTATGTTTCAGCAGGTCAGTGAAAAAGACCTGCAGTTGCTTTTGGATATCGCCCAATCAGAGCCTCCGGAAACAAGGCAGGATATTGAGACCATTACCCTGATTCCAGCCTTTATGCTTTCAGAGATTAAACGTGCTTTTCAGATTGGGTTCATGATCTTTGTTCCTTTTCTGGTCATTGATATGATTACTGCTTCAGTGTTGATGAGCATGGGTATGCTCATGCTGCCGCCCATCATTATCTCCCTGCCCTTTAAAGTCCTGCTTTTTGTCTTGGTTGACGGTTGGAATCTTGTGGTTGGGTCACTGGTACAAAGTTTTATGTAAACAAAAAACACAGGTAGAGAGTATAATGACCCCTCAATATGTGGTAGAGCTGACCCAACAAGCAGTGGAGACTGTACTTTTGGTGGCAGCACCGATGCTGATAGCGGCTCTGACGGTAGGCTTAACTGTCAGTGTGTTCCAGGCAGCCACCCAAATTCAGGAACAGACCCTAACCTTTGCCCCCAAGATAATAGCTGTGCTTTTGGCCTTGGTAGTTTCTGCTTCTTGGGCAATCAAGATTTTACTGTCCTTTACTCATGAAATCCTGCATTCCTTAAGCGGCATTGGTGCCGGCGGCTAGGAGCTCAGGAAAGGCAGGCCTGGAGAAGTGCATCCAGAAATGGAATTTTTTCAACTTGGACCGGATTTTTTGCTTTGCCTGTTGCGGATAGCTGCTGTAGTGGGCAGCATTCCGGTAATAAGCGGTGCCCAGGCCCCGAAAAGGGTCAAAGCTGTTTTAAGTCTGGCCTTGGCTTTTGTCTTATTTCCACAGGCCCAAGGACATATCCAGGAGTTTGACTCGTCTGCCTTGTCACTGCTTGTCGTGGGTGGATATGAGGTTCTGCTGGGACTGCTTTTGGGCTTTACCGGCCAGCTCCTTTTTGTAGCTGCCCAGTTCGGGGGCACTGTGATCGGTTATCAAATGGGCTTTGCAGCAGCCAATATAATTGATCCTCAAAGCCGCCAGCAAGTTCAATTGTTATCCCAATTTCAAAGCGTTATCGCCATGCTCCTGTTTTTGGCCATTAACGGTCATCACATCTTTTTCCGGGTCATGGCCAGATCTTTTGAAGTCTTACCCCCGGGAGGAACAGGTCAAATCCAGCTGGCTATCCCATATCTGATTGAATTGACCAGCAGGATGTTTGTGCTTGGCCTGCAACTCAGCGCACCGATACTGGTAGTGCTTTTATTATCTGATTTCATTCTGGGCATTATGTCCAGGGTCTTTCCTCAACTCAATGCCTTTATGCTGAAGTTTCCCATCAATATCGGCATGTCTTTTATGCTTATGGGACTCATGGCTGATCTGGTCATTGCCCTGCTCTATGAAGAATTTCAGTCTGTGGGGTATGATTTGCTGAATATTTTGCAATTGGTGAAGGGCTGATGAGCGAACAAAACAATAATGAAGAACGTACAGAACAGCCTACTGAGAAGCGGAGGCGAGAATTTCGGGAAGAAGGGCAGGTGGCCCAAAGCAGGGAAGTGAACACTGCCCTCTTGTTGTCTGCTTTTTTGTTGCTGTGGTATTTTTATGCGCCAGAGTTTGTAACTGGCTTGCAGGATCTCCTGCAAGGATTTTGGGGTCGAGTTGCACAAATGGAACTGGATCCAGATTCCGCACAAGGCTGGTTGGTTTTGGTTGTCAAGCAGTTGGCTGCAATGTTTTGGCCGCTACTTCTGCTGGGCATGATCATTGCTATTTTGGCCAGTTATCTCCAGATTGGCTGGCTGTTTACCCTAAAGCCCTTGCAGCCCAAATTAAGCAAGATAAACCCCATCAAGGGTGCTGCAAAATTTGTATCCAAACGCTCGGCCATGGAGTTGGTCAAATCTTTGCTGAAAATTTCAGTAGTAGCATCTGTGGGCTATTGGACCCTATCCGGCCTGATTTATCCAGCTACAGAGCTCTTGCATCAGACTATCCCGGCTATTTTGGTTTTCATTGGTCAAAGTGCAGCCAGTATTCTATTAAAATGCTGTTTGGCTCTGGTTTTGATTGCTGTCTTGGATTATGCCTTTGTGCGTTGGGAGATGGAAGAGAAAATGAAAATGACCAAAAAAGAGTTCAAGGATGAGCACAAAGAGACTGAGGGTAATCCACTGCTTAAGCAGCGAATACGTTCCATACAGCGGGAAATGGCCAAAAAAAGGATGATGGCAGAAGTGCCCAAGGCAGATGTGGTTATAACCAATCCCACTCAGTTAGCCGTAGCCTTGTCTTATGACCAGAAAAACATGGCAGCTCCAGAAATCACAGCCAAAGGCAGCGGAAAGCTGGCTGAAAAAATCCGGGAGATTGCCATAGAACATCAGATACCATTGGTGGAGAACCCGCCGGTGGCCAGGGGCTTATTTAAGCTGGAATTGGGAGACACTATCCCGGAGGATATGTTCCAGGCTGTTGCAGAGATTTTGGCTTATGTCTATAGCTTACAAGGATCGCAAGCATGATTCAGGCCTTAATTGCCAACCGCTGGTCTGAACTGATTTTCCGCAGTGATATTTTGGTGGCCCTGGGTTTGGTGACCATACTGCTGGTCATGATCATCCCTTTGCCTCCAATGCTTTTGGACATCCTTTTGTCCTTGAATATCACCACCGGACTGCTCATATTGATCATTACCCTATATACAACCCGTTCTTTGGAATTCGCCATATTTCCCACAGTGCTTTTAGGTACGACTCTGTTTCGGCTCTCGCTGAACGTGGCCTCTACCCGGCTGATACTTTTGCAAGGGGATACCGGGCCCCTGGCAGCAGGCAAGGTCATCTTTTCCTTTGGTCAGTTCGTGGTTGGAGGGAACTATGTAGTGGGGATCGTTGTGTTCATGATCTTGGTGGCTATCAATTTTATTGTGATCACCAAAGGTGCCGGCAGGGTGGCAGAAGTCTCAGCCCGATTTACTTTGGATGCCATGCCTGGCAAACAAATGGCCATTGATGCAGATTTAAATGCCGGGCTGATAGACGAAACAGAGGCCAAGAGGAGGCGGGAGGAAATTTCGCAAGAAGCGGATTTTTTTGGAGCTATGGATGGGGCGAGTAAATTTGTTCGCGGAGATGCCATTGCAGGTATTGTGATCACCTTGATCAATATAGTCGCCGGATTCGTCATAGGTGTGGTTCAAATGGGTATGCCCGTACCTGAAGCAGCAAGGACCTACACCACCTTGACTGTGGGTGACGGCTTGGTCAGTCAGATCCCGGCTTTGATCATCTCCACTGCTGCCGGCATCTTGGTCTCCAGAGCAGGTGGTACAGGCGACCTAGGCACAGAACTCATGAAGCAAATGACCATCAATCCCCGTGCTATTTGGGTTGTAGCTGGTATTTTATTCTTGTTTGCCCTAATTCCTGGCCTGCCTTTTGTACCTTTTTTTATTCTCGGCATGTCATTGGTCGGCTTAGCCTATTATCTTGATGCCAGGTCAAGGCCCGCAAAATCTGAAGAGCAAGTTGAACATCTGCCTGCAGAGCCCCCTGCAGAAGAGCAGTATGAACAAGCCCTGCATGTTGATCTATTGGAGCTGGAAATTGGCTATGGCCTTATATATATGGTGGATGTCTCCCAGGACGGAGAGATGTTGGAAAGGATCAAGGCTATTCGTAAACAATTCGTGTCTTCGCACGGCTTCATTGTCCCCCCGATTCACATTAAAGACAATCTGCAGCTCAAGCCAAATGAGTATGTGATTTATCTTAAAGGTGAAGCTGTAACCCGGGCGGAGCTCATGCCTGGTCATTATTTGGCCATGAATCCGGGCACTGGCACAGAAGAAATATCAGGCACTGAAACCACTGAGCCGGCTTTTGGCTTACCTGCAGTCTGGGTCAGCGAAGAAAAAAAGGAGCAAGCACAAATAGCAGGCTATACAGTGGTGGACTGCCCTACAGTCATGGCCACCCATTTAAGTGAAGTCATCAGAACTCATGCCTATGAATTATTAGGCCGGCAAGAGGTACAGAATTTGCTAGATACTCTAAGCAAAGGATTTCCTAAACTGGTAGAGGAGTTGATTCCAAACATGATGAGCCTGGGAGCGTTAGTCAAGGTACTGCAAAATCTGTTGCGTGAGGATGTTTCCATCCGTGATCTGAGGACCATTCTGGAGGCTTTGGCTGATCATGCAGCTCAAACAGGAGATCCTGACCAACTTACAGAATATGTACGCCAGGCCTTAACCAGGCATATTAGCAGCAAGTATGCTCAAGAGGACAATATTTTGCCAGTCTTAGTCCTGGATGCCGGGGTGGAGGACACTTTGCAACAAGCGGTCAAAAAGACAGCGCAGGGCGCGTATTTGTCTCTGGATCCGCGCACGGCACAAAGTATTTTGGAATCCATTAGTGCTCAAGTAAATAAAGTAGGCCAGGGGGTGCAGCTGGCTTTGCTTTGCCCGGCAAACATCAGGCTGCACCTACGCCGGCTCATAGAACGTTATATGCCTATGCTCCCGGTTTTGGCTCATTCAGAAGTGGCCTCTCATCTCAAAGTCAGATCTGTAGGAACGGTTAGTTTAAATGCAAGTTAAAATCTTCCGTGCCAACAATATGCAAGAGGCCTTAAGAAAGGTGAAGCAGGCCTTTGGACCGAATGCGCTCATTTTATCTACCCGCACAGTACGCAAAGGGCGTTTAGGTTTTCTGCGTGCTCCTGAGCTGGAAATAACTGCAGCTAGAGAGCTCACAAATCTCCAGGCCCATGCTAAAAAAGGGAACAGTTTTGAACAAGAATTCCAGACACAAGTAAACGGGACGAGCGAAAGACTGGAGCTCACCTATGATGGTAACGGACGTTTGGATTCCAGCCCAAAAAGGCATGCAGGCCTCGAAATTTCCGGGAGTGCAATGGCCAAGGGCTCTGAAATCCGGGAGTTGCAAACTGAAGTCCGGGCCCTGAGAAAATTATTGCTGAGTAATGGAGTTGGGGGAAAAGGGCAGGTTCTGGAAAATAGTCAACCCGAGGTCCAATTTTTTCTGGAAAGAGGGATTTATCCAGATGCTGCTCAGGCCATAGTCTCTAATACTAAAGGCATGATGGAGCAGGATGACCCTGGGCAAGCCTGCTTAAGCGCATGGTGTGAGGAATGTTTGGCCAAATGGGTACAAGTGAATAATGGAATTGATGAAAAAGGTAAGTCTGCAAACAAAATTGTTTTTTTAGGCCCAACTGGTGTGGGTAAGACAACCACAATGGCCAAGCTCGCAGCTCATTATCTGCAACATCATGGCGGTAATTTACTCCTGGTCACTATCGATAATTACCGGATTGCAGCTGCTGAACAGCTGCGGGTATATGCAGAAATCATGAATTTACCATTAGAAGTGGTCTCCAGCCCTGGACAATTGCATACAGTGTTGCGCCGACAGGGTGTCAACAAATTGACTCTTATTGATACAGCTGGCCGTAATCCACTTGATGCTCAGGGATTGCAAGAGTTGCAAGACTTTTTTGGCCAGGGCCAGAGTTTTGACAAGTATTTAGTCATGTCATCCACGACCAGGGAGGAAAATCTGCAGGGCATAGTGGAATGTTTCTCTCCGCTTGGCCTAAACGGACTGGTTTTTACCAAACTGGATGAAAGCCGGCATTATGCTTCTTTAGTTAATATGCAGTACAGGACTGGCTATCCTTTGACCTATTTGACCAATGGCCAAAGAGTGCCCCAGGATTTTTGTCTGGCTGATGCAGAGCATATATCCCGCTTGATAATCAACCCTGAAGAAAATGTGTTATATGATGAATAGACAACTGATGTGCGAAACAAACGATCAGGCCCAGGCTTTGCGCAAAATGGGAAACATTGCCGCCCAAAACCTGTCTGCAGATGTGGAGCACAACCCCAGAGTAATTTCAGTGACCAGCGGCAAAGGAGGGGTGGGCAAAACCTCTGTGGTTTCCAGTTTGGCTGTAACTTGGGCCAAACAAGGCGGCAGGGCACTTATTATTGATGCAGACTTGGGCCTGGCCAATATTGACGTGGTCTTTGGACTCTCTCCAAAATATACTTTAAACCATTTCTTTGCCGGCAAACGGACTCTGGAAGAAATAATGATTGAAGGTCCGTTTGGGATTAAGATCCTTCCTGCAGGCTCTGGGGTGCAGCGCTTTACAAATATAAATCCAGCAGCTCACATGCATTTTACTGAAGAGCTTAATAGCTTGAATAATAGATTTGATCTGATATTAATTGATACAGGTGCAGGAATTTCAGAGAATGTAACTAATTTTAGTATATCAGCCCAGAATATTCTTGTGGTTACTACACCTCAGCTTACTGCAATTACAGATGCCTATGCTTTGGTAAAGGTTTTAGCCCTGCGTTATCATGAAAATAGTTTTAATCTATTGGTGAATTCAGCCCAAAATGAAACCGAGGCTCTCCAGGTTTATGAAAAATTGACCATGGTAGCCAACCGTTTCTTAGGGGCTTCAATAGCATATACTGGATGGCTGCCTTATGAAAAACAATTTAATCATGCCTTGAGCCAGCAAAAAGCTTTTGTGGATCTGTATCCTAAGTCAAAATTCAATGCAGGATGCCAAAAAATTATAGCTTCGCTGCAACACAATTCCAAGACAGAGCCTAAAAAAAGTATTGAAAATCATTTTTGGAGAAAACTGTTGGGGTTGCGGGCTGGGAAAAAAATATGAACACTGTACTCGATGCATATAATCAGACCAGGGGAGAACGCCAGAAACAATTAATTACAGATCATTTGTATCTTATTGACTTCTGGGTGGACAGACTGGCTCCCCAGGTACCGTCGTTTATGAACCGGGATGATTTAAAAAGCGCGGCCCTAGAAGGAATGTATAATGCAGCTCAGCGTTTTGATCCTGAAAAAGGCTTTTTATTTAAAACTTTTGCAGAACACCGCATTCGAGGAGCAATTTTTGATGAAGTGCGGCGTATGGACTGGTTTTCACGTTCCATGCGCGAAAAACATCAACGGCTGATGCAGGTTATACGGAATCTGGAAATCAAGCTGGGACGTGGACCTGAAGAAGGTGAGATTGCAAAGGCTATGGGTATGAAACTTCCAGAGTACCAAGAGCTTTTAGGCAGGGTGAGTCATCTGGGCTGCTTGAGCCTAAACGAAGTCATGGATCAAAGTGATTCAGGTCAAAGTTTTTTGAGCAGCTTAAAGGACAAAGAAACAAGAACTCCAGAAGAAGCTTTTCATCATTCTGAATTAATCGAGGGATTAGCACAGTGTCTGCATCAGCTTTCAACCAAAGAAAGAACCGTAATCGCTTTATACTATCATGAAGATTTAACGCAAAAGGAAATTGCAGAAGCCATGAGCTTGACAGAAGGCAGGATATCCCAACTGCATAGCCAGGCTTTAGCCAAGTTGCGGGTCAAAATGGAGAGGCTTTGAGTTGTTTTTTTGGTATCTGGCTTAAACCGTGCAGGGTGAGATTGATGACTTTAATGATAGTCTTGTTATTAATTATGAATGTATTCCTGGCTGTTGGCTTTATCATGCTTTGGTTTCGTTCCCAGATTTGTCATGCAAAATTTTTGGAACTGGAAGCAGGGCTTATGGAGCGCCTGCATCAATTGGAGGCAAAGCTGTCCTGCAAGTCTAAAACCCAGGAGCAAGAAGCCAGCTCTGCTTATGAATGGATGCAGAAGAGGATTGATAACCAGAAGCAAGCTGGCAGTATGCGAAGCGCTCTGCCCGAGCGGTATAAACTGGCTGTAACTATGGCTGACAACGGATTTGATTTGCAACAGCTTTATAATGCCCTAGGCATCTCCAACTATGAGGCTGACCAGTTAGCCAGTCTGGCCAAACTGGCCCAGCGCAGTGCTGAAAAAATCCAATCTTGAGTCAAACCAAATTAAAGACTCTGAACCCTGCTGACGATAAAATAAAAGAACAGGATCTTTTTTTAATTAATCAAAGCGCCTAACTGGACAGTCAAAATTCCTTTAGTAATAAACTGGTTTTATTGACTATATTCAAGCCTCTAACTGTCTGAGTTCGTATTTGTCTTATCAGTTTGAATTTATTGCCTTAACCTTGAACTCTCAACCACCTAGGCCAAACAAGGAAAATATTTATGGCGTCAGGGATTTACGGAGCCCTTTCCGGTGCAGTTAGTGAAGGCAACCGGTTAGAAATACTAAGCAATAATTTAGCGAACGTGAATACTCCCGGCTTTAAGCAAGAGCGATATGTTTTTCAGTCAGTCCTGGAAAATGCTGCCCAGTCTGACAGGGCGCATGGGGTGAATTATCTTGGTATACACGGTTCTGAGACTGATTTTTCCCAGGGCCAAATCCAGCACACTGGCCGTATGCTTGATTTAGCCATTGAAGGAGACGGCTTCTTCAAGGTGGCAGATGCAGACGGATTTTATTATACCCGGCACGGTAGTTTTATACGTATGCCGGACGGGGCGTTGGTCACCCGTTCAGGGCAACAGCTGGTGGGAGATAGAGGGCCTGTAGACCTGCCTGACAGCGAGGTGCGGGTGAATAAACAGGGCCAGATCATGGATGCCAATGGCCAGCAGCTAGGCCAGATAGATGTATATACAGTACAGAATAAGCAGGCGTTGCAAAAGCAGGGCAACAGCCTGTGGAGCTTTGACCAGGCCGGCTTAGAAGAAATAGTGCAGGATGCCGGTCTGCGCCAGGGCCATATAGAAGCATCAAATGTCAATCCAATTTTAATCAGCACCAAACTAATCGAGAGCAACAGATATTTTCAGTTTTCCCAGCGTGCTATAAAAGCTTATGATACTTTGGCGGAAAAGACAAATTCTATAGGACGGATTGGTTAAGACAGGGAGAGTATAAATTATGATTACAGCCCTTTCCACTGCAGCTACTGGAATGAATGGCCAACAGACCTTGATTGATGTTATAGCCAATAATCTGGCTAATGTGAACACTACCGGCTTCAAGAAAAGCCGGGTGGACTTTCAGGATCTCATTTATCAAGATGCCCGGACTGTAGGCAGTGCATCCACTGCTGACAATGATGTGCCCACAGGAGTGCAGGTTGGACATGGAGTGCGCACAGCTGGAATTTATAAAGTACACACAGGTGGAGATATTACTATGACCGGTAATGCCCTGGATTTGGCCATAGAAGGCCCGGGTTTTTTCCAAGTCATGTTGCCGGATGGAGAAATTGCCTATACCAGGGCTGGAGCTTTCAAAAAAGACAGTCAGGGCAGGATAGTTACTTCAGATGGGTATCCTTTAGAGCCAGAGCTGGTTATTCCTGAAAACGCAACCCAGATCAGTATAGGTAAAGACGGAACCGTGATGGCCTTTTTGGATGGCGAAACCAACGGTCAAGAACTGGGTAATGTGGAATTGGTCAGGTTCAGCAACCCGGCCGGCTTGAAAAGTATAGGGCAGAACCTGCATCTGGAGACCCCTACATCTGGTCAGCCCGTTCTGGGAATTCCAGGAGAAGAAGGTTTTGGGTCCTTGGCCCAGCATTATCTGGAAGGCTCCAATGTCAGTGTAATTGATGAAATGGTAAACTTGATTTCTGCCCAGCGTGCTTATGAGATCAACTCCAAGGCTATATCTACCGCTGATGAAATGCTGCAGGCTACAAGCAGGCTTATCTAAAATGCTTATGCGCATTGTTTTTTTCTTTTTGTTTGCAATTCTAGGCTCATGGCTGATAACGGCTGTAGCCTGGGGATTAAGTATAGAGTTTAAACCAGAGGCTAAAGTGGACAACTCAGTGCTTACATTGGGTGATGTGGCCCTAATCTCCCCTGCTCAGGCTGCAGAAAAATATAGTGCAATGCCATTATTTAAGCTAAATCATAATAATGCGTTGCAGGTCTACCGGGCTTCAACCCTGAAGGCTTATATACATCAAGGCTTGGATCGGAATCAAAAGATCTCCTGGACTGGAGCTGAAAAAGTCATAGTGCGCCGTTCAGGAGGAGAGCTTATTGATGAACAGGTAATGCAAACCTTGATCGAGGACTATCTAGTTCAGCATTTTGATCATCCAGCTGTATCCCGGGTAGAGTTTGTGCCCGGGGTCATGCCTGAACCGTTTATAGTGCAATCCAAAAACTGGGACTGCACGGTTCGCCCCTCCAATAGCAATCTTATTTCTGCCCGGCGTTTTTCCCTTGTGTTCAGGCAGGACAACAGTGTAGTCCGCAACGTTACTGCACAAGGAAAGGTCAACGTCCTGGCTAAAGTGGCTGTGGCCGCCAGGGATCTGCATCGTGACGAGACCATCCATCAAGACGATGTGTTGATGCAGCTCAGGGAGCTTCCCCGTCTGGACAGCGCTGTATTTGATCTGCAGCAGGCCTTGGGCAAACAAGTTCGCCATTTCCTGGGTGCAGGTTCTATGATTGATGCCCAAAAAATCAAGAGGCCTAATTTAGTTCGCCGCAACAGCAAAGTGACTTTGATAGCTCGCAAGGGGGGCATGCAGATTATGGCTTCAGGGGTGGCCCAGGAAGATGGAGCCAAAATGGACAGGATTAGTGTGCAAAATCTCAATTCTGGCCAGGAAGTATTTGGTCGCGTACTGGCCGAAGATATTGTTGAGGTCATGTTTTGATGCGCTGTTTAAGGCTTTTCTTGATCTGTATCATATGTTTGTTTTTTATGGGCTGTGCTGGCAAGTCACCTGAGTGGGGCCCTGAATTTGAGTTGCAGGAGCAGGTGCACTCAGACAATGGTAGCCAAGAGACAGGATCGCCTGGCTCTTTGTGGTCCTCAAGCAGCGATACGTTGTTCACGGACAGCAGGGCTTCTTCTCCAGGAGATATTGTGACAGTGGTTATCTATGAAGAGGCCAGTGCCAGCAAACAGGCTGATACTGCAACCGGCAGAAGCTCTTCAGTCTCTGCTGGCCTGCCTTCTTTCTTTGGCCTGGAAGGGTCCCAGACGGTCACTGATAATCTGGATCTTTCCAATCTGATCCAGGGCAGTTATAATAATGAGTACACTGGCAGCGGCTCTACCTCCAGGCAGGAAAATCTTTCCGCCACGATTACCACCCAAGTGGTTTCTGTTTTGCCTAATGGCAATATGCGCATCCAGGGCCGCAAAAGAGTAGTGGTAAACAAGGAAGAGCAATATATCGGGCTTTCAGGGATTGTGCGCAGGGATGATATTAATTCCAGGAATATGGTGGATTCCAGGTATGTTCTAGATGCGGAGATTTTGTATACTGGAAGCGGCCCCTTGAGTGACAAGCAGAAGCCTGGCTGGTTTATAAGGATCATGGATAATGTTTGGCCTTTTTAAACAGGCCAATAATGCTTGAGACTGCAAAAATGGTGGATGGTTATGTCACGCCTTATCTCGCTTATTTGTATAATTTTTTTGGGCAGCTTGATCTTGAGTCCAGACCAAGCCTGGGCGGTTCGGCTCAAGGAATTGACTCAATTGCAGGGTGTACGTTCCAATCACCTTATCGGCTATGGTCTGGTAGTAGGCCTAAATGATACTGGCGACAGCAGTCGCAGTGGATTCACCTATCAGACTTTGGCCAATATGCTGGAGAGGATGCGCATTTCTACAGACAAAGAGGATATCCGGGTCAAAAATGTAGCTGCTGTCATGGTTACGGCAGAGCTTCCTCCTTTTGCTAAAGCTGGGGACAACATTGATGTCCTGGTCTCTTCTGCTGGTGATGCAGACAGTTTGTCTGGAGGAACCTTGATCCAGACCCCTCTGAGCGGTCCCCAGGGCAATGTCTATGCTGTGGCCCAAGGACCATTAGTGGTGGGCGGGTTTTCCCTGGAAGGGCAGGCTGGGGAGATCCAAAAGAATCATCCCACTGTGGGCAGGATTCCGAATGGGGCCACAGTGGAGAAACAGATTGATTTTGCTCTGCCTGAGGCTGGAGAATTGAATTATCGCCTGCATGAAAAGGATTTTACCACTGTATCCAGGATTGTGCAGGCCTTAAATGATACATTCGGCACTGGGACAGCTTCAGCCAAGGATAGTGGCAGTTTTCAGGTCCAGATCCCTGAAGGGTTTAATCAAAACATAGTACACTTTATCTCAGCTGTTGAGCAGGTGGAAGTTCAGCCGGGCTCAACTGCCAGGGTGGTGGTTAATGAGCGGACCGGGACTATAGTCATGGGCGGCAGGATACGTTTGGATACAGTTGCAGTGGCCCATGGCAATCTAAAACTGCAGATCCAGGAAACCCCTATTGTGTCTCAGCCCATGCCTTTTAGTGAGCAGGGCGAGACAGCTGTTGTGCCCAGGACAGAACTTGAGGTTGAAGAAGATGAAGCCCATTTGGTAGTTATGGAACAAGGAGTCAGCATCAGCGATGTGGCTGCAGGGCTTAATGCCATAGGCGCAACCCCCAGGGACATGATTGCTATTTTTCAGGCCATAAAGGCTGCCGGAGCTCTGCATGCAGAGCTGGTGCTGCTCTAATTTTGTATTGACAGGAAAATATTTATGTCTTTGGCAATCAATCCACAAATTCTTCTTACAGGCCAAAGTCTTGGACAGGCAGGGTCAGAGCAGGAACTGCGTGCTGTGTGCGAGAAGTTTGAGGCATTTTTTGTGCAGGCCCTGTTTAAAAGCATGCGCCGGACTATACCTGATGAAGGGTTCATCAAAAAAAGCAATGCTCAAAAATGGTTTGAAGAATTTATGGACGCAGAAGTGTCCATGTCCCTGGCTGAAAAGAATAGCTTAGGCATTGCTGAGGCTCTTTATCAGCAGATGTCCGGATTTAAGCACCCGCAAGCAGATGAAGACAGCTCAAGTGCAGAGCACTTTCAAGTCAAAGGTTGAGCTAGAATTTGCAATCCATTGCTAAAGAATAGTCAGGGACTTTCCGATATAACTTTACTAGATATG
>CAZLUR010000017.1:0-33004 GCA_964562725.1 uncultured Desulfohalobiaceae bacterium | reverse complement strand
GCATAGATGCAGACATCCTGATCTTTGGCCCAACCCATCCCGAATATATGCCAGATTTGCTGGCCTTGAACCTGACCCAGACAGTTTTTGACCTTGAACAAGCCACAGAGCTAAGCCAAGCCGCCCAGGCCAAAGACCAGAAGCTCAAATGCCAGATCAAGTTGGATACTGGAATGGGACGCCTGGGGCTGCCTGTCCGCAGTTTGAACCAGGGCCGAAGATACAACCCTGAAATAATGACCAGGATTATAGAGATTTTCCAGCTCCCGGGCCTGGAAATTCAAGGCCTGTATACTCACCTGGCCCAGGCTGACAATGAGGATCTGACCCATGCCCAGGGCCAGCTGGATTGCTTCCAGGCGGTCCTGCAGGAGCTGAGACTGCAAAACTTTGATCCTGGAATCTGCCATGCAGCTAATAGCGCTGGAACACTGAACCTAAGGCAGTCACACCTGGATTTGGTCCGGCCTGGGCTTATCCTGTACGGATTATACCCAGAACTGGACAAATCAAACCTGGACTTGCTCCCGGCCATGCAGCTAAAAGCCAAAATCACACAGCTCAAGCAAGTCCCGGCAGGATTTACCGTAAGCTATGGCTGCAGTTATAGGGCCCCAAAACCCACTACAATCGCTACTTTGCCTGTGGGTTATGCTGACGGTTATCCACGTATATTATCCAATAAGGGACAGATGTTGCTCAAAGCACAAAGGGCCACTGTAGCCGGCCGGGTCTGCATGGATCAGACCATGTTGGATGTGGGTCACATTCCCGGGGTAAATACAGGTGATGAAGTCTTGATTCTAGGCAGGCAGGGCAACCAGGAAATCAGGGCGGAAGAACTGGGCAGGCTGAGCTGCAGCATCAACTACGAAATAGTCTCCCGCATCGGACCCAGGGTGCCCAGAATTTATGTCTGAATTTCAGTCTCAGGCTGGCTGCTCATATTCCTTCCAAAACTCTACCTGCACCTCGTTGCCATACGCGTCATACCAGTTCGAACCAGACCAATAGGCCTTGAACAATCCAGGTTTGCCAGAAGACTGGCAGAAAACATATACATTTTCCTCTGGCTTTATCATTTCCGAATCCAGCCAATACATGGGCTACTCCCTGGGAACGTTCCGGGTTTCTTGAAGACTTGCAGCAATATGACCCATACAGTTGTTTCCAAAAGATTGGAAAGCTCCCCTACTGCCTTGCTTCCTGCAGCTCATACCTACCTCTGACGCCTCCAAATTATGAATCCTCAGGCTGATACTTAATGGCCACCAGGGTCACATCATCCTCCTGGCTACTGTTGCCCCTAAACTCCTGCAGGCTCTGCACAATCCCGTCCAATATTACCTGGGTGCTCTCCTGGGCATGGGCGCGCAGGATCTGTACCACTCGCTCCCTGCCGAATATTTCCCTGTCTTCATTGCGGGCCTCCCTGATACCGTCCGTGCCGATCAATACCAGATCGCCTGCTTCCAGCTGCACCGGATCGGCCTGTACATGCTGGGCGTCTTGAGAAATGCCCAGCGGCATGCCTGTACTGGCCAGCTCAATAATATTGCCTGTCTTTTTTTTCAGTAATAGGCCTGGCTCATGACCTGCTGAGTTCCAGGTCAAGATGTTGGACTGGGAGTCCAGTATAGCATAAAATAAGGTCAAGAACCTGGCTTCCCCTGTATCCCGGATCAAATGTTCATTGAGCATATAAAACAGATTGCCCAGATCAGAACTGAATCTCGCTGCATGGGAGCGGATTACCCCCCGGGCGGAAGCCATTAGCAATGCCGCACCAATCCCGTGTCCACTCACATCTCCTACTGCTATGCCTAACTTTTCCTGCCCAGAACCCATCAACTCAATAAAATCGTAGTAGTCGCCGCCTGTCTCATCCGAATAAACGCTCCTGCCGGAAATATCATAGTTTTTTATTTCAGGGGCCTGCTTTGGCAATAAATATTGCTGGGTCTCCCTGGCCACAGCCAGTGCATGGCGCATTCTTTCATTTTCCTGCAATCTCCAGCTCATATCATTAAATATATTGCCCAATTCCTGTAATTCATCCCCTGAAGATATATTGACCTTGGAGCTGAAATCGCCATTAGCCAAAGCATTTGCAGTCCTGGCCAGTTTCATCACCGGGCGGATCACAGTCCTGGCGCTGAACAAAGCCAGCAAGGTGGATAAAACCAAGGCCCCTAAAAGGGAACTAGCAGTCAGTTTGAGCCATTTCTGGGTCTTTTCCTGTACCTGGCTTTGAACCACTGAGGCCTGGATCGCAATCTGTTCGTAAGGCAACATAAGCAGCGGAAAAGGCTGACCCTGTTCATGGGCGCCATAGGCATAAAGCACTTCTCGATTTTTATTTTCCAGCTGGATGACACCGGGATATCCTTTGGCAATTTCCTGAAATAATTTCTGAGGCTTATTAGAGTCTGCCCAGTCCAGGTATTTTTCTCTCCTGTCTGGTTCACCCCTGACCATGGAGCTGTATTTGTCAAATCTCTCGTAAGCCAAAATCTCCAAAGCCTCTGCCTGAAAACTATCCCTGGCAGCCCAGAACACAAGAGCTGCCTCAGCCTGTTCCTCCCAGACCCTGGGTAATTGTAGTTCCTGAAAAATATTTTGCAGGCAGACATGTATGGCGGTCACCCCAGCAAAACTGCCGTCCTGCAAATAGACAGGCTGGGCCACCACCTGCATAACCCTTTGCGTCACAGGATCCTTTTCCACTTGCCAAATAAGTTCCCTGCTTTGCTTAGCCTTTCGATACCAGGACTGCTCTAACGGTTCATAAGACTCTGGAAATTGACTGTGCCCCGGATACCAGATCTGCAGGCCCGATTCTAAGGTAATATGCTGCCAATATATCAATTCCTGATGGCATTGCTTTATAAACCAAAAACTATCTTTTAAGCCTGACAGCAAAGGCTTGTCCGGGATGATTTCCTTTTTTTGCAGCTGCGGGGAAATATAGATTACCGGTTGCTCATAATTGACCTGTAGAGGTTTCAAATCATGCAAGTTTTTTCTTTGGAAGTGCATCCTGGAAGTACTGTATCCTGTTGACCCAGGGCCTTGCTCTCTGAATTTTGCAGCAGTGCCTGCTGATGCAAGCAGTCTCTCTACTTCCCTGGCCTGTAAGTGCAAGGCTGTCTCCAGAGCCTGTCTTTTTAATTGCAGGACCTGAGTGTAGTCTTTGATTGTCTTCAGCAAAAAATTTCGCTCCCTGGCAGTAAGTATCTCCTGGGTAGTTCTAGCCAGTTCACTTCCCAGTCTGTGCATGGAGACATAATGCAAACTGGTGAGCACTACCAGGGGCAGTAGTGCGCCACAAATAAAAAGCAGGGACAATCTCTTTCTGATTCTCATGACAGCTGTTCTAAGATATTCTGGCTATAAAAAATTCAGCTTGTTTTTGGACCCTTGCTGTAAGCCTGAGTCAAAGCAGCCTGATCCTTGTGCCTACAATCTACATTTAATTCATACAATTTCCCTGCTTCAAACACAAGAGCCCGGCCGTTATGCGACCGGGCTCTTGTGTTTGCAAGACCTAAGACTGCCTACACAATTGGGCAGCTCGCCTGCTGGTAGTTACTTAATTAATCTCGCCGGTTATCCAGTATTTGACCCTGGCGGGATTTTCTTCCATGTACTGCTCAATAGCCTCTTCATAGGAAGATTCCCGGGCATTGAACATGATTGCTTCCAGTTCATCCAAAGGCAGATAATAGCGAGTAAAAAATTCATATACCTCATAGGGCACATCCTGATAGAAATCCTTCCTGGCCAGAGCATGGACCTTTTCCTTACCGCCCAGGATGCCCTTGGGTTCTTCCAGGTAGCGCAGATCCCAGCTGGCGAACTTCCAGTGCGGACTCCAGCCAGTGGCCACAATCCAATCATCGCGGCGCACTGCCCTGGATATGGCAGAAGTCATGCCTGCGCCGCTGGAAGCAATCAGATTGTAGTCTTCAAGTCCATACTCCTCAAGTGCCTTTTCAGAGGCCTGCATCAGGCCGGCCCCAGGGTCAATGCCGGTTATTTCGCCGCCCAGTTTCTTGGCCACTTCAGGCTTGCGCAGGTCTTCCAAAGAGGCCAGTTCGTCTTCAGGTACATATTCAGGGACCACCCAGCCCAGTCTGGCCCGGGTATAGATGGGGCCCAGGTTGTCCAACTTATCCACAAATTTGTCCCAATAATTCTGGTGGGTGACCGGCAGCCAGGACATGAGCATCAGATCAATATCCCCGCCTGCCAGACCCTGATACTGCACGCCGATATCAGCCATGACCAGTTCCACATCATAGCCCATCTCCTCTTCCAGGATTTTTTTGGCCATCTTGGTCACAGCCTCTGCGTCAGACCAGGCAGTCCAACCGATTTTTATCGGCTTGTCATAAGCCTGGGCCACAGGCCCGAAGAACAGACCCAATACAGCGAACAATCCCAAAATCAAACTCAGTTTACTAATTTTCTGCCACATAACTCCTCCTTTGTTTTGGTTTGCGGAGTTAAGAAACTCCAAGAGATTCCCTGATGCAATCAAGAAACCTCCCCTTTGAACAAATTTTTAAACCGCTGCAGAAACCCTGTGGTCTGGCGCTGGCTGAAAGATTGGGTCAGCCTGTCCAAAATAATGGCCACTATGACCACCCCAAGTCCGCCCTCAAAGCCCAGACCTATCTGCATGCGCTGTATCCCGCTCAAGACCACATTACCCAGACCGCCTGCCCCGATCATGGAGGCGATAACCACCATGGACAGGGCCATCATGATGTTCTGGTTCACTCCGGCCATGATCGACGGCATGGCAATGGGTATCTCCACTTTGCGCAACATCTGCATAGGTGTACAGCCAAAGGCAAGTGCGGCCTCCCGCAATTCCTTGGGGACCTGTCTGATACCCAGATTGGTCAGACGCACCGCCGGAGGGGTACAAAATGTGATAGTGGCAATGGCCCCAGGCACTTTGCCCAGGCCGAAGAACATGGCTGCAGGTATGAGATAGACAAATGGAGGCATAGTCTGCATAAAATCCAGAATGGGCCGGACAATACCCTCCACCCGGTCGCTTTTGGACATCCAGATGCCCAAAGGGATGGCGAATATCAGGCTGACCACAGTGGCTGCCACTACCAGGGCCAGAGTAGACACTGTAGCCCTCCACATGCCCATGCCCAGGATCAGCAGCAGGGCAATCAGGAAAACCAGGGTATATCTCCAGGTCAAACGCCAGAAAGCCAAAACCACTATAATGGCTATCAGGATCCAGGCTGGAATACCCAGTAAAATGCTTTCCGTGGTAGCGGTAAACCAGCCCACCACCAGGGAGATAAAATCAAACAGCCCAGTGAAATAACGCAGCAAAAAATCAACCAGGACCTCAATCCACTGTCCTATGGGAATATCGAACATAGCCTACCCTTCTCGTTTAAGAGTTCTCAAAAAGCGGTTTTTGGAAATAGCCCCATGATAGACCTGGTTCTCGTCTACTACTGGCACGGGATACTCAGTCTCGGTGATCGCAGGCAGCACTTCCTGCAAGGGTGTCTGCATCTGAACAGTGTGCAGCTCAGGCAAAAAGGCTGCATCCAGACCTTGGCCGTTTTCATCAATGATCTTGCGCAGGGAATCTATAGAAACCACCCCCAGCAGCTTATGCTGCTGATCCAGGACATAGCCGAAGGACCGGTCCTGGTCCATGAGCCTCTCCAGGGCTGCACGCAATCCTGCTCCGCCTTTGCGCCGAATAATTGTCACCTGGTTGTCCCGGACAATATCTGCGGCACTGAGCACGTTGGTGGGGTCCACCCCCCTGAAAAAGGCCCGCACATATTCGTCAGCAGGGCTTTTTAGAATCTCCTCTGGAGTACCCACCTGGACAATACGACCTCCTTCCATCATGGCGATCCTGTCCCCGATGCGCATGGCCTCGTCCAGGTCGTGAGAGATAAAGAGCACGGTTCGCGGGGATTCGGACTGGATCTTGAGCAGCTCGTCCTGCATCTCGGTGCGGATCAAAGGGTCCAGCGCGGAAAAGGCTTCGTCCATAAGCATGATGGTCGGGTCCACTGCCAGGCCCCTGGCCAGGCCCACCCTTTGCTGCATGCCACCGGAGAGCTCACTGGGATAGCTGTTGGCATTGGCCTTTAGACCCACCAGCTCCAAGGCCTGCATGCCTCTTTGCCTTTGCTCCTCATGGGAGTAGCCAGCCACTTCCAGCCCGAAACTGGCATTTTGCAGCACTGTAAGATGCGGGAGCAAGGCAAATGACTGGAAGACCATGCTCATATCCATTCTCCTGAGCTTGATCAGCTCATCCTTGCTCAAGGAAGCCACATCCTTGCCGTCTATATTGACTTGCCCAGAAGTGGGTTCAATCAACCTGTTTATCATCCGCACCAGGGTTGACTTGCCTGAGCCGGACAGGCCCATGACCACAAAGATCTCTCCATGGTAAACGCTGAAATTGGCATTTTGCACACCAATGGTCAGGCCTGTTTCTTCAAAGACATCGTCCTTGCTTTTGCCCTGCTCTATTAAGGGATAGGCCCGTTTAGGGTTGGGTCCGAAAATTTTGTACAAGTCTTTAACTATAATTTTTTCTTGATTTTCAGACATAGCACCGACCTGATTTTGTTGAGGTTTAAGCAGCAGATTCTGAGACCAGGTGGATATAAGAGCAGAATTTACGTCTAGAATTATATTTAATTACTAAATTTGCTTTTTGTCAAGGCAAAATTATTTCAGGATTTAAATACTGAGCTAAAAGCTAGTGGAGAAGTGTTGCTGATCTTAATTTCTTTTCTTGATTTGCCTTTCCTACTACAATATTAAATACTGGGCAAGAATGCTTTAGAAACGCTCACAATTTGCCATTATGCAGAACAGAAACAAAGCACAGGTTCTCACACGCTAAGTACGCTTTGCAGCAGGCCAGGTCATCTCTCTGGCCTGCTGGCCCAACAGGATCATTTTTCTTCTGCTGGAATATTTTTTAAAATGGGCAGACTGCGAGCATATTCACCGGGTGGTAATTGTTGGCGGGGTCTTCTGCATATCTACAGCCAAGTCCTCTATTGGCTTCTCCCTTATTTTGCACATCTTGGGCTGAATTCAGATAAAAACTGCATTCATTATTAAAACAGACCCAGATCCTTCCCCAACAGGTTTCTGAAGGTGCCAGCCAATATTCCATCTCTTGTGCACAGTGCGGACAAAACCTTGTATCAGACATTACGTTTCCTCCTGATATATTTTAAAACAATCTAACGTAGGCCAGTCATATCAACAGCAATAAAATATCCTGGCTAAAACTGCAATTGACAACCTGCTTTTCCTCTTCTAGGTCAAGACCTGAAACAGATCTTTTCAACCACTGCTTCTGTTGATCTTTACAGGTCACAGCGATAACAATAACCAATATATTCTCCATGTCAAGAAAAGGCCTGCTGGATGATTAACCCACTTAAGGGGTTGGAGTTTTTCTCGGGTTCAAGGAATAACAATTTTTTTCACTTTTTTACTTGACAAAGCCAAAACCAGCAAGTAAAGGATTCTTTATGCAAACAAGGCTCGGACAACAAAAGACCATAAGCTTCAGCTTTTATTATTTTTGGTATACTTGGGGGATGGTCTGCGGTCCGAGCGGTGAGATTTGACCTGAAACAAATATAACTACAAAAGATCCACCTAGGGCCGCAGGCTTCCCAGCCGGCGGCCCTTTTTTATGGCCGCCGCAATAGATGCCTGGCCCTGAAAACAAAAGGAGGCCACTTATGCATCTGGGTAAATCCATCCGGCTGGAAAGAATTTTCAACAGAAATACCGGACGCACCATTCTGGTCCCTTTGGACCATGGAGTCACTGTAGGCCCAATATACGGGCTGGTGGACCTAAGAGACACTGTAAACCAGGTCACTGAGGGCGGTGCCAATGCAGTATTAATGCACAAAGGCCTGGTGCGTTGCGGGCACAGGGAACACGGCCGGGATGTAGGATTGATCATCCATCTTTCAGCCAGCACCAGTCTAGCCCCTAGGCCCAACGCCAAAACCCTGGTGGGCACCGTGGAAGATGCCCTCAAACTGGGGGCGGATGCAGTCTCTGTGCACGTCAATCTGGGAGACGAAGCAGAGTCGGAGATGCTCACTGACCTGGGAGACATATCCAGCGCAGCCACATCCTGGGGTATGCCTGTACTGGCTATGGTCTACGCCAGAGGCCCTCAGATCAAGGATCCTTTTGACCCTCAGATCGTGGCCCATTGTGCCAGGGTAGGCGAAGAACTGGGTGCGGATGTGATCAAAGTCAATTATACAGGTGACCCGGAGAGCTTCAAGGATGTGGTCAATGCTTGCTGTGTGCCTGTGGTCATTGCTGGCGGGCCTAAGTTGGATAATAGAAAGGACCTGTTGCAGATGGTCTATGATTCAATCCAGGCCGGTGGCGCTGGCCTTTCCGTGGGCAGAAACATCTTCCAGGACAGCGAACCCCGCAGGCTGGTACAGGCCCTGCACCAGGTGGTGCATGAAGACATGCAGGTGGAGCAGGCCCTGCAGATTTTGGAATAAATAATATTAGTTAGGGATATCCATAATGGCCTTGCAGATTTTTTTACAAGTAATCCCCTTTGAAAAGTCATTGGCCACTTTGGGCTTGGAGTCCGGACTAGATGGTCTGCTGGTCAGCCCTGAAGATACGGATGCAGTGCTCAAACTGGGCAGGACTAATGTTTTAACCCCGGAAAATCTTGCCTGCCATACACTGCAAAGCAAACAGGACGAAGAGCAGGCTGCTCAAGATTTGGCGAACCAAAAACAAGTGCTCTTAAAACAGGGCTGGGAAATCATTCCAGTGGAGAATCTGCTGGCTTTAAACCAGGGCTCCCTGGGTCTGGAAGTCCAGGACCTGCAGCAGGCCAGGCTGGCCGCCGGCATCCTGGAAAAAGGAGTGGATTTCCTGGTTGTCTTGCCCCAGGCCAGGTCCGAGCTCAAGGAGATTGTGCAAGAACTAAAATTGAGTCAGGGCATGCTGCAACTGGAGACTGCCCGCATCACCAATATCAAACAGACCGGCTTGGGGCACAGGGTGTGTGTGGACACTTGTTCCCTGCTGCAGACCGGGCAGGGCCTGCTTAGCGGCAACTCCAGCAGCTTTACTTTTCTGGTGCAAGCCGAGACTGAGCAAAACCCTTATGTGGCAGCCAGGCCCTTTAGGATCAATGCTGGAGGTGTACACTGCTATGTACTACAGCCCAAAGACCGCACCTCATACCTGGAGGAATTACAGGCCGGGCAAGAAGTGCTGATCGTAGACCATTTGGGCCAGGCCAGGCTGGCCACGGTGGGCAGAATCAAGGTGGAAGTGCGGCCCATGTTGCTTATCACGGCCCAGACAGAAAGCACATCAGGGCAAATATTTTTGCAAAATGCTGAAACCATTCGCCTGGTTCGCCCAGACGGGACTTCGATCAGCGTAGTGCACTTGGCAGAAGACGATGAAGTGCTCTGTCACACTGACAGCGCAGGCAGACATTTTGGTCTACGCATTCAGGAAAACATCAGGGAAAAATAAATGGCCAGCATGCATCAATCCCCTGCAAGATCGAACCAGGATACCAAGTTAAAAGACCTGCGCCTGGAGATTAACAGGATAGATCAGCAGCTTTTAAAGCTGTTGAACCAAAGGGCTGCCTTGAGCCTGGAAGTGGGCAGGCTGAAGACCAGGCAGGATGAGAGCGTATTTAAGCCCTTCCGGGAGAAGGATGTGCTCCAGAGTCTGGTCAGTCAAAACCCTGGACCTTTGCCCAATAAGCATCTAGAGGCCATATATAGGGAAATCCTGTCTTCCTCCCGCAGCCTGCAGCTGCCCCAAAGAGTGCTCTACCTAGGTCCGGAAGGCACCTTTTCCTATTTTGCAGGTCTGCACTATCTGGGCCATTGCGCAGAATTCCAGCCCTGTTCGGACCTGGAGGCAGTGTTCAAGGGCGTACGCAACCAAAGCGCTGAGCTGGGCATCATCCCCTTAGAAAACTCTTTACAGGGTACAGTGGGTCAGAGTCTGGATCTATTCCTGCACTACAACATCTATATCCAGGCTGAAATCTTTTGCAAAATCAGCCACAGCCTGCTCTGTAAAGGGCAAGATCCACAGCAGATCGAATTGGTTTACTCCCATCCACAGGCCTTGCAGCAATGCACCCAATGGCTTAAGTCCCACTTGCCCCAAGCCGGAATCGTGCCCATGGAAAGCACTGCTGCTGCAGCCAGGATGGTACAGGACAATGCCAAACTGGCTGCTATCGCCCACCCTGCACTGGCTCACAGTCTAGGTCTAAATCTGCTGCATACAAATATAGAGGATTTGCCTGAGAACTGGACCAGGTTTCTGATTATCAGCTCTGTTAGACCCCTAGCCGGCAACAGGGACAAGACCTCCTTACTATTTACCCTGCCGGACAGACCTGGCAGCTTGGCCCGCATTTTAAACCTGCTGGCCAGAGAGCAGGTAAACATGAAAAAACTGGAATCCAGACCGCTGAGGGGAGAGAAATGGCAGTACGTATTCTTTGCTGACCTGGAATGCGATCTAAGCGGCCAGGAATACACTGACTTGCTGCAAAAGCTGGAAGACAATTGTCACAGCCTGCGGGTGTTGGGTAGTTACCCCAACGGCCCCCAGCTGGATGTGAACCAGGAGGAACCAGTATGACACTGACCCTGCAAGCCCCAGCCAGCAAGTCAGTCTCTCACCGGGCAGCCATAGCTGCCTCCTTGGCTCCGGGCCGCTCCATGCTGCGCAATATGCTCCAAAGCCAGGACCTGGAGCGTACCCTGCACTGCTTACAGGCCTTGGGAGCTGGGATTGAAAAACACTCAGAAGGCATCGCTGTGCAAGGCTTGCAGCAAGCTAAAAGCCAGTACAGCAGCCTGACTCCATTAAAGCTGGATGTGGGAGAGTCTGGAACCACATGCAGGCTGTTGACCCCTATTGCAGCCCTAACCCGGATTTCTGTAGAGATAAGCGGCCGGGGCAGAATGCATGAGCGACCCATTGCAGAACTGGCCAAGAGCCTGGAGGACCTGGGCTGTGAAGTTAACTGGCTGCAGAACCAGGGCTACCCTCCTTTTATTATCCAGGGCCGAAACCTGCAGGGAGGCAACACCTCCATCAACCTGGAACAAAGCAGCCAATACCTTTCAGCACTGCTTTTGCTGGGACCGATGCTGGCGCAGGGCCTGCAGATCTCCATCCAGGGCCACAAGGCTGTGTCCTGGCCCTACGCCGCCTTGACCATCAGGGTCATGCAGGACTTTGGCTGCCTGGTGCGCGTTCTAAATCCTGATCAAAACCAGAACTATGAACAGACCAGACTGGAAGATATGCAGGAAATCCTGCCAGGACAGACCATTTTCCAGGTCCCTGCAGGTAGATACCAAGCCCGTGATTACCAGGTGGAAGGGGACTGGAGCAATGCCTCTTATCTGCTGGCAGCAGGACTGTTCTTGCCCCGGGGAGTCGTGGTCCAGGGCCTGGATACACAGTCCAGTCAAGGAGACCGGATCTTTTTGGACATCCTGGATCAGATGGGGGCAGATATCCAGGCCATAGAAAGAGGCTTACAAGTCAAACCCGGGACCCTGCACGGGGCAGAACTGGACATGGGCACCTGTCCGGACCTGGTGCCTACTGTGGCTATTCTGGCTTCCATGGCCCAAGGCGCAACCAGCATCAGCAATGTGGCCCACTTACGGCTCAAGGAAAGCGACCGGCTGCAGGCCCTGGCCCAGGAGATTGTCAAGACCGGGGCCCGGGTGGAACTCAAGCCGGACGGCATTGATATCCAGCCCGCCAGGAAACCATGCCGGGAAACTAAACTCATGTTTTCCACCTACGGGGATCACCGCCTGGCCATGGCCCTGTCCTTGTATGCGCTAGCTGGATTCGACTTCACCATGGACGATCAAGATTGCGTGCAAAAATCCTTTCCAGAGTTCTGGTCTGTCTGGGAAAAGATCAGACATGAATTTCAGCAGCACCAGGATCAACAAAAGAAGCAGGTTTAGCCTACATGCAGCTAAGGACCCTGACCATCATCGGCGCTCACGGCTCCATGGGCAAATTCTTCAAAAATCGCCTGCAACAGGCCGGCCTGGAGGTATTAAGCCTGGACAAACCTTTGCGTACTAAGCTCCTGGCCAGCTGCCTGCCAAAATCTGATCTGGTCCTGCTGGCCATTCCAGCCCAGGCCTTGCCCCCTGTCCTGGAGCAGATCAAAGCTTATCTGAAGCAAGACACAATCTTGGCTGATATCTGTTCAGTCAAGACCAAGCCCCTGGAACTCATGCTCGGGTCCCATCCAGGACCAGTGGTCGGATCCCACCCCCTTTTCGGCCCTGATCCTGAACCAGAAGCAAGCTTGCGCACTGCCTTAGTCCATGGCCGAAGCCAGCCGGCACTGCTGCAAATACAGGATCTGATGCAGGATATCGGCCTGCAGACTTTTTTCTGCAGCGCTAAGGAGCACGACCGGGCCCTGGCCTACATCCAGGGCTTGAACTTCGTGACCACGGTCTCCTATCTGGCCTCTTTGACAGAGGATCCAGGGCTGGAAAAGTTCCTGACCCCTTCCTTTCAGCGCAGACTGGACGCAGCCCAAAAGATGCTGACCCAGGACTCGGAACTCTTCCAGGGCCTGTTCGAGGCCAACCCCTTTAGTTACGAAGCTGTGCGCAAGTACCGTTTGTTTTTGAATCTGGCTGCGGCAGGAGAACTGGATCTTTTGCAGGACAAGGCCAGCTGGTGGTGGCAAGACAATATACAAGGGGGAGAAACATAGGCCTTGGTATATCCAAGTGAGTTTTTCAGGCCGCGCTCCCCCTAGGAGCGCGGCTTTTTTGTTTGTAACACTCTTATTGCCTCAAAAAAGGATCCTGAAATGAAACCCATAACTTTGTCCCAGTATTCCCGGGTTTACCCTGCTGATACGCAGACCCCTATCTCCCTCTACCTGGATCTGGTGGGCAATCGCCCAGGTATACTGTTGGAGAGCGCAGAAGTGGACGGCAGGCTGGGCAGGTACAGTCTGATCTCCTGGGATTTCCAGATACACTTACAAGCCAAGCAGGGCAGCATGCACTGCAGCATCTTCAATCCCTTGCTTGCAGATCTGCGAAAGTTCCAAGGCCAGGATTTTCTGCCTGCCCTTAAGGCCATTCTGCAAGACATTTCTATTTTGCCTCCCCAGGATACGGATTTGCCTCCTGCCCTAACCAGATCCCTGCAGGGATATTTTGGCTACGAGCTGGGCGCTCTCTTGGAGCCCAAACTGGCGCCAGTCTTATTCCACCAGGAAGAGGAAGCCTGCCTGGTGCTGCCTGGCAAGCAGATCCTCTTTGATCACCTGCACCACAGATGCCTTTTCCTGAGCCTGCACCCTATCAGCATTCCACAAAGAGCTAATATGGGCCAAGATCTCTGCCCTGAATTCACTCTGGGAACAGTACAGAGCACTCCGCATAAAAATGATTTCTGCTCCAGGGTGCAACAGACCCGGGAGATGATCAACTCTGGGCAGGCCATCCAGGTGGTGCTCTCTACACGCTTTCAAGCTGATTTCCAGGGCCAGCCCTTTACCCTGTACCGCAGGCTGCGCCAGGCAAATCCATCCCCATATATGTTCTATCTGAACCTGCCTGATCTGACCTTGATCGGCTCCTCGCCAGAACTTCTGGTACGCTGCGACCAAGGACTCTTGCAGGAAAGACCCATTGCCGGCACCAGGCCTCGAGGCAGCAACAACAGCCAGGACACCAAATTGGCAGAAGAACTCCTTCAGGATCCCAAGGAAAAGGCAGAGCACGTGATGCTCGTGGACCTGGGCCGCAACGACCTGGGCCGCATCTCCAAAGCAGGCAGCGTGCAAGTGAAAAAATTCATGCAGGTAGAACGCTTCTCCCATGTCATGCATCTGACCACATACCTGCAGTCCAGGCTAAATCCTGAGCTGGATTGCCTGGATGTCCTGCAGGCTGTGTTTCCCGCTGGTACTGTCTCTGGAGCGCCTAAAATCCGGGCCATGGAGATTATAAGTCAGATGGAAGATTTGCCCAGGGGGCCATATGCCGGGGCAGTGGGCTGGCTTGGCCTGGACTCTGATCAGACAAGCCTGGATACTGGAATTATTATCCGTTCTTTGTGGCTAAAGAATGGCAAATTGTATTGGCAGGCAGGGGCCGGGATAGTCAGCGACTCTGACCCTGAGCAGGAGTGGCAGGAGTGCCAGAACAAGGCCAGGGTCATCAAGCAAATATTGAAAAAAGGGGAAGCCAGCGATGTTTTTGCTCATAGATAACTATGATTCCTTTACCTATAACCTGGTGCAACTCCTGCTGCAGGAGGGGCTGGAGCCCTTGGTGGTGCGCAACGACCAGCAAATACTACTTAAGCTAGCCAATGATCCAGAGCTAGAGGCAGTACTCATCTCACCAGGACCAGGAACTCCGCAGCAAAGCGGCCTGTGCCTGTCCTTCCTGGATCGACTGCCTGCAGGAGTGCCAGTGCTCGGAGTCTGTCTGGGACACCAGGTCCTGGCCTGCTTCGCGGCCTGGCCTGTAGTACGCGCCGCCAGAATAATGCACGGTAAGACCTCCAGCATAGAGCATACAGGCCAGGGGATCTTCCAGGACCTGCCCCGGCCTTTTACCGCCACCAGGTACCACTCCCTGCTTTTGGATCCTGAACATGGGCCCGGGCTTGTAAACCTGTTGCAGATTACCGCCTGGAGCGAGACGAAAGAGCCAATGGGCCTGAAATACATGGACCGGGACTGGTTCGGGATCCAGTTCCATCCGGAATCTATTCTGACCAGGCACGGACCGCAATTAATACGTAACTTCCTGCACTTGGCCCGAAAAAACAAATCTTGCACTTCAAAAAAGACAAGGAGAAGCTTATGAGTATACCCTGCACACTGGACCGCCTGGCCCTGGGCCAGGACCTACACTTCAAGCAGGCCTACAGCGCTTTTAACCAACTCTTTACTGGAAAAATGGGCCCGGCCCAGACCGGGGCCTTTTTGCTGGGCCTGAAAGCCAAAGGCGAGACCCCTCTGGAGCTGAGCTCTGCAGTGAGAGCTGCCTTGGATCAGGCCCACAGGATTAAATTTGATCGACCCTGTATAGACACCTGCGGTACAGGGGGAGACGGCCGGATGAGCTTCAACTGCTCCACTGCAGTGGCCCTGTATTTGGCACATATGGGTTATAAGGTGGTCAAGCACGGCAACCGGGGCATATCCAGTTCCTGCGGTAGCGCAGATGTCCTGGAGCACCTGGGCCTGCCATTCATTGCTGATAATCTGGAAGCCCTGGCCAGCCTGGAAAGGACAAATTTTGTATTCCTTTTTGCCCCCCTTTTCCACCCCGCATTCGCTTGTCTAGCCCCTGTGCGCCAGGAGTTGGGTATCTCCACTTTGTTCAACCTGATGGGCCCCTTGCTTAATCCAGCCCAGCCCTCACATCAGCTTCTGGGAGTGGGCAAGGCCAGACACCTGCATCTCGTGGCCCAGGCCCTGGCCCAAAGGCCAGGCCTGCAAAAGGCTGCGGTACTGCACGGCGCAGGCGGATTTGATGAGCTGACTCCTTGTGGATCCTGCGAAGTGATCCTGGTCAATAGGGGCCAATGCAGATCTTTGAGCATTGACCCGGCGCAGTACGCAATGAAGACCTGCAGTGCAAAAGATCTGGCCTGTGCGGATAAAGCTGAATCTCTGCAAATGATGCAGGACGTTCTGCAGGGCCGGGGACCAGAGGCTGTAATGAATATGCTGGCCCTGAATCTTGGCCTGGCCCTGTATCTGCTGCAGGAAGATGTCCAGCTTAAAGACTGTATATTTAAAGCCGCACGAACTGTACGCAAGGGCATAGCCAAGGAGAAGCTCTGTGCTGCATAGATTTATAGAGGCCAAACAACAGGAGATACAGGAGCTAAAAATCCAGGCTAGACAGGGGCTTTTGCCTGAACCGGCAGGAACAATACCCGGCCCGGGCTTGCAAAAAAACCTTCTGGCCTCTGGCCCGGGCGCGGTCATTGCCGAATATAAGCGTGCCTCTCCTTCCAGGGGACTGATCAATCCGGATCTCGGGCCAGAAGCAGCCGCCCAAGCCTTTGCCCGGGGCGGGGCTGCGGCAGTCTCAGTATTGACCATGACCAGGTTCTTCCAGGGAAATCTGGATTTTTTGCAGCAAATGAGCTCCTGCAGACTGCCCCTGTTGCGCAAGGATTTCATCCTGCACCCCTTGCAGATTATTCAAACCGCGCACAGCACAGCCTCAGCCCTGCTTTTGATTGCTCGTCTTTTCCAGGGACAACCGCAGAAACTGCAGAAGCTCTTTGATCTCTCCCTGCAATTAGGCCTGGAGCCGGTACTGGAGATCTTCCGGCCCCAAGAACTGCTCCTGGCCAGGGAGTTGGGAGCAGGTCTGATCCAGGTCAACACCAGGGATCTGGACACTCTTCAGCTGGACTTTGACCCTGCCGGGGAGATGATCCAGAACAAAAAGCCGGGTGAGACCTGGATTCTGGCCAGCGGCCTCCAGGATAGAGAGCAGTTGCAATATTGGAGCCAGGCAGGCTTTGACGCCTTTCTGGTGGGCACTTGGATCATGTCCGGGCCGGATCCTGCCCAGGCATTGAAGAGCCTGAGGTTGTGAGGGGAAATGAGCTTAATATGTATTTGATTGGAATTTGTTTGTAATTTGAAAGTTATGCATCTTTTTATGGAAAACATAACATGCCCATAAAGGTCTGCGGCCTGACCAGGATCGAAGACGTCCTTTTCTGCCTGGCGCTGGGAGTAAACTTCCTGGGCTTTATTTTTCATGAGCCCAGCCCCAGATGCGCAGAGCCAGAGCAGGTCCGGAGTTTCCCCAGGGGCGATGCCTTGCGGGTAGGGGTTTTTGTACGCCAATCCCCGCAAATGGTCTTGGAGATCATGCAGCAGGCAGAGCTGGATCTGGCCCAGCTGCACGGAGAATATACCTTTGAGGACTGCGTAAGAATAGGCCCCAGGAGAATTATCAAGACCCTTTGGCCGGAGCGCTGTTCCAGCCGGGAATGCTTTGAGCACGAATTGGAGGGCTTTTCTGCCTATTGTAGCTATTTTTTGCTGGATCCGGGCAGATCAGGAGGGGGACACGGCAGGGGACTGCAGCTACCCTGGGCCCGACTGCCAATTCCGCCCAGGCCCTGGTTTTTGGCCGGAGGCCTGGGCCCGGAGACCTTGCCTGCTGCCCTGAAAAGATTCCAGCCCTGGGCAGTGGACCTCAATTCTGGATTGGAGAGCAGCCCAGGCTGCAAGGAAAAAGCCAGGTTAAACAAGTGCCTGCAGATCTGGCACACAGAGAAAATGCAAGGAGATGAATATGCGTAAAGGCTATTATGGAGATTTCGGGGGCCAATTCGTGCCTGAGCTGCTCATGCCGCCCCTGTTGGAACTGGAGGAAGCAGTGCAAAACATACTGCCCAGCCAAGAATTCAAGGATAAATTCAATGAGATACTGCAACACTTTGTTGGCCGGCCAACTCCGCTGACCTACTGCAGCAACCTGTCCCAGGACCTGGGCTTTGGCCTCTGGCTCAAAAGAGAAGACCTGGCCCATACTGGCGCGCACAAGATCAACAATACAGTGGGCCAGGCCCTGCTGGCCAAGGAGATGGGCAAAACCTGCCTGGTAGCTGAGACAGGCGCGGGCCAGCACGGCGTGGCTACAGCCACGGCAGCGGCCCTTTTTGATATGCAGTGCTTGGTCTACATGGGCAGCAAGGACGTCCAGCGCCAGGCCAGCAATGTGCAAAGGATGCAGCTCTTAGGGGCCAGGGTGATTCCTGTTCACAGCTCCACCCAGACCCTGAAAGACGCCATAAACGCAGCCCTGCGGCATTGGATCAGCACCCAGGCTGACACCCACTACTGCCTGGGCTCTGTCACAGGACCCCACCCCTTTCCTTTGCTGGTACGGGAGCTGCAATCAATAATCGGGCAGGAGGCCAGGGAACAGTTCCAGCAGGCCAAAGGCGGGCTGCCTGACCTGGTAGTGGCCTGCGTAGGCGGAGGTTCCAACGCCATGGGCATCTTCCAGGCCTTCATCCCAGACAAGCATGTGCAGCTGGTAGGGGTGGAGGCAGCAGGAGAAAACCAGACCCAGAGCTTCCACTCAGCAACCCTGACCAAAGGCGGTCCCGGGGTATTACACGGGGCCTTGAGCTATCTGCTGCAAAGCAAAAACGGCCAGATCCTGCCCTCGCACTCTGTAGCCCCAGGTCTAGACTATCCAGGAGTGGGTCCTGAACATGCTTTTTTGCAGGCAAGCCACAGGGCAAAATATGTCAGCGTAGATGACCAGCAAACCCTGCAGGCCTTTGAGCGCCTAAGCCGTAAAGAGGGAATCATTCCAGCATTGGAAAGTGCACATGCCCTGGCTTATGCCTTCTCCCTGCAGGACAGTCTGACCCCAGGAGTACACGCCCTGATCAATCTCTCCGGCCGCGGGGACAAGGATCTGGATATTGTCAGCAAATACAAGACAAACCTTAAGGAGTAAATTCATGCAGCAGGACAGATTGCAAGATCGCATTCAGCAGACAACAGCCCGGGGCCAAAAAAGCTTGATCCCCTACCTTCCAGCAGGATTTCCCAATCTGGAACGCTTCTGGCATGAAATCCTGGAGCTGGACAAGTCTGGGGCTGATATCATAGAAATCGGCATCCCTTTTTCCGACCCTGTGGCTGACGGGCCTGTGGTGGAAGAGGCCTGTCAGGAGGCCCTGGCAGCAGGGATCACCCTGGATTGGGTACTCCAAGGCCTGGGTAAGATCAGATCCAGACTCCAGGCAGAGATCGTGCTCATGGGCTATGTAAATCCATTTATGCAGTTCGGTTGGGACAACCTGGCCCGGAAGGCTGCAGAAAGCGGAGTCTGCGGCCTGATAGTCCCGGATCTGCCCCTGGAGGAAAGCCGGGCAATCCAAGCCCTGCTGCAGGAGAAAAACCTGCACCTGGTAAGGCTCATCGGTCTGAATACCTCCCTGGAGAGGATGCAGCTCTATGCAAAAGCAAGCCAGGGTTTTGTCTATTTTGTCTCTGTCATGGGCACCACTGGCTCCAGGCAGGAATTTCCCCCTGAACTCAAGACAGGGCTGAGCCAAGCCAGGCATGTCTTTAGCCTACCCCTGGCCTTGGGCTTCGGCCTGAGTCATCCCGCACAGATCGAGCCGATCCTGGAGCTTGTGGATGGCCTTGTTTTTGGTTCATCTCTTATCCAGCACTTGCGCACCGGGGGCAGCAGCAAGGAGTTCCTCTCCAGATGGCGGAGTTGACCTGGAGCTGCTAATCACGTACAAGCAAAAAACAAAAGCACACACTGTGACAGTAAGAGGCAACAGCTTGCTTTTCCTGGCTGAACAAATTTATCCCCAATAAAGGAGCTTTCAAAAGTATGCAAAAACCTCTGGTTTTCGATTGCAAGAACCCCCAGGATGTGATCAAGGCAGTCAAGGAGCACGGGATCAAATTCATCCAGTTCTGGTTTCTGGATGTGGTTGGTACCCTGAAAAACTTCCAGGTCATGCCTGACGAACTGCCCGAGGCCTTTGATGAAGGCATGGGCTTTGACGGATCTTCCATAGAGGGATTTTCCCGCATCCATGAAAGCGACATGGTGGCCTTCCCTGATCCCAATACCTTCCAGCTCATCACCTGGCAGGAGGACGGCTATCCAGTGGCCAGAATGTTCTGCGATATAAAGACACCAGAAGGAAAACCATATGAAGGAGACAGCCGCTATGTACTAAAACGCATCCTGGACAGGGCAGCGCAGCAGGGGTTGACCAACTACGTGGGGCCGGAACTGGAATTCTTCCTCTTTGCAGATTCCAAGGAGCCCAGGACCCTGGACGTGGGCGGCTACTTTGATGCCCCGCCCCTGGATCTGGCCAACAGCATTCGCAGGGACATAATCCTGGCCTTGAATAATATGGGCATCAATGTGGAATACAGCCACCACGAGGTAGCCCCCAGTCAGCATGAAATTGACCTGCGTTACCAGGAGGCCTTGAAAATGGCTGACATCTCGGTAACATACCGGGTCATAGTCAAGGAAGTGGCCCGCAAGCACGGGGTCTACGCAACTTTCATGCCCAAGCCCTTGTTCGGGGAAAACGGCAGCGGCATGCACGTGCACCAATCCCTGTTCCAGGACAATAAAAACATCTTCTATGATGCGCAGGATCCTCAAGGACTGAGCAAAGAAGCCAAATCCTTCATTGCCGGAATACTCAAACACGCCAGGGAATACACTGCTGTGACCAATCAATGGGTGAACTCCTATAAAAGACTGGTGCCTGGCTTCGAAGCCCCGGTGTATATTGCCTGGGCCAGACGCAATCGCTCGGCCTTGGTCCGGGTCCCCATGTACAAGCCAGGCAAAGAACAGGCTACTCGGGTTGAGCTCCGTTCCCCGGATCCAGCCTGCAATCCCTACCTGGCATTTGCAGTTACCCTGGCTGCAGGGTTGGAAGGCATGGAAAAAGATTATCCCCTGCCATCCCCGGTAGAATCTGACATCTACGATATGCAATACGAGGAAAGACTGCATCACGGTATACAGACCCTGCCCGGCAGCCTGTACGAAGCCATAGATGAAATGAGCCGCAGCAGCATGCTCCAAGAGGCCCTGGGCAGCCACATCTTTGAGAAATTTATCCAGAACAAGAGGCTGGAGTGGCACAACTATCGCATCCAGGTCACTGACTATGAACTAAAGAGGTACCTGCCCCTGTTATAAGAGTGCTGAGTTCCGGACCCTGGGTTTCAGGTTTTACTGGATATTGGGCATCAGGGTCCATTTGATATGCCAAGGGCTGTCCTCCTCCTGGTTTAGACAGACAATGCCCCCATTCTGGAACTTAAGAATCTGCTTTTGTTCATCCTTGGCCACCAGGCAGGCCAACAGCTTCTGCATAAAGGGCAGGTGGCCCACCAGCATGGTTTTTTCCAATTTTTGAGCATTTTCAGCCCAGATGGAAATATCGTCCAAAGCACCGAGGTTTTTTTCTTCCTGCACTCCGTTTTTAGGCTGCAGGTAGTCCGCCATTATCTGAGCAGTCTGTCTGGCCCTTTTTTTATCACTGTGCAAAATGATACTCACCTGCAGTGAATAACTCTGAGCCACTTTTGCTATCCGCTCCACCTCTGACTTGCCTTGCATGGACAAACCCTGCTCCGGATCTTCCTGTTTGGGCAGACTTTTACCATGCTGTACCAGATATAAGGTCATAAGCAGACATCCTTTTGGATCAATAATTCAAGGTGTTAGATTCTGGGCTGCTTTCTCTGCACCTGGGATCAAAATATTCATGCTCTGTACCCGCTGCAATAGATCTCCCTGCGCCTTGTCCTGCCAAAAGAGATCATGACCCGGCTGCAGGCTGGTAATGACTGTCTCTCCAATCACCCGCCTGCCCTCCCGGCCCCAGAAGTCCCTGGTGCGCAAACCCCACATATTGTGCAATACCGCTGGTTGTCCCTGGTAGCTTCCCAAGTAGAGCATGATATGCCCTGGGACATATATCAAGGTTGCCATGGGTCTGGCCTTTTCCGATATGGCCCTTAGCTTTTCTGCAGGGTCCATATAAGCCAGCTCCAGCACCTGCCCTGTATTTGCCTGTTGCTTGGAATTACGGGGCAGCCAGATCCCGAATGCTGCAAACAAATCTCTAATCATGGCGGAACAGTCCCGGTTTTCGTACAAGCCGCCCCAGCCATAGCTTTGACCCAGCAATCCAGAAGCCAGAGTCGCAATTTGAAAAGCTCCGAACTGCATAGGAAAAACCCGGGCCTGATCCATGCTGAACACGGCACTTGACCATACTGCCCGGCCTTGAGCGTCCCTGGCGGGCACCAGGGCTTCCAATTTATGTTTACTTGTTTGCAGCAGTGGAAACAAACTGCCCATGTGAGCAGTGAACAAATAATGGCCCTGACTGTCCTGGACTGGAACCTTGTCCTGGATAATAGCCACAAACCTGCCCTGACTGTAGTTAGCTGCTGATTTCTTCTCCAGCTTGGCCACATCCAAGACAGGTATCCAGCCCGGGGCAAAACTGCTCTGCACCAGATACCAGGCCTGATCTGCAGAAACATGCAAGATACGCAAGGGGCTGCCGGCCCAAATAGCTGAGACCTGCAAAAGGTCAAAGGGATATCCCTGCCCAGCCTGTGAAAAATCTCGATACACTGGCCTCTGGCTGGGCAGTAATCTTAAACTGGAATTCCTGGTTACAATCCCTGGCTGGTCCAGGGCAGGGTATTCTTTGAGTCTAGCATCAGCTACAAGTCCTGCCAGCCATGCAGGGTCCCTGGGCCTTTTGTTTTCCCCGAAGACAGTTTCTGTTTGCAACTCTTTTATATACCTGAAAAAATCTGCCGTCTCCGGAATCTGTTGCGTATCGTTCCAAGGCGAGAACCACTGGGACAAAAATTCCCGGGCCAGCTTTTCCTGTGCTGCTTTGTCTAGCAGGACATCCTGGGGCCCTATAGATGGATGCAGATAATACAGTGTTTCCTGAGGCATAATATGCAAATCTGATATCTGGGCTTCATGCCTCAAGGCACAACCCTGGAGCAACATCAGATAAAATAAAAAGGCCAAACCAAGTATCTTATGCCGCATCGAATCTGCCTATTCTTGCTTTGTCAAATCTTGGTCCATTTGCCCTGAGCCCCTGGCCTTCTTGCTTAACCAGCTCTTTTGTCTGGCCTGGTATTCTTCTTCAGTCTCATGCCATCCGGCCTGTTCTGGACTTTGCCTGCGGTCATTGTAAAACACTTTGTATTTTTGCTCCAGATCCTTTAAGACTCGCTGCAAGAACTGTAAGGAACCATTTATTTTAGTCACGACTTGCTCCATTGAATATTTTTTATTTATATGTTTTACTGCGATCTCAGCTGGAGTTCGCTGTAACTGTTTTGCCCTGATTTATAGCAATGGACAAAGGATTCAAGGAAGAATTTACCGAAGCCCTGCAGGCTGTAACTCCCATAGCCCTGGCAGTGCTCATTTTACAATTGACCCTGGTCAGCATGCCTTGGGCTATGTTTTTGCGTTTTGTACTGGGCACTTTGTTTATCCTTTTCGGGCTGGTCTTATTCCTGCAAGGGGTCAAAATCGGTCTTTTGCCCATGGGTCAGGCCCTGGGCTCAGAGCTGCCCCAAAGAGGCTCGCTTAGCTTTTTGCTCTTTTTTGCCTTTCTTTTAGGTTTTATTGTGACTATTGCCGAACCAGATGTCAAAGTCCTAGCCCAATATGTAGATTATGCCTCAGAGGGTTTTATAGCAAAGAACGTCCTGACTTTGACTGTGGCTTTAGGGGTCGGTGTCTTCACCGCCCTGGCCATGCTCAGGATTGTGCTGGATATTCCCATAGCCTATATCCTGGCTGGAGGGTACACAACTATTCTGATACTTTCCTTTTTCACCCCGGCAGAATTCGTGGCTTTGTCCTTTGATGCCGGGGGAGTGACTACCGGACCGGTCACAGTGCCTTTCATCCTGGCCTTGGGTCTAGGTACCACAGCCGTCTTGGGCGGCAAGAGCTCTTTTTCCGACGGCTTTGGGCTTATCGGGCTGGCCTCTATAGGCCCGGTTATCGGGGCCATGATCCTGGGAATGCTCTATTCATGAACACAGTCTGGGAATTTTTGCACATCGGATCCATCCTGCTGGAAGTAATCTGGGCAGTTGCACCTCTGATTTTATTCTTTATCCTGTTTCAATTTTTTTTTGTAGGCCTGCCCAGAGCTTATATAATCAATCTGTTCAAAGGAGTCCTGTTGAGCATTCTCGGCCTAACCCTTTTCCTGCAGGGGGTGCATGTGGGCTATATGCCTGTAGGCCAAGAGATGGGGCTGGTCCTGAGCAATATCCAGCATACTTGGCTGGTAATACCCATAGGCTTTATTCTGGGCCTGCTGGCCACTATTGCTGAACCAGCAGTGCGCATCCTGAGCTATGAAGTACAAAAGGCCTCTGCCGGCAACATCAAGGACAGCTTTATCCTGTATACCCTGGCAGTGGGGGTAGGCATATTCGTGGCCCTGGCCATGGCCAAGATACTTTACGGGATATCCATTTACTACATTGTACTTCCAGGTTATTGTATGGCTTTGATACTGCTCAAGTTCTGCCATCCAAACTTCATAGCCATTGCCTTTGATGCAGGCGGAGTGGCCACAGGCCCGATGACTGTGACTTTTGTGCTGGCAGTGGCCCTGGGGCTGGCTGCAGCCATGGAAGGCAGGGACCCTGTACTGGACGGATTCGGCCTTATAGCCCTGGTGGCTCTGGCTCCGATCTTGTCCTTGATGATCTTTGGAACCATCTACACCTGGATGAAGGGGACTAAACAATGAGTCAAGAATTTGATCTCATCGTAAGTATTGTGGACAAAAATTTCAGTGAAAAAATAGTCAAGGCCTCCAAGGAAGCAGGGGCTGAAGGCGGTACCATACTTTATGGCCGGGGCACTGGTATTAGGGAGACCAAAACCCTGTTCGGCATACCCATAGAACCGGAAAAAGAGATCGTGCTCACTGCTGTGCCCCAGGAGATTACAGAAAGAGTCTTGTCTGAAATTCTGCACAAGGGCGAACTAGACAAGCCAGGTACAGGTATAGCCTTTGTAGTGGAACTGAAAAAAGTAGTAGGCATCCATCACCGTAACTGTTAGTCTAGATATGGAAAAATATCTGTTATGCAGCGAATAAAGTTTAAAACCGGTCTTTTGCTCAGCTTAGTTTTTATTTTTTGTGGTCTGCTTCTATTATTCAATATCTCAGCAGCCCAGGACGATCCCGGGCAAAGGATCAATGTGCTTTACCTGCAAATTGACAGCAGCATCTCTCCTGCCCAGTCAGATATGCTGGACAACGCCCTGGCACTTTGCCAGGATGAAGGCCATGCATTTCTGCTGATCAGGCTGGACACTCCAGGAGGGTTGGGGCAGTCTATGCGCGATATGCTCAAAAGCATCCTCAATGCCCCTGTGCCGGTGGCTACCTGGGTAGGCCCCAAAGGGGCCAGGGCTGCCTCAGCCGGCGTATTCCTGGTGGCAGGCTCCACTGTAGCGGCCATGAGCCCTCAGACTACCATTGGTGCAGCTACGCCGGTGCAGATCAGTGGAGAGGACACACCCTCTGCGATGCAAGAAAAAATCATGAATGATTTCCTGAGCCTGATCCGGGGAGTGGCTAAGGCCAAGGGCAGGAACGTGCAATGGTATGAAGAAGCAGTGCGCAAAGCAGTGAGCATCACAGCCACAGAAGCCGTACAAAACAGGGTGGTGGATATGATAGCCACCAGCCCTGAGGACTTGCTGGAACAAATAGGGGCTAGAGGCTTGACCTGGCAGGAGAGGAGCATACATTTCAGCGCCCAGGATGTAGAACTGGTTGAATACGAGCCTGGCCTGCGCTACAAACTGCTCTCCTGGCTCTTGAATCCCCAAATAGCCTATTTCCTGCTTATGGGCGGAATTGCCGGGCTGTTCTTTGAACTCAGCAATCCAGGGGCGGTATTTCCAGGGGTTTTTGGCGCCACCTGCCTGCTCCTGGGACTTTACGCCCTGGCGGTCTTGCCCACCAATGTCGCAGGATTATTGCTTATTCTATTCAGCTTTGTCCTTTTCATCCTGGATCTGGCCATTGCCAGCTATGGGCTGCTCAGTATAGGGGGTGTAGTCTGCCTGTTCTTGGGCTCCCTGCTCTTATTCGACTTTGAATATGGCTTCCAGGGATTGCCTTTGCAGGTTATTCTACCCACCATTGCCGCTGTTTCCGGTTTCATAGCCCTGGGCCTGTACTTGATCACCAGAGCCCAGGTCAAACCCAGACAAAGCGGACAGGAGGCCATGCTGGGTATGCAGGGCAAGGTGGTCAATTGGAGCGGAGAAGAAGGCCAAGTCCTGATCCGGGGGGAGATGTGGAAAGCCAGGACAGCTGACGGCACAGCCCTGGAACCCGGGACAATTGTCCAAGTGCAGGAATTGCAAGGCTTAAGATTGCTTGTCAGCCCCAAATACTAAACTAAAATACAAAGGAGTATTGCATGCAGACTGTGTACACTTTTTTGCCTCTGATCATTCTCATAGTACTCTTCCTGGCCTCAGCCATCAGGATACTCAACGAGTACCAGCGGGGCGTAATTTTCAGATTGGGCAGAGTGCTCAACGTCAAAGGCCCGGGCCTGATCATCCTGATCCCGATCATTGATAAGATGGTCAAGGTCTCTCTGCGTATCGTAACCCTGGACGTCCCCTCCCAGGACGTAATCACCAAGGATAATGTCAGCGTCAAGGTCAATGCAGTGGTCTACTTCAGGGTGGTGGATCCAAACAATTCTATACTGGAAGTGGAAGACTTCATGTTCGCCACTTCCCAATTGGCTCAGACCACGCTGCGTAGTGTCTGTGGCTCTGTGGAGTTGGACGAGATCCTGGCCCACAGGGCCAAGATCAACCAGCAGATCCAGGACATTCTGGATGATCATACCGATGCCTGGGGCATCAAGGTCACCAATGTAGAGGTCAAGTACATTGATCTGCCCCAGGAGATGCAGATGGCCATGGCCAGACAGGCCCAGGCTGAAAGAGATCGGCGCTCCAAGGTAATCAATGCCGAAGGGGAGTTCCAGGCAGCCACCCGCCTTACTGATGCAGCCCAGATCATGAGCAAATACCCCACATCCTTACAGCTCAGATACCTGCAGACTATGCGCGAGATGACCTATGAAAGCAAGGCTTCCACAATCATGCCCATCCCCCTGGAGATATTCAAATACTTCACTCCCAGCCAGGGTCAGCCAGAACCCTCTGTACCAGTCACAGATCCAGACCAGGAAAGAGTTGAATCCAAGCCTGAGCAGGACCAAGAATAAAAATACTCCACAAGCAAGGCCGGAGAAGAGGTTTCTCCGGCCTTGCTTATTTCCGGCTTATAACCAGTGCAATTACTGGTTCATGCCGCTGCCTTGCATCTGCTGCTGCATCTGCTGAAACTCCATCTGGATCTGCCGCAGCTCTTCAATCATTTCCTCTGCGCCAGGCTGCTCCTCCTCCATGGCCGATATCATCTTTTGACCAAACTCTTCCTGCCTGTTTTGGATATCCTGATCCTGCATGGTCTTCATCCGAGCTTCCTGAAAGGCCTGGGCCTTTTGCTGAAACTCCTGATTTAGCTCCTGCTGCTCACTTTCTGCCAGCTCCTCGTTTTGCAATTGCTGTCTAATGCTTTGCAACCGTTCAACATCCACATCTTCAGCCTGCAGATTCTCCTCCATCCTTGTATTCATCAGTTCTGACAGCTCTTGCTGCTGTTCCTGCAGTTCAGGCCGCTTTTCCAGAGTGCTTTCTTGAATCTCCTCCAGATCAGCCTGCAATTCCTGGGCCCTTTGCAACATTTGCTGCATTCTGACCTGGGATTGTCCTTCCTGCATCTGCTGCTGTCCCTGCTGCTCCTCTTGCTGCTGTCCCTGCTGCTCCTCTTTTTGTTCCTGGGCCAAACCCGGGGAATAAAACAAAATCCCTGCTAAAAACAGGATGATAACACACAAACAAAGTATCGGCTGACTCCCTATTCTACTGAACATACAATCTCCTTTTTGATTAATAATTTGCCTTGAAATAAAATTAAGATATAGCAGACCACCAGGCCCCTTTGTCAATGCACAATTTAGATCTAAAAAAAACTGCGCTAGTGCAGAACAAGGCAAGCAACCAAATGAGCGGTTTTGAACAACTGAATCTGGGCCCATGATAGCTGCCTTGACAATTTTTGCAAAACCCAATATAGCACGTTTAAAATTTCACAATTTGACACATCATTTTTGCAAAGCATCTTAAGCCCCTGTTAATCCCAACAAGGCAAAGAGAGCATACATGTTTTCATCAAGCTTTACAGGAGGCCTAAAACTGCCCTCCTCTGGCAGCAGACTGATTCCAGACATTATCCAGGTCCCGCTTCCTGAGCAGGCCACAGTCCTTGTTCAGCAGCATAGGGGAGAACCCTGTGTCTTGCAGGTCAAAAAAGGGGGCCAGGTCAAAAGAGGCACAATCCTAGGCCTAAGCAATCACACTGCAGTGCATTCCCCTGTTTCAGGCCAAGTGACCAGGATAGAGACCAGCTTTGTACTGCCCAATGCCAGGAATACCACTGCAATAACCATTGAGTCGGATTCCAGCGGGGCCACTGACTATTCCTACCTGCAGTATGAACATAATCTGGGCAAATTGATCAAAGCCGGGATAAACGATGCAGGCCCAGTCACCATGCCTGTGCTGAAAAAAGTTCAGCTGACCAGGGCCAGCCAGGTAAAGACCCTGATAATCAATACCCTGGATGAACTTTTGATAAGCAGCAGCAAGAGCTATTTGCTGGCCAATCTATGGACTGAAGTCCAAAAAGGGATAGATATCTTACTGCGCATGACAGGTGCAAAGCAGGCTGTACTGGTTGTCTCTACTCCTGATCTGGCCCGACTGGATCAAGGGTTGCTAAACCAGGACTCTATTCAGTTTTTAGCAGTGCCCCCTAAACACCCCCAGCACATGGACCAACTTTTGGTCCAGGCCGTAAGCAAACAGGAATATCCTGCTGAAAAAAAACCAGAAGATCTTGCCCTGAGCATTTTTAGTATAGAAACCGCATACTGGCTGAGCCAATGCCTGAGCCAGTCTCTGCCTCAACTGGAGAAATACCTGACCTTGGGTGGGTCTGGACTGGATCAGCACAGAAATCTTCTGGTCAGCATAGGTACTCCCCTGAAACAGATCCTAGAGAATGTAGGACTGGATGAACAACGAGTGGGCAAGGTCATTGTCGGAGGAGCCCTCACAGGACGGGCCATATCCAGCCTGGACATGCCCGTGACCAAGGATATGTCCCAAGTAATCGTCCTGGACAAGGATAAGCTTTATACCCCAAGTGCTGAGGCCTGCATCAAGTGCGGTTATTGTGTACAGGCTTGTCCTATGCGGCTCATGCCTTTTTTGATCTCAGGATTTTCTGAAGGGGGCCATTATTCCCTGGCAGCCAAAAACGATATTTTCAGCTGTATTGAATGTGGGTGCTGCGCCTATGTCTGTCCTGTTCTAATACCCATGGTACAATGGATCCAGCTGGGCAAGTCCATGCTAACTGCGCAAAGGAGTCAGGAACATGTCTAATCTGGTGGTCTCCCCTTCACCCCACCTGCATATCGGGCACAGAATATCCCGGATTATGCTGGACTTCATGCTGGCCCTGATCCCGGCAGTTTTGTTTGCTATCTATTTTTTCGGCCCGCAAGTGGTCTACATTATAGCCATAGCTATTATTTCCGCCATGGCCTGGGAAGGCATTTTGCAAACCTGTACTAAACGCCCCTTGGCCATAAATGATCTCAGTGCGGCCAGCTCCGCCTTGATCCTGGCCATGCTTCTACCGCCGACTGCGCCCTGGTGGCTGATCATAGTAGGCACTTTGATCATGATTCTCCTGGGCAAGGAGATCTTCGGCGGCCTGGGCAGTACCCCCTTTAACTCTGTCTTGCTGTCCTGGGTGGTGCTCAAGATTTCTTTTCCAGACCATATGCAGGACTGGATGGTGGCTAACCTTGATCCGGCCAAGGCCCTAGCCCCCTTGCAAGTCTTCAAGGATCAAGGCCCGGCCTTTATCCGGGAATATTACACTTATAGCGATCTATTCCTGGGCCATATCCCTGGCTTTCTAGGACAGGTATCCAGCCTGATGCTCCTGCTGGGAGGAGCCTATCTTCTGGCCCGAAAGACCATCAATTGGCGTCTACCAATTCCCTACCTGGCTGGAGTATTTTTGTTCTCTGCCCTGTTCTGGGCCATTGATCCAAATGCGTACGCAGATCCAATTTTCCATCTCCTGGCAGGCGGCACCTTTTTGGCTGCTTTTTTCCTGGTTACAGACATGCCTTCCACTCCGGTCTCTCCGCAGGGTATGATTATTTTCGGTTTGGCAGCAGGCATTTTGACCGTAATCATCCGTACCTGGGGGGCCTGGCCTTTTGGGGCTTACTATGCAGTCTTTATAATGAATCTGGCCACGCCTTTTCTGGACAAACTTAGACCCGAGGTCTTCGGGAGGAGGTAGCCGTGACTGCAAGGGAAATCATGAGGATGGTTCTGGTCCTGGCTATTGTGACAGGTTTCTGGGGCGGCGCCCTGTCTCTGGTCAAGATGGCTACAGAAGAACAAATAGAATATCAAAGGCTGAGAAATATCAAGGCTCCAGCCCTAGAGCAGGCCTTGGCCAATGTGGATTATGACAATGACCCCTTGCAGGACAGGCTGACCCTGGTTATAGGAGAAGACAAACGGGGCAAACCCCAGGAACAGATCTTCTTTCTGGCCAAAAAAAACGGCCAACTGCAGGCTGTGGCCCTGGAGGCAGTAGCAGGCGGATATGAAGGAGATGTGGGCGTTATGGTCTCTATACTCCTAGGGGATGAGGAAGCAAAAGTAGGCAGCGTGGATGTCACCACCCATTCTGAAACCCAGGGCGTAGGCACTAAGGCCATAAACAGCCAGGAGTTTATGGGCCAGTTCAAAAGCAAGCCTTTGGATACCAATTTTGGCGCGCGCAGCCCGGATATTGACGCTCGTTCCGGAGCCACCATGACCTCCCACGCTATTCAAAACGCAATACAGAAGGGAGTGGAGATCTTTCAGGAGTACAAATCCAAGATACTGGAATCTGAATAGAAAGCCCATGAGGAGAGTTGTAAATGGCGCAGATGGTTAAAGAGTTCACCAAAGGGCTATGGAGTGATCTGCCTCCGCTGAGAATCGTTTTGGGCCTGTGCCCTACCCTGGCGGTCACAGCCAGCGTGGACAGTGCCCTGGGCCTAGGCTGCGGGGTAATTTTTGTGCTTTTTCTGGCCAATACCCTGGTTTCTGCTTTTCGAAGCTATATTCCGCCCAAGGTCAGGATCCCGGTATTCATCGTGATCATTGCCTCAGCAGTGACTATTGTGGAGTTGCTCATGGAGGCCTATTTTTATCCTTTGTTCGAAGTGTTAGGCATCTGGATTCCTTTGATAGTGGTCAATTGCCTTATCCTGAGCCGCTCCGAGGCCTTTGCTAGGAAAAATCCTGTGCACTTGGCCATTGCCGACGGCGTAGGCATGGGTCTGGGCTTTACCATTTCCCTTGTAATCCTGGCCTCCATCAGGGAGATAATCGGTGTGGGCACCTGGTTCGGACTGCAGATTATGCCAGCCGCATACATGGGTTTCGAACTATTCCAGAGACCGCCTGGTGCCTTTATCCTGCTGGGACTGCTCATATTTTTGATGAACGTCATCTCGGTTAAGCTGGAAAAAAGCCGTTGCTAGAGAAACCAACAGCCTGAGGGATTTTCGCCATGGATGAGTATCTACTGCTAATTGTCACCGCAATATTTGCCAACAACATCTTATTGATCAGATTTTTGGGGGTTTGCCCCTTTATTGGCGTATCCAGCAGCCTGGACAGCGCATTAGGCATGTCTGGCGCGGCCCTGTTCGTCAACGTCCTGGCCAGCGCCATTACCTGGAATGTGTACAATTTCCTGCTCATCCCTTTGGAGCTGGAGTATCTGCGTACTGTGTCCTTCATCCTGGTTATTGCCTCTCTGGTCCAACTAGTAGAAATAATCCTGCAAAAAATTGCCCCACCCTTGTACAAGGCCTTGGGTATTTATTTGCCCTTGATTACCACCAATTGCATGATCTTTGGCGTGGCCATATTAAACATCCAGGAAGAGCACACTTTTTTGCAGACCATTGTATACGCAGTAGCTACAGCCTTGGGCTTCAGCCTGGCCCTGTTAGTTCTGGCCGCCCTTAGAGAAAGATTTGCCCTGGGCAGGGTACCCAGTCTCATGTCTGGCTTCCCCATCGCCTTGATCACTGCAGGAATTATGGCTCTTTGCTTCCACGGCTTCATTGGTCTGGGACAATAAACAAAATAAGCCTAAAAGAGAGTGACTGTTATGACATCCTTCCTGAGCGCAGTACTGGCACTTTCAGGTTTGGGTATTCTGCTCAGCCTGGTGCTGGGCTTGGCAGCCAAAGTTTTTCACGTATACACTGATCCCAGAACAGAGACCATAATGGATATCCTGCCTGGTGCAAACTGTGGTGGATGTGGGTATGCCGGATGTTCTGAATACGCCGAGGCCATTGTAGAACATGGTGAAGCACCGAACAAATGCGTTGCAGCTGGCGCCGATGTCACCGAGCAGGTCTGCTGCGTTCTGGGGGTCCAGGCCGAAATAGGAGAACGTAAGGTAGCCAAAATATTTTGCCAGGGTGATGACCAAAAGGCCTGGAAACGATTCCAATATTCCGGGGCAGAGGACTGTTTTGCAGCTATTACCTCTACAGGGGGGGACAAAGCCTGTAAATACGGTTGCGTCGGCCTGGGCACCTGTGTCAAAGCCTGCCCTTTTGACGCACTGAGCATGGGTAAAAACGGCCTGCCGGTTGTGGATATTGATCTCTGCACCGGCTGCGGTTGCTGTCTGCAGGCCTGTCCTAGAAATCTACCCAGACTAATCCCCATCAGCCAACCCACGGCCAATCTCTGCTCCAGCCGTGATGCTGGCAAGGTAGTCAAGTCAGTGTGCAGCATAGGCTGCATCAGCTGCAGCATGTGCATCAAGAAATGCCCGGAAAATGCCGTAGTCATGCAGGACAGCATGACCGTGGTACTCCCTGAAAGATGCCGTGCACACAAAGTATGCCTGGATAAATGCCCCACCGGATCCATGCAAGACCTGCAGTCAGCAAAACAGGCCTCAAATACAATGTCTGAGCATTCGCAATCCTGAATAACTCAGGCTTAAAACTTGCCTGAACACTATCAGGGCAGCACAACTAACTAAAACTGAAAAGATTTAT